>CAZNSK010000160.1:0-13001 GCA_964575505.1 uncultured Phaeodactylibacter sp.
GTTCATAGTTCGCAAAGTTACGGCTTTCCGCCTAAATTGTCAGAGAACCAGTTTTGCTCAATCAGGGGGTGCTGATTAGAGGGGATGGATTCCATCATAGCGTGCTATAAAAAGAATCACTACCCGCAATGTTCAACTGCCGTGCCATTACCCGGATGGTAGCCGATCTGGCAGCTAACCTTGCCATTGTCCTGACAGTTTGGCGGAAGCAGCCGTTGGCAAAGATGTACGGGCGACAATATGGTATTGTGCAAGGCAGCTAACATAACCTTTCTTTTGGCAGAGACGTATCTTTAGAGCAATGCAACGTCTTAACTATAAAACGGTCCTTTCCGACGGATAAATAGTAGACTTTTGGTGCCGCCTTTGCCTTTTAATGAAGAAAAAATGAGTTACATGAAAATGAGATTGCTGTTGCTTGTACTGCTATTGGGGGTTTTGTTCCAAGCCTGTGAAAATGACCTGGGCAACAGCCTTCAGCCTAAGGGTGGTAACGGGCTGTTGGATAATACGGCGGATACGCTTTACTACCTGGCGCTGGGCGATAGCTATACGCTTGGTGAAGGCATTGATACCCGCGAGCGCTTCCCGGAACGGTTGCAGGCCCGCATTAACCAAGACCACCGCGACAGCGTGCTGATGCACCCGCCAACGGTAATTGCCAAAACAGGCTGGACCGCTTCCCAACTCCTGCAGGAAGCCACCCGCCAAGCTTCGGCAGACGCCCCTTATGACCTGGTCACCCTGCTCATTGGGGTAAATAACCAGTACCAGCGCTTGCCATTTTCCGCCTTTGAGCGTGACCACGAGGCCCTGCTCAAGCTGGCAATTGAACAGGCAGGGGGAGATACTAGCCGGGTCGTTTTGTTGTCAATTCCGGATTATACCTACACGCCCTTTGGACATAACCTGAATGACCCGGAACAGGTACGTTCTGAGCTCAATAAATACAATGGTTATATCAAAACGCAGGCCGAAATTTACGGTACGAGCTATATCAATATAACCCCCCTTTCCCGCCAAGGCCTGGCCGATCCCAATTTGATTGCGGAGGACGGCTTGCACCCCTCAGGTAAAATGTACGAGGGCTGGGTGAATCTCCTTTATAACCCGGTAGAGGGCATCCTGGGCTTACAGTAGCCGCCGTACATGGGCAACAAATTCCCTGAAGTAATCGGTGATATCCGGTGCAATGCGCAGCCCGATGATAAGAGCGGTGTAAACCAGGGTCACTATAGTGGACCGCACCAACAGGTCGGCCAAAAAGTGCCATTCCCAAACTGGCAGCAGTGCATTGGCACCCAGGCTGGCCAGCCCGGCAGCGACCAGCCCCAGCATTCGCCAGGAGAACGGATGCATGCGGTAGTGCCGGTAAATAAAAGCCTGTATGAATACATTGATCAGCACAATCGTCAGGGCAGTCGCAATAGCCGCACCGGTAATGCCCATCCAGTTGATAAAAAGGTAGTTGGTGATGACCGTCAGAACGGCGGTCGCGCTTTTAAACAACAGGTCATAGCGAAAAAGAGGCGAGTAATTGAGCAAGAGCCCGTTGTACCCATTGGCAGCGTGCGCCAGTTGCCCAAGCCCAAGGAAGACCGCTACCCAACGCCCCGCTTCGAACCCTTCCCCGAGAATAGTGGCAATGTGGTCGAGGTTGATGATAATCCCTACATAGATAAGTATTCCTACAGCAAGGTTGCTAAGCGCCAGTCGGCGGTACAAATCCTGGATTTCGCGAAAGGCTTCCCGTTTCCAGGCATCCGCCAGAAGGGGGGAGGCAATTTTAGCCAGCCCCTGGTGTGGGATAATGATGACCTGGGCAAAGAACATATACACGGTGTAGATGCCCGCGGCGGCATAGTTGAGCAGTGCCGGGATCATCAGGATGTCGATCTTGGTGGTGATTTTGCTGCCCAGGCTTGCAAAAACCGAGTAAAAACTATAACTAGCGATCTCTTTGAAAACCGGCTTCCGGAAAATAGGCAAGCCGTTGCGCAGATGCAGCTCCCCGATGTACCAGGCGAATACCAGCATGCCGGCTATACTCGCTACAAACCGGCATACGTACAGTACAATAAAGGTGGGCAAGCTGATGTAGCCGAAGCCATATGCGAGGATAAACCCCATAGCGAGGGCCCGGGCAAAAACATCTCTGAAAAAAGTAGGCACCCGGGGCCGGAGCAATGCCGCCAGGTAGTTTTCCAGCAACTCCAAATAAGCAATCATGCCCAAGGCTACAAACAACAGGTAAAAATAATCGTCAATAAAGGATTGCCCCTCCGATGTGCTGTAGACCTGCAGGATCAAATCCCGGGCCAGATATAAGAACAGCCCGGTCAGCAGCAAGCCTGCCGTTCTGACGATAAACAGGAAGGATAGATAGCCGCCGTGCTGGCCTTCCTTATTTTTGAAATACGGGAAGAATCGGATGATCGTGGCATTGCTCCCAAAGCTTGCAAGCAGTGTAAACAGCATGGCCAGTTCCATCAGCCAGTTGGTGAAGCCCAAGACCTCCTCGCCAACCATACGCGGGTAGAGGATATTGTTGGCAAAACCAATCAGCAAGCCGATATACATGAACAGGCCGGAGCCAATCCCTTGACGCTTAATGCTTCCCATGCAGCAAAACCATTGAAACTGAGATGAACGTCTTTATACTGTGTACCGGAAGGAGTGGGTCTGTGACATTCATCAGAGCCTGCCAGCACATCACCAACTTCACAGCGGGCCACGAAACCCGGTCGACGCTGCTGGGCGAAGACCGCGTAGCTTACCCCGATCAGCACATTGAGGCTGATAACCGCTTAAGCTGGATGCTCGGCAAGTTAGGCAAAAAATACGGCAAGGATGCATTTTACGTACACCTCAGGCGGGATGTGGAGGCTACGGCGGTGAGCTTCGACCGGCGCTGGGGCAGGGCGCGGAGCATCATCGACGCTTACACGGAGGGCATCCTCATGCGGCCCCGGGAGCGCAGTTTGGAGTTCTGTGTAGATTATGTAGAAACCGTCCACCAGAATGTAGCTTATTTTCTAAGAGACAAACCCTACCAAATGGAAGTGGAGCTGGAAGACGCCAAGGCGGGGTTCCAACACTTTTGGGAGGCCATAGGCGCGGAAGGGGACCTAACGGCCGCGCTGGCGGAATGGGATATCCGGAACAACCCCTCTGTACGACCAAGTATGGTGGACCGGGTACGGTCTTTTCTCCGGCAAATATGATAACTTCGCGCCATGACAAAGCAGAAAATCTATACCACCTTTTCGTTTTTTAAAGTGGCCCTTGCCCTGACTGCGGCTGCTCTCGTTGGGCTTCTGGCGCTGGAGTTGTTGGTGCAGCCTGGCTGGCTGTTGCCTGGGCTTTCTATTTTGGGGCTCGCTTTTATAATACTGGGCTTCCGGATCGTACAATTGATTTACAAACTGCAGCTCGACCGGGTACACGATACCAATCAGGTGGAAAGCATGCAGTGGATTTATCAACAATTTCAGCCCCGGGTAGCGTTTCCGCCGATGCGGGTGATCGCCGGTTCGCCTGACTTTTTTAAGGTCATCGTAGAGCACTGTATCCGCTTGCAGCCACGGGTGATTGTAGAGGCAGGCTCGGGGGTGTCCTCAGTCATAATTTCAGAATGGCTGCGATCGGTAGGCAGCGAGGCCCGGCACTTTGCTCTGGACCACCTGGAAAAATATGCCTTGGAGACCGCCCAAAAGGTTGAAAACCCAAACAGCCAGGTGGTTTTTGCGCCGCTAAAGGACTACCAGATAGGGCAACGTAGCTGGAAATGGTACGATATACAACCCCTTGAGGGGGCCGGGCCCATCGATTTGCTAATTATCGACGGCCCGCCAGAGGATATTCAACAAGAAGCTCGTTTTCCGGCGCTGCCACTGCTGTGGGAACAACTAAGCCCCGGTGCGGTCATCATTCTGGATGATACCAACCGGGCGGATGAGCAGGCGATCATTAAAAAATGGAAAGCGCAGTACGATCTGAAAGCGCAGTACCTCTATACCGAAAAGGGGACGACGATCTTGTACCGTTAATACCCAGGGTACTAACCACTTAGCTTCCCCCACATCCGCTTTTTGCGGAACCGTCGGATAAACCGCCCCTCCTCAGTCGTCACAATAAATTCATCCCGCTTAAGGAAGGACTCCATCCACCCCCAAAGCACAGCCAGCCCGGTAATGCCGTAGGGCTTGTTCAGATAGCCGGCCTTGATGGCGCTGATAAGGGTGATGAAAAACCCATAGCGCAGCCGGTACATACCATTGCCTACCTTAACGCGGATTTTGACGGAGCCGGTCTCTGCCCCCAGTACCCGGTAATGCCGGACTTGTAGCTCCGGGTCTACCTGAATGCTCCAGCCGTGGAAACGGGCCAGCAATTCATCAGCGGTGTCCCAGCCGATAGAGGCGCGCAGCCCCCCAATTTGCTCAAAGCAGGCCCGCCGGTAGGACTTGAAGGCGCCTTTGACATGATCAACATCCGAAAAGTTTTCGTACACCCATTCTCCGTTTTCTTCTATAGCAATGGTGCCTCCGGCGATGCCCAGTTTTGGGTCAGCTTGAAACATTGAGGCGATGCGCTCGAAGTAATGCGCTGGCAGGGTCAGGTCGGCGTCCAGTTTGACCAGAACGTCGTAACTATCCTGAATTTGCTGATATCCGAGGTAGAACGCACGTACGACTTTAGAGCCCGCCGCCCGCTGCTCTTTTTTGTCGTTATTCACCAACTGAATCCAAGGGTAGGCCTGCTGATAACCCTCCACAATAGCGCGAGTACCGTCCGTGGAGCCATCGTTGACGATGATCAGCCGCCGGGGTAGCAAGGCCTGTGCCGCGATTGACTCAATGGCGCGCCCAATAAAGCCTTCTTCATTGTAAGCCGGCATGACGATGACATACTCCATATCCACCCTAATCTTCCCGGAAGAACAACCCGTCAATGGTGTTGACCCGCCCGGTATTGAGGTCTACGCCTTCGATGTGGAAACTGTAGGGTCGGAATCCGTGGTGCCGCGCCAGGTTCATGATATCGTAGAACTGGAACTCGGTATTGTCGTAGATCGCATAAAGCGGGATTTCAATTTTCAGCCCCTTCGCCTGGGCAAGGGTATCCGGGCCTCCATCAATGACCTGCTTTTCAAACCCCTGGGTGTCGATCTTAAAAAGGAAATGGGCATTGCCAGGGTCTTTGATGTAGCGGGGCAGGATGGTATCAATGCGGAATACCGGCACTTCTTCCTGCCGTACGATCCGCGACTTTTGGTTGTGGGAGACGTAACTGTCCTTGATCGGCAAAGCCGAGCTGAAGACGGTATCATCCGAGACATTCATGGTGATGGTACCGTCCTCAGCTCCGATGGCACAGCGCTCCGCAATCGTCCAGTTGGGGTAGGGGGCAGAACGTTTTTCCAGCTCTTCCCGGGCGGCGGCTACCGGCTCGAAGGAGACGACCTTGCCCGAGAACCCAAAATCGTAAAGCGACTCCGCAAATTGCCCAGTGTTCGCACCGATATCCACCACGTGGGTGATGCCCATGTGCTTGCAAAGCATAGCGGTGCGCATCTCTTCGCTGGCGGAAGGGGTGAAACGCTTAAGCTTGAGGTAGAGCCCGGACTGTTTGCCCACGAATCGCTTAGTGCGTTCCAGGGCTTTGGACTGCAAAATTTGCTGGAGTAGATTCATTGGTATGGTTTTGCGCTGTAATATGGAATGATTAAACCTCCTCGTGGATCACCACGGCCTCAATCTTATCACCCTGACGAATATTGTCGATCACGTCCAGGCCTTCCACGACTTTGCCGAAGCAGGTATGGTTGCCATCGAGGTGGGCGGTATTGTCGCGGCTGTGGCAGATGAAAAACTGAGAGCCGCCGGTGTTACGGCCCGCATGCGCCATGGAAAGCACCCCGCGGTCGTGGTATTGGTTGCCGCCATCGAGTTCGCAGTCGATGGAATAGCCAGGGCCGCCCCGTCCGTCCCCCTGCGGGCAGCCGCCCTGAATGACAAAATTGGGGATCACCCGGTGGAAGGTCAGCCCATCGTAGAAGCCATCTTTGGATAGTTTGACAAAATTGGCAACGGTATTGGGGGCATCCTGGTCGTAAAATTCGACTTTCATGGTGCCCTTTTCGGTTTGTATTTCTGCTGTGGTCACGATATGGTTGTTTTAAATTTTCGAACGGCAAAGGTAAGTTTTTTGCACCACTTATTGGTCAGACGTTTTGCACGATATTGCCCCAGTAGTATTTCTGGTAAAAGCTGGGCGGAGTAGGGCACGGCCCCCGGAGAAAGGCTTGCTGAAGCGCTTCCGCAAAAGTGCCGTAGTCCTCGTCTTCTACCCGGATGAGTTTTGGCCCGCAGGCTTCCGGTACAACCCCCAGCGCTCCGGTATAACTTGAAACCACGGTTGTGCCCAGCGCAATGGCCTCCACCAATTTAGTTTTTACGCCACCGCCGGAGTTGACCGGGTTCACCATCAAGTCGGCGGCCTGCACATAAGCTTCAATATCCTCCACATAGCCCAGGTACTCGACCCGCTCGTAGGCCTGCAGCTTTTGGAAAGCATCAGGCAGCCCGCCCCCGCAAATGAGAAACCGGTAGGGGAAGTTGGCTATTTGCCGAAAGGCAGGCTCTATATGCTGAACAATGCGCTCTACCGCTTCCAGGTTAGGCTGATAGGTTTGCGGGCCAAAAAAGATGATCAGGCATTCCTCCTCAGCGTAGCCATGTATTTGGCGGATTCGGCCCCGGGCCAGCTGCCGGCCCGGTTGTTGTGGATGAGGAGTGCCGTAGGGGAGCACGCTGCATTTGGAGGGGCGAAGCCCAAACACCTGCCGCCCGGGGGCTACCTCGTCCGGTGAAATGAAATACAGGTGTCCGGCGAGCCGGAAAGCCACCCATTCAACCGCAAAAACCACCGGCCACCAAAGCTTGCCCATGCTGCGGAACCGCTGGTACTCCAGGTTTTGGATATAAATAGACAGTTGAACACCCCACCACCGGCACGGGATGTACAGCAGAAGAGCGATAAAAGGCTGAAAAGCAATGCAGTGTGTAACTTGATGGCCTCTGAAGTACCGCCCGATACGCCACGCTCCACCGGGGAGGGCATAGCGGGCAACGCTTTTGCCGAGGAAGCTTTTTAGCTCAAATGGGGCATCGGCTGCCTCGTTGCCGGGCGTGGAAATAGCCGTGAGCCGGGTGCGCTCAGCCAAAAACCGGCACAGGCCGAATGCCGCTTTATGCCCACCGTTGCGAGGCGGCACAAAGCGGTAGGGGACCACCACCGCGACGTGGCTGTCCTTATCCATTATTTCTTTTTCTTTTTGCGCTTACTGCGGGTGGCCGAAGGGCTGGTCTTTTGCGTGCCCTTCTCCTGTGGTTGTGGCTCCTTCGCTGGCGGGTTTTGCACGTATTGGTAGCCGCTGTAGCCTACATAGCCCAGCAAGCCCAGCAAGATAATGCTGCTGAAAATACGGGAAACCATAACACCGCGCTCAAAGGAGGCGGGGGCAAATTCAAAACTTATTTCGTGCTGGCCAGCGGGGATTTTCAAGCCCCGCAGTATGTAGTTTACCCGGATATGCTCAACTGGCTGGCCGTCAATGTAGGCCTGCCAGCCCTTATCGGGGCCGTACCAGACTTCCGAGAAGACAGCAAACTGGTCGCCTTGCACGGTCGCCTCGTAGGTTAGTTTGTTGGGGGCGTAGGAAGTTAACCGGATTTGCCCTTCTCCGGTAGGGGAGAGGCCGGACAGGTAGTCCTGAAAATCCTGGTGCACCACTGCCGTTGCAGCGGGTTCAAAGTCCGTCAGGGCGTCAATCTCGGCATTGGCAGAAGCCACGGTTTGAAAGTTGCTGACCAGCCAGGCGTTGCCAAGCGCATCGGGGTTTTGCTGCACCTGTTCCTGGCCTGGTTGCCCCATAATGAAGTACTTGGCGTTTAGCATATTGAGCACCTTCTGATTGCCCTGGCTAAGGTGGCGGTCGATGATGTCTTGCGCCCGCTGTAATTTAGCGGCGTGGTATCCCCCAATCGTCTTGTGGTAATAAGAGGCTTTTGAGCTATTGAACGTGTTGATGGAGGCATCGTAGACCCGGTAGTGCGGGTCCGGGTCCTGCAGGATTTGCTCGTCAACCGGGCGGGGGGCAAGGCCGGCGAAGTACTGCCGTTCTGTTACGAACAGGTCCTCGTCTACGTAGCGGCGCCCGACGGTCCAGTGGTCGAATGTAATCAGCACGCCCAAGCCGAGCAATAGGATGTTGAGCTTGATTTTTTCCTGCAAATAAGCCCAAAAAAGGCCGGCGCTCAGCAATACCAGGATCAGGGTGCGGAAAGCATCGCTGCGCATCAGGGATTGCCGGTCGGCACGAATGGCGCCCAGGTCATAGCCTGCCTGCTCGTAACGGGCATCGCCGGGGTTGCTGAAGTCAAAGAAGGACGGCCCCAGCAAAGCAAAGAACAGAGCGATGGCTGCTGCTATGCCGCCTCCGATTTTAAGGCTGCGCATGGCTTCGTCCCGGCTTACTTTTTGGTTGACGATTTTGTGTACAGCCAGGAACCCCAAAACGGTCACCAGAAACGCCGTAATGCTGAGTATAGAATTGGGCGTCCGGAACTTATTGTAAAGCGGGAAGTAGTCAAAGAAAAGGCGGTTGAACCCTTCGAGGTTATTGCCCATAGAGAGCAGCATCGTCAGTAAGGTGCCAATGCCAACCCACCATTTTACGGGCCCATTGACCAGGAACAGCCCCATGAGGAACAAGAAGAACACGATGCTGCCAAAGTAGATTGGCCCGCTGGTAAAGGGCAAGTCGCCCCAGTACAGGGGCGCTTTGAAGTCGGCCGGCAAACGGGCGCCCTTTTGCTTGAGGTCCTGGGCAATCGCTGAATTGCTGCCTACGGGTTCCTGAGAACCGCCGCCGGCGACGCCAGGAATGTAGGAAGCAAAAAGGTCAATGAAACCATTGCTCCACTGCATGGCGTAGTCCCAGGCCAGGCCATCGGTTTCACTGCTGGATTCTGCCTGGCCCGCTGTTTCCAGAATCGGCTCGCCCCGCATGGTATCTTTGGAATATTCGTAAGTAATCCAGAGGTTGGAGGCCGCAGCCCCGATGGCCAGCAAGCCCGCGACGATCAGCACGCCGGCAGCCTTGCCGAAATGCGTCAGCCGGTTGCGCTGCACATTGTAGGCCAGCTCCGCTATGCCAAAGACGAGTAGGGTAAGCGCAAAGTAATACGTCATTTGGACGTGGTTGGACATAATATTGAGCCCCAGCCCGGTCGCAAAGAGGATGCCGCCAAGGAGGTAGCGCTTGCGGAACGCCAGCAAAAGCCCAACCGTGACAATCGGCAGGTAGGAGATCGATTTCACTTTGGTCTCGTGGCCAGCTTCGAAGAGAATGAGGCTGTTGGTAGTCAGGCCGAATGCGATAGCGCCGATAACCGCCAGCCATTGATTGGCACCCAGCACGACCATAAGGAGGTAAAACCCAACCATGGCCAAAAAAAATCGGCCGATGGGCGGCTTCATCCCCAGGGTGCCGATATTATCGAGCACCTTCAGGGTATTGCCTTCACTGACGGTATTGATCTGATAGGTGGGCATTCCGCCAAACATAGCGTTGGTCCAAAGGGAGGCCTCCCCGGTTTTTTCTTTGTACTCCCTTACCTCCTGCGACATGCCCCGGTACTGAATGATGTCGCCTTGCTGCGCCATTTTACCTTCGAGCTGCGGGTAGAAAAACGCAGCGCAGATGGCGAAGAAAATGCCGAGGGCCAACAGGTGAGGAATTACTTTTTGAATCATAGTTCGTTGTTGTTCTGGTCTCAGATGAAGTCTACGTCCACATCATAAGGATACGTGATCAGGAAGTGGATCGCGCGGTCAATATCAAAGTTTTCGAATACTATTTTGTAGAGCATATCGGTAATAGGCACCCGTAAATTGTAGTGCCGGGCCAGTTTTCGGGCAATACGCAGTGTGCGTACCCCTTCGGCCAGCTCCGGCATAGAGGCTTCGATGTCTTCAATGGCTTCGCCTTGCCCCAGCCGGTAGCCGAAGGTGAAGTTCCGGCTGTTTTTGCTGGTGGCGGTAGCAACGAGGTCGCCTATGCCGGCGGTGCCGAAAAAAGCGCTGCTTTGGCTGCCCATGGCATTACCAAAGTACACCATTTCCGTAAGCCCGCGGGTAATGAGCATGGCCTGTATGTTTTTGCCCATGCCTTTTCCCTTGAGTACGCCGGAGCCGATAGCGATGATATTTTTAAGGGCGCCGGCGAGTTCTGCGCCCAGTAAGTCGTGGGTGCCAAAAACGTGGAAGTGCTCGCTGCTCAGTACGCGCTTACCCAGACTGATGACTTCGTCGAAGGCACTGCCAATAACGGTGGCGGTCGGCTGCCCCTCCATGATTTCACTTGCCAGGTTAGGCCCGGAAAGGCAGCCTACCCGCCGCACCACACTTTCCTGCAGGATGACTTCACTCATGGTACTTACATCCTCCCGGGACAGCGGCTGCCCGTCGTCGGTTGGAGTGACCCGGTTTTCGGGGGCATCAAAGCCTTTCGTCCCGTGGATCAAGATGTGGTAGGGGCGCAGGAAGGGGCCCAGGTTATGCATCATGGCCCGGAAGCTGTTGGAAGGGACAACCGGGAAGAGCAGGGTGGTGGAGGCGGCCAGTTCTTTGAGGTCGTTGGTTGCGCGCACCCGCTTGGACAATTCCACCTCAAGGTGGCGGTGCGTCTCGTTAATTTTTTCTACCAGCGGCTTTTGCCTGCTGTACAGCAGCACATCCACATTATAGGCGAGCAGATTGGCAATGGCTGTGCCAAAGCTGCCAGCTCCAACAATTCCAACCGGTTGTTCTACTGCGATAGATGGCATGAAGCGCTCCTCTGTTTGGCGTAAATGTACACTTTTTTTGGAGCTTCTTCATTCGTTTGCCCGGGGGAGCGCGCAACAGCAGGCCGTACCTTAAACATTTTTCTGAATGCCAGGTTAATCCCGTTATGAATATTCACTGGATACCTATCATTTTATTGTCTATGCTGCAGGCACAGCCATCCGCCAAGCCGGCAGCAGCGCCGCCTGGGCAGCCGGCTTCAGGCCCGGGAGGGGCGAGTTATGCGCATGCAGAAGTGGTTTTTTCTGATTTTGCCCACCGCACGGATGGCTTTTGGCTCTTTGAACCCGCCAAGCCCATGCCTGAAAAGGCGCCAGTCATCGTCTTTCACCATGGTTACGGGGCTATCAACCCCATAATTTACGGAGCCTGGATACGGCATATGGTGCGCAGAGGTAATATCGTCATCTACCCCCGCTACCAGAAAAGCCTCTTATGGCCCGGGTCCAAAAAATTCGTCCCCAATGCCGTCCGGGGTATTCGTAGCGCCCTGCAGACCCTTAAAGCGGATTCGGGCAGGGTACAGCCTGATACCACTGCCTTTTTCCTGGCAGGGCATAGTTACGGCGGTGCCCTGTCGGCTAACCTGGCTGCCCGCTATCAGGAACTAGGCCTGCCGCATCCTAAGGGCGTACTGCTTTGCGCCCCAGGCACAGGGCCGTTAAAAGGGGGGCTGTTGGAGGATTATTCCGGCATTAGCCCTGGTACACAGCTTGGCATTGTGGTGAGCGTTAACGACTATGTTGTGGGAGAAACCCTGGGGCGGCTGGTTTACCAAACGGCTACAGCAACCCCCTCTCGTTACCTGGTCCGCCAGTTCCCAGACAGCCATAGTACTCCTGAGATTAGTGCTGGCCATAACGAATGCTACGCACTGGACGAAGCCTTCGACGGTGGCGTGCACAACCTTTCTCTGCGCCGGGCAGAGAGCGTAGCCCAGGAAAATGCCGTAGATTACTACCTGTACTGGAAAATGCTGGATGCTATGCAGGACTGCTATCTGGAGGGCAGGCACTGCGAGCTGGCCAAAGGCTGCGGGCCGGAAGCTTCCTACATGGGCCAATGGAGCGACGGCCGCCCGGTGCAGCCCGTAGAAATCTGGCACCCGGATGAAGCGAAAATTGAGCGGTAAATCCTATATTAGCTCGAATGCTAAGTTATAACCCTATGTCAGATCTTCAATCCGGAGGGCTGGACTTGCCCGCCAACACATTTGTGCCCAGAGGAAAAAACTACCTTTATATTGTGGGCATCGACCAATATGAAAACCTCCCGCAGCTCTACAATGCAAAACTGGATGCCGAGCAGGTCCGCAGTGTATTGGAGGAAAAATACCAATTCGACCCCAGCCTGACGCAATGCCACTTCGATGAAGCGGCCACCCATGCCAGTATTACGAATTACCTGGAGCATTTGGTGGGCGTTATACAGGAAGAGGATACCTTTCTGATGTATTTCGCGGGGCACGGTGAGTACAAAAAGACCTTGGATGTCGGCTACTGGATGCCCTACGATGCGCAGCAGGGCAAGATCGGCACCTATATTTCCTTCGACCTGGTGACCCGCCTCATCCGTGCCATCAACAGCCGGCACACTTTTATTATAACGGATTCCTGTTATTCGGGCAGTATTTTCACTCAGAAGCGGGATTCCAATTTTAAAGACCGCCTGGAAAGCCTGCCGTCGCGTTGGCTGCTGACTGCCGGGCGCAATGAACCCGTTTCTGATGGGCGTCTGGGCCAGCACAGCCCCTTTGCTCAGGCTGTGATTAAGATCCTCAAAAATAATTACGAAAACCGCCTGCGCGTATCGGTATTCTGCAACCGGGTCCTTGAAGCGGTTGGTAATAATGTGAATGACCAGCTGCCAAGAGGGGCCGCTTTGCACGATGTCGGGGATATGGGGGGCGAGTTTATGTTCCGTTTCAAGGCTTATACCTACGCACCGGTAACGGAACCGGCATCTTCAGCTCCTGAGCCATCCCCCACACGCGGTGGCAACGATCAGGGCCCAGCACCGCAACCCGACCGCCCGGCGGCCCCTTCCGTTGCGCCCGGCAATTTGAACGAGCTGAAGCGCCAACTTAA
>CAZNSK010000161.1:0-12998 GCA_964575505.1 uncultured Phaeodactylibacter sp.
CACCAACGTGGCGCAAGTAGAAGAGGCGAACGAAGACGATATTGACTCCGAGCCAGGCAACGACGACGGCGACCAGTCCGAAGACGACGAGGATAGCGCGGAGACTGCGCCAGTACCTGTAATTGATCTGGAACTGGACAAACTCGCCAGCAACCAATTCCCGGCAGTTGGAGATCAGATCGTCTTTGAGATTGAAGTGGCCAACCAGGGCCCAAGCGCTGCTTCCGGTGTCCTTGTTGAAGATTTGCTGCCTAGTGGCTACAATTACTTGGGTGCAAGTGCTACGCAAGGCACTTACGATGCCACTACCGGACTGTGGTCCATTGGCGGTCTGCCAGCTGGTAGCTCCGTCGTTCTGGAGATTACCACCGAAGTCTTGGGCGGCGGAGAATACCGCAATGTGGCTGAAGTGGTTGATGCGAACGAGCAGGATTCCGACTCTACTCCTGACAATGGGGTGGATACAGATGGAGACGGTGATGTTTCTAACGACGATGACGATGAAGATGATGGCGATGGAGTTGATATCAACGTTCAGAAGCAGATTGACCTGGAGCTCGTCAAGACTGTAGACAACCCGAACCCTACCGTAGGAGAGGTGGTAACATTTACCCTGAGCCTCATCAATAAAGGGCCGGATAATGCTACGGGCGTAACAGTGCGTGATAACCTGCCGAGCGGCTACGATTTCGTTCAGGCTTATCCGGGTACCTACGACCCGGGTACAGGGATCTGGGACGTGACTGATCTGCCGCCAAACACCGAACGTATCCTCTACATCGAAGCGGTCGTCAAAGAAAACGGCGATTACTTCAACGTCGCTGAGGTGGTTTCCGCCAGCAATGATGATGTTGACTCAACGCCCAATAACGATGATGGCGACCAATCGGAAGATGATGAAGACAGTGCAACAGTAGAGGTGGAAGTCGTTATCGACCTGGAACTTGACAAGAGCATCACCAACAATAACGGTAACTTGTCTGCCGGAGATTTAGTGGCGTTCAATCTGGAACTGACAAATCAGGGGCCCAGCACCGCTACCGGAGTCGTCGTTACGGATCAGCTGCCAAGCGGGTTTACTTACGAAAGCGATTCTGGCAATGGTGCCTACGATCCGGCGACGGGTATCTGGACAGTAGGGGAACTGGGTGCCGGCGAGACCATTTCCCTTGCTATTGAGGCGACTATCAACTTGACTGGGGAATATACAAACCTGGCTGAAGTCACAGCTGCCAATGAACCGGATACCGACTCTACCCCGGGCAATGGAGTAGATACGGACGAAGACGGCAATGTGTCTGACGATACAGGAGATGAAGATGATGGCGATGGCGTAGAATTGAACGTAGACTGTGCAGTGCAAGCTGTGGTCACTAATATTACATGTGACGATAGCGGCACACCCGGTGACCCGGCGGATGATACCTTCACCTTCGACCTTGAAGTGGTCAACACCGGTGGTGCCGGGGCCGAATGGGCTGCGGAAATAAACGGCACGCCTGTAAATGGGGATTACGGAACCGTATACACCTTTGGCCCGTACAACATCAGCCAGGTAGGCGACCTTGCCTTCCAGGTAAATGATGAAGGGAATGCAATCTGCCGGGACTTTGTGATTGTAGAAGCACCAGCGACTTGCTCAGAGGACTGCGACCTTTTAATCACAGAAGCTACTACTGTATGTGACGACAACGGTACCCCCGCTGATCCGAGCGACGATGTGTTCTTCCTTTCGATCAAGGCAGGCGGCAACAACCTGAGCGGTGGCTACACCCTACAGGTTAATGGTACAGTCGTAGTCCCGTCTGTGAGCTACTTTGGCAGCCAGGTGCTGTCCTCTAATATCGGGCCCTACGCCATAGCTGATGGCCCGGTAACCGTTACGGCAACAGACCTTGGCGATCCGGATTGTTCAGAATCTCTGACGCTTGATCCTCCGGCTGTTTGCTCTGATGCCTGTGGTGTACAGCCTGCTCTGCTGGAAGTCGTTTGCAATGACAATGGCACGCCTTCAGACCCATCAGATGATGTCTTTACTGCCACCATTCTGGTTGAGGCCAATAATCCGGCCAGCGGCGCCTGGACAGCTAGCACCGGAGCGGCAGGCAGTTATGGCAGCAGTTTCACGACCATGCCTTTCCCAATTGCCGGAGGTGCAGTGACCCTTACTTTTGCCGATCAGGCAGACCCGGGCTGTACCGGCACTCTGGCCGTAACTCCGCCGCCAACTTGTTCTGATGCCTGCGATATTGTATCAGCCGAGGCGATAAACGTGGATTGCGATGATAATGGCACGCCCTCAGACCCCACCGACGATACCTACACCTTTGAGGTGCTCGTCAATGGCGTCAATACCGCCGGTTCGTGGACGGACGCTGACGGCAATACCGGTGTTTACGGAGTGCCTGAGCCTTATGGCCCCTACTCCATAGCTGACTTCCCCTCAGTGACCATCAATATTAATGATGATGCGGATGGAGACTGCACAGCCACGGTGACAGCCTTAGCACCGCCAACTTGCTCAGACGTATGCGACCTGAACCCGATGATTGTGCAAGGGCCGTACTGCGACGATAATGGCACGCCCTCTGATTCGGGTGACGATGTCTACTATATCGATGTTCAGGTCACCGGCAATAATACCGGCAGCGGTTGGAATGCCAGTGGCAGTACCCAAGGCACGACGGGAGGAGCTTATGATCAGATTGTTACCTTTGGCCCTTACCAGCCTGGTGCCTTCCTCCTGATCAATTTCACGGATGCTGGCGACAGCGGCTGCGTAGCTACGCTTACACAAAGCATTCCCGAAGCAACCTGCTCCGAGGTATGCAACGTGTTCCTGACCAGTGTCAATACGATCTGCCTGGATAATGGCACGCCATTCAACGGCAGTGATGACCAATTCTACGTTACCCTAATCGTTAATGGAAGCAACACCAGCGGTTCCTGGAACGGCACGGGCGGAGCAAGCGGTGCTTACGGGCAACCGGCCTCCTTCGGGCCATTCCCAATCAGTGCCGGACAGGTAACGGTTGCTGTGAATGACGCTGCTGACCCAAGCTGTAATGCTTCGGTACTCGTGACCGCTCCGCCGCCTTGCATCGATTGCGACATCACACCGGAGTTGCTGTCTGTAGAATGCGATGATAATGGCACGCCGGCAGACCCGGGCGACGACCTCTACTACGCTACCGTCGAAGTCAATGGACAGGGCGACCTCTCCGGCTTGGGCTGGCGTTATAAAGTACTGCCAGTGGGCACGTACAGCGACCCACTGCCTTATGGAGCAGCGGTCCAGATCGGGCCTTTCTCCATCGCCGATGATGGCGATGTCAATGTGCGGTTTAGCGATGCCACGGATTCGGGATGCAAAGATGATCTGGCCATAGAAGCGCCAGCGCCCTGCTCCGATGCACCTTGTGAGCTCACAGCTGCTGCCAGCGATCCGGTTTGCAATGACAACGGCACACCTGCTGATCCAGCTGACGATACCTACAGCTTCACCCTTACCGTTACCGGGGTGAACACCAACGCTTCAGAATGGGCCGCTACTGTTAATGGCACTGTCTACACGGCCACCTTCGGCAGCCTGACGATATCGGGCATCCCGGCCGATGAAGCCGCTGTAGTCACCGAAATTACTGCGGTTGGTGACGATGCTTGCACCGCTGATGGCCTGACGGTTGCCGCTACCGGGCCTTGCTCTGATGCCTGTACGATTACCGCTGCAGTGACCAACAAGGTATGCAACAATAACGGAACGCCAACTATCCCCGCCGACGATACCTACAGCTTTACGCTGACAGTTACGGACGTCAATAACGCGGGGGGCACGTGGACGGCCATCATCGATGGGCAGGCCTATACAGAACCCTACGGCAGCATCACACTCAGTGGTTTCCCCGCAGACCAGGATGTCCTTATCAGCGCAATCACGGCAAGTGACAATCCACAGTGCACCGCCGCCGATATTACCGTACAAGCAACCGGGGAGTGCTCAGACGATTGTGCGCTCGATGTTGCCGTCACCAATATTATCTGCGATTCCAACGGTACCCCCGAACCGGGAGATGATACCTACAGCTTTGAGCTGACCGTAACGCCTATCAATGGGGCTGGGTTGCTATGGACTGCCTCTATTAATGGTGAAGTATATACGGAACCCTACGGTACAGTGGCTATCTCGGGAATCCCTGCCAACGAAAGCACATTTATTTCTGGCCTTGCAGATTTGGATAATCCAAGCTGTGTGGTAGGAGATATTGTGCTGCCAGGCACAGGCCCCTGCTCACCGGAAGAACCCTGTGATCTGACGGCCACCCTGATCCCAGGCTCTGAGTCCTGCGATGACAACGGAACGCCCGGCGACGGTAATGATGATACCTTTACCTTCCAGGTGGCAGTGAACAACAGTGGTGCGGGCACCAGCTGGACGGCTGAAGATGGCACTACTGGCAACTATGGCGACACTGTCACCTTCGGGCCCTACAGTGCTGCCAGTATTGGCGACCTGATTTCCATCGCGGTCACGGACAACGACGATCCTCTCTGTGCGGACGTGGTAGAGGTAGCCGTACCTAATTGTACCAATGATTGCAACCTGGCTGCAGATGTGCTGAATATGGATTGCAATGACCAGGGCACGCCCAATGATGATACCGATGACACCTTCACGTTCGATCTGGTGATTGCCGGCAATCACGTAGGCGATACCTGGACGGCTGAGGACGGCACTACGGGCAACTTCGGAGATACGATAAGCTTCGGGCCTTACCTGATTGCAGATGGCAATGTAGCCTTCGATGTCATTCCGGACGCCAATGATAACTGTGTGCTTACCGTGCTTGTTACCGCCCCGCACCCCTGTTCGAATGGGTGCGACATCACGGCCGACATCTCAGGTATAACTTGTGATGATAATGGGACGCCAGCGGATAGCTCCGATGACACCTATAGCTTTACGGCTCAGGTCACAGGCGATGAAATCGGCAGCAGCTGGCTGGCAGTGGATGAGAATGGCATGCCCTTGCAGTTTGGTATGGCCGGCCTCCCAACGGTATTCGACCTCGGTACGCTCATCAGCGATGGGCCGCTATCTGTCACCTTCCAGGATATTGCGAATCCGCTTTGCCAGGTTACGGTGGAAGTTATGCCGCCAGCTCCTTGTTCTGTACAGCCTTGCACCATCGATGCCGTAGCTGCACTGCAGGATTGCGACAATCAGGGCACTGCTGATCCCGCCGACGATACCTTCACATTCAACCTGACGGTAACGGCAGACGGCGGCGATGGCGGCTGGGCAGCGGACTTCGACGGCTTGAGTGGTGATTACGATACTACTTATACCTTCGGCCCGTATCCAATCGGTACGGATCTTGACTTCACCGTATTCAACGCCGGCGGAGCCGACTGCAGCACGGCTGTCTTCCTGGATATACCGGAAGCCTGCCCGCAGACGCTGGATTGCGATATCGTATCAGCGAGCGCCTTCAATGTGGTTTGCGACGATCAGGGCACGGCGGCTGCAGAAGACGATGTATTCCGCTTCCAGGTGCTGGTCACTGCCCAGGATGAAAACGGGGTTCCTACTGCTGGCAGCTGGGCGTTCGACTGGCTGGGCGAGGCCTTCAGTGGCGCCTACAATACCGAGTCGGAGGTATTCGAAATCGCTGTGGACGAAGTGCAGGCAGAAACCGTAGACCTGACCGTGGTTGATGCCTTGTCAGACAGCTGCTTTACCACACTCTCGATCACCTTGCCAATCGTGCCGGAGATCGATTGCCCGGAAGATACCGATTTGGCTGTCCGTAGCCAGGATGTCCAGTATCTGGACGGCGCACTGGCCTCCGGGGATGACACCCTCAGCACCCTGTGCTGGGCGGAGGAGCTCGGTGGCGGCTTGCGCTACTACGATACAACGACTGTGGTTGCTGATGCGTCCGATATGTACACTTTCGTACTGCTCAGCAATATGAACCAGGCTGCTGATTTGGACGGTTACGGTGCTATTTTCGATGGAGCTTACAACCACCTCATGCCCTGCTGCAATATTGTGGACACCACCCATCTGCCTGGCCACGACAATGAGCTGCTCAATCCCATGATTGACTTCTCAGCTTACAATGCCAATGGCTTGGCGCCGGTGGGAAGCATGACGGTGCAGATGACCGCCGGAGCGGCTTATACCTTGATGGTTAGTACTGCAGAACCAGGAGCTACCGGGCAATACCGCTGGTTGGCCTTTAGCCAGAATGGCAGCCAATTGCTGGACACCCTTGGCCTGCCGCTGCCCGCTGAAAACCTCTTGGTCAATTACGACCTGTTCTGCTCAGATGCAGACAGTGTACTCAATAATCCGATGAGCCTGGCGCTGACCGGAGAAGCGATTATCGATGATTTCTGTGGGGTAGACAGCTTGTTCTTCACAGATCAATTCTCCCCGGCAAGCGAAAATTGCCTGCCTGATGTGATTAACCGCAGTTTTGTGGTGACCGATGTCCGGGGGAACAGCTTCTCTTGCACTCAGTCGATTGAAGTGCAGGCGCCTGGGCTCGAGGATGTGAAAATGCCGGTGCTGGCTGCGGTATTCGATTGCGAAGAGGACTTCGTTAGCGATGCCAATGGCCATCCGCACCCTGACCTGACCGGTTACCCCTACCTGCAGTCTGCTTTTGATGTACACTTGCTCGATGAGCCGTTCTGTAACCTCTCAGCGGTGTATGAAGACAGCGACCAGGAAGCCATCTGCGCGGGCACCTACACGTTTGAACGGACCTGGACCATCACTGACCTGTGCCAGGCCGACTCGGTACGCACCTTTGTGCAAACCATCAAAGTTGGAGACGTGGAAGGGCCAGTCGTGAGCTGCCCGGTTTCCAATCACTACTGCCCGGTACTGGAAGGAGACATTATGCTCTTCTCCACCGATCCTTTCGATTGTACAGCTACCATTGAGGTGCCCATGCCTGAGGTTGAAGATGCCTGCTCTGACGAGTGGAGTGTACTCACCGAAATCGTCTCCGTAGACATGAGTGGCGACAGCGTGGCGTACACCATCCTGGATACGCTTCTGGAAGGAGAGCCAAGGCTGGTTACCGGCCTGGAGATCGGGGAGTACAAGTTCCGCTATACCGTGACGGATGATTGCGGCAATAGTACTGTACAGTATTGCCACTTCCGCGTAGCTGATCTGTCAGAGCCCGTTGCAGTATGTACTGGCAGCCTCAATGTATCGGTTGGTGGCTTCGGCCTGGCACGCCTGTATACACAGCATATTGATGCCGGCAGTTATGACAATTGCGGTATCGATAGCCTAATGGTGCGCCGCGTATTCGAACGCGACCCGGAAGATTGCAGCGACCTGAATACGCCCTTCTATTCCGACTGGGGTGATTACGTGGAATTCAACTGCTGTGATGCCGGTACCTATGTGACCGTAGAATTGCGGGTAGTGGACATCCATGGCAATGAGAATATGTGCTGGCTTGATGTACTGGTTGAAGACAAGACGTTGCCAACCTGCATTGGCCTGGAGGATGTGACCGTGGGTTGCGGCGAACTGCCGGGCAATTTCGACCCTGCGGACAACAATCAGCTGGACAGCCTATTCGGGGAAGTCCACGTAGTGGATAATTGCTCAGCCGAAGCGCTGGTGCTTGACCCGGTTGTGAATATGGGTACCTGCGGAACGGGCACCATCACACGCCGCTTCCTGGCCATAGACCAGGTAGGTAATATTTCTATGGACACCCTGACACAGGTAATTACCATAGGTGGCGATGGTGGGTTCGATGCCCGCTTCCCCGCTGATGTATACGTCACAGAAGCCGTTTACCTGGCGGATACCTTCCCCGGCGTAAGCCTGGTCAACCGAGGTTGCGATTCGCTGGCGGTAGCTTACACTGACATTATCTTGCCAGAGGCGATTAATGGTTGTACGCAAGTGATGCGCAGGTGGGAAGTAACCAACTGGTGTGCCTATGATACCACCCTTTCCCCAGCCGAGATTCTGCGGGATGAGGACTGCGATGGCACTGCCGGTGAGGAAGCCGTCTGGTTGCTCAACCGCCCGGACTCCGTCTATGTAGACGCCGATAGCATAGTGTGGAATGCCTTCCCGCTTGCCGGCGTGAAAGACACGCTCTGTGATGGCACGACCAATCCGGAGGGCTACTGGCGCACCGCCGCCAATACAGGCCGGTGGGTTTACACCCAGATGATTTACATTCAGGATAGCGGGGTGGATGCTTATGCTATTCAATTCCCACAGGACAGCAGCGTATTCTGCAGCGACCTGTCGGCGGATTCTGTCCACGTGTATGGTTCAGCCTGTGATTCTATCACCGTAAGCCATACGGATACTTTGCTGGCAGGCGAGGGTGAAGAATGCTACCGCTTGCTGCGGACCTGGGAAGTCACGAACTGGGATGAGTACGATGGCTTGGCAGATGCCATAGTCATTAGCCGCGATGAAGATTGTAATGGCACAGTGGGAGATGCTGCTACCTGGGTGCTCCGGCAGCTGGATACAGCTTACGTCGATGCCGACAGCCTGTATGCGAATGCCTATCCGGCAGCCGGCGTGAAAGACACCCTCTGTGACGGCACCACCAATCCGGAAGGCTACTGGAGGGCCGCCCCATCCATCGGGCGTTGGCAATACACTCAGGTCCTCTACGTTTACGATACCGTTGCGCCGGTTATTACTTTTGAGCAGCCCGATCCGTTCTGCAGCTTTGAGGAAGATACTTGCACCAGCACTATCGTTTATCCATTCAGCTTAGCGGGCAATTGCCTGCCTGATGCTCTGCTGCCCGATTCCCTGCTGCCCCATCCGGTCTTCCAGGTCTTCCTGGATGTTGATGCCGATGGGCTGTTGGATGCCGATGTAACTGACTCGGTTGAGATCACAGGGCAGTATCCGGATTATGCGATCAATGGTAATTTCCCGCAGGGCAGCCACGCTTTTGAGCTACATGCTATTGGCGCTTGCGGTAATACTTCCGTTGCAACGCTGCCGTTTGAGGTCGTCGATTGCTTCGTGCGGGCACCGCAGTGCTTTGATGGCCTGACTGTAGAGCTGCTGCCCTTGGCGCCGGAAGTGGATGCCGATGGCGATGGCGTCTATGACCAGGCAGCGGTAGAAATTGCACTGGAATATCTACTGGAGGCTATGCCTGACGATGATTGCAATGGCCCCGTGACTTACTCTATGAATGTATTGGGGGGCGATGTAAGCTCAGACCGGAATAGCATGATCCTGACTTGCAGCAGCGATGAAGAGATCGAGGTAGAAATTTGGGCATGGGACAAGGCAGACAATCCTTATGCGGTTCAGCCCGATGGCAGTGTCGGCGGGCGCAATAGCGAGCGTTGTCTGACCACGATCACCATTAACAATATGGATGACAGTTGCCCGGACAGCTTTGTAGACCCGGAAGGCAGTACAACTGCTGAGGCAAGACGCCCCGTGTTGTATCAGAATGTACCCAACCCATTCCGGGACCAGACGCAGGTACGCTTCTATCTGCCACAGGCCGATCAAGTCACCCTTGAGGTGCGCAATACGGCTGGGCAGGTGCTGAAAATGGTAGAGGGCTGGTATGACCAAGGCACCCACGAAATCAGCCTCAGCCGGGCCGACTTGCCTTCCACCGGGCTCTACTACTATACCTTGCAAACGGGCAAGGAGGTGTTGACCAAACAGCTTATCATCGCCCAATGATAGCGAACAGGCACCTGACAAGCTGTTTCCGTTTTGGAGGCCAGGGGAAGGGCGGATATGCCTATCCCCGGACAACCGGCGCCTGAGCTGGCTTAAGCGCTGAGAAGAATTTTGTGCATATTTGTTTTTTGACGGGGTAGAACCTTCAGGGTTCTACCCCTTTTAATATTCAGAGGTACAGCTGCCTTGACGGCCCCGGCTGCCCCTCAGGCCACTTGCTCCTGAAAATGGCCGGAATAATGGCCCGTGGCAGCGGGCGGGCAAATGAAAAATTTTTACCTTGGTTATTTCGTTCTAAACCGAAGTGCGTGAATTGGCCGTTGTTTTATGATGTGCGAACGCTGCTTATGCGCTTCAGTATGCCCGTCGACCTGCGAAGCGGCCAAATTTCCTTCAAGTCGAAATAAATCAATGTATATGTTGAAAAATATTACCCTGCTACTGTTATTCTTGCCTATTGCGGTGGTTACTTCCGCTCAACCTGCACGAGCCACTTTAAACCTCTCTGATCTCCAATCAGCCAGGGCCCTTCAGGTCCCCCTGCAGGAGGTCGCACCCTTTTTGGCGTTTTCCGCCACCTGGAAAGGCACAGAAGGCCCTCTCCGCGTCCGGTTTTCCGCCGATGGGCAACGCTGGGGGGAATGGGCGCTTTTGCAATTGGATGGCCACGCCGAACAATCGCCCGAGCACCGGGTCAGCGAATTGTACTTCGCACCAGCCGATAGCCGTTGGGTGGAGGTAGAGCCCCTCTCGGTGGGGATGAGTACTATGGTCCTCCACTTCTTCAACCCGGGGGAAACAAAGGCTCAGCCACAAGATCAAGCCCCCCCGGCGATAGAGGAGCGGTCGCCGGTCTATTGCCCCTGCCCCCAGCCCCTGTTTGAAGGCAGATCCGATTGGTGCCCCAGTGGCACTTGCCCTCCCGACCCCACGCCGGTAGGGACCAACCCCACCCATCTGATTGTCCACCATTCAGCTGGCACGAATACCTCCAACGACTGGGCTGCCGTGGTCCGGGCTATTTGGGACTTTCATACCGGTGTGAATGGCTGGGACGATGTAGGCTACAACTGGCTGATTGACCCCAATGGTGTGCTTTACGAAGGCCGGGGAGATGATCGCCTAGGGGCTCATTTTTGCGGTACGAATGGGGCAACGATGGGGGTCTGCGTGATGGGGGATTATACCAATATTTCCCCGACGACAGAAGCTAAAGCCACCCTTGCCCACCTGCTCGCCTGGAAGAGCTGTGATATCAATGTAGACCCGCAGGGCACGGCGCTGCACAGCAGTTCCAATTTGCAGCTCATGCGGATTTCCGGCCACCGGGATGGCTGCTCCACGGCCTGCCCGGGGGATGCTTTTTACCCTGAGCTGCCCGATATCCGCGATGCTGTTGTAGCGTTCATCGACAACCTTTGCGCCGCTATAGCACCGCCCCGCGACCTCATGGCTACCGTGGAGCCCGATACGAGCGTGGTGCTGACGTGGGTGGATGACTCGGATAACGAAACCGCTTTTCTCGTCGAAAGGGCCAATTCCTTCTTCGGCGAGTACGTGCAGATTGGGGAAGCCCCGGAAAATATGCCCACTTACCGGGATACTACTGTGGAGCCAAACGACGGGTACTACTACCAGGTGCGGGCTACAACGGGGGCTGACACGTCCCTTTATACCAATAAAGCTTTCGCCTTTGTCAGTATCGTCAACACAGAAGAATTGTTGCAGGGGCAACGAGTAGCCGTCTTTCCTAACCCGGCAGAAAGCCTCCTGCAGATCAGCTGGGAAGCGCCCATGGCTGGCGAACTGCAAGGTCGGCTTTTGGATGCCCGTGGCGCCGCCCTGAGAACGTTCCGTTGGCCTGGTAGTACCCTGCAGCAGCAGTTGCAACTCAATGGCTTGCCAGCTGGTGTCTATTGGCTAGAATTATCTAATAATGGGCAGCGGGTGACTTATCGGGTTTTGAAAAAATAAATCGGCGAAGGGGGGCGTTTCGTGAAAGCGTTTATCAGGAAGGCACATGTATTGATCCGAACATCCTCCTTAAAAGTAAGTTATAAAAAGGCAATCCCCATTTAAAAAGTGTTAACGCAGGCGGCGAATTTGCAATGGTCTGCGTTACTTGTTTCGGATGCTGCGTCTGAAGAAAAGGTGCGGCACCCGCATCAAAAAACCAAAAGCAATTTATTTTAACAAAATCCAAATCCACTATGCAAAAATGGTTTCTGAAAATTTCCGGAGCTGCGATCCTGCTCACGCTGCTGATCGCTACGGGATGTGAAGAGGACACAATGGATGACCCGATTAACCAACTGCCCCCGGCAGTAACCTTGGTTGATGGCACCGGCCTCGTCTCCTTTGATACTACCCTGGCACCGGGAGAAACATTTACGGTAAACATTCAAGCCGTAACTGGTGACAACCCGCTGGAGCAATTTACGTTCCTGGTTGACGGTTTTGCACCAGACAACACGGAGATCGGCAACTACTATGCAAATGGCGAGTTCGAAATCGATGGCGGCCTTGAAACAGCAAACAACCCTGTGACCCTGTTCAACAATGCGAAGCAAGGTGCCTTGATTGGCATCAAAATCGTCCCTTACCAGCAAATGGATGGAGAAACCCGCACTTATACCTTTGAGGTAGCAGATGAAGTGGGCAACGTTGGGACAACCTCTCTTGACATCACCGTAGTAGACCCCACCACGCCAATTGATGCTACCCTGACTGGGGTACTGTTCAATCAGGCGGGCCCGGTGGGCACCGGCGGCCTTGACCTCGACGCCGGCGAAGGTACCGGGAGCTCTAACGAAGACGCCGAAATCCGGGATATGGGTTTGGATTGCACCATCCCCGCTCCCGGCCTCAACTGGCGCCGTCAGATCGGTACCATTAATGATGCCGATATGGTGAAGGTTGACGAAACGCAGATTGAAAACTTCACTTTTGACAACGTGACCGTCAAAGAGGAAATTGAAGCAGCCTATACAACCGGCATTGAGCTGAGCGACGGCTTTTCTGAAAGCTGTGCTACTGGCAGTGAGACCGCCGTTACTGACGTGACCGACGAGGTTGTAGTAGGTGACATGTATGTAGTCTTCGCTAACGACACGTACTACCTCATCCGCATCGACGCCGTAAATGAGACGGACGCAAACAACGATGATAACTACGAACTGTCTATTAAGTACTAATTAGGATTAATGATGGTTTAGCCCAAAGCGATATTGGGCAGTGAGCGCACAGTTCCGTGTATCCGGGGCTGTGCGCTTTT
>CAZNSK010000162.1:0-12938 GCA_964575505.1 uncultured Phaeodactylibacter sp.
TTGGGGCAAAAGCGCCCGTCAAAAATGATGAGTTATTTATTTCTCATTCCTAAGACAACGCATGGCTCAAAAGAAAAAGCAATGAATCCAAGAATCCTATTCTTTAGCTTGATAATACTGGCTCTAACCCTGCACCAAAGCTGTCGGCCCGCCCCGGAAAACGGGCAGTCCGGGGAGCGCTTTTCTTACCGGGGCTGCAACATCCTTTCTTCCCACCGGGAAAATGGGTTAAAGACCCTGGACAAAGCCGTAGAATATGGCATCAACCACATCGAATTGTCGCACTACCAGTTGGTGCATGACCTGAAGGACTTTCGCAAGCCGGAAAACCGGCCCTGTGCCCAATTATTGAGCCCAAAGGCGATCAGGATGCCCACCGTCACAATCAATAACTCTCCAATCGCGTATTTCCAATTGATTTTCATAGTCCGGAAAATAAGGAGGATAGCCGCAAAACGCTATTCCTTTTGCCAAAGGCTCAAAAAAACCAGACGAAAAGTATCAGAATAGCCTGGTCTAAAGCCGGACCGCCCGCCCTTCCGCCTGAGACTGGTAAACGGCTTCCAAAATTTCAACAGACTTCCGGGCTTCTTTACCATCAACTGAAAAAGGCGTTCCTGTTTCCAGAGACCCTAAAAACTCAGCGATGCAGCGGGCATGATTAGCGTACTTAATAGCCATCGGGTCGGCAGCTCCACTTGTGCCGGCCTGGCCAAAGTCAGAGCGGACGGCTTCGTCCTCTGGTAAAGGTTCGGCAAAAGACCAAACGGCCAGGCTGTCTTCAACCTGCTGAATCGTGCCTTTAGTCCCCATCAGGTCCAATTGGCGGGGTTGCCCGGGATAGGCAGCGGTACTGCCGTAAATTTGCCCTAAGGCGCCATTGGCAAAGCGCAGGGCTACTACGGCGGTATCTTCCACCTCAATGTCATGCGCGAGGGTGTCAGCATAGGCGAACAGCGACTCCACCGGCCCCATCAAATGCTGCAGCAAGTCAACCATATGGATGGACTGATTCATCAATGCGCCACCACCATCGAGGGCCTGCGTGCCCTTCCAGGAACCGGCATAGTAGGCTTCATCTCGCCACCAGGGCACCCGGACGGCCGCGTAGGTGACCTTGCCCAGGCGTTGCTGTGATAAAGCCTGCCGGATATGCCCCACTACCCCATCGTAACGGTAATTGAAAATACAGCCCAGGGCCGTGCCCGCCCGATCATGAGCCGCAATCATCTCATCAATCCGGCCGGTGGTGATTTCGAGTGGCTTCTCACAGAGAACCGGTTTGCCCTCCTCTGCCGCCAAAATAGCTGGCTGCAGGTGAAGCCCGCTGGGGGTGGCAATGAGCACCACATCGACTTCCGGCGATTCGATCAGCGACTGGTAATTAGCAAAGGCAATAGCGCCATATTGAGCTGCTAACGCCTTAGCACGCCCAGAGCCCCCATCACAACAGCCCGTTAGTTGTGCATTGGGCAGGGCGGCAATGGCTTGTGCATGCAGGGCGGCCACTGCCCCGGCACCAACGATACCCAGTTTATACATAGACTCGTTTATTACAGATTAACCTCATTCCAAAACGGTAACCGCAAATTACAGATATTCAGGTTACAAGCCCCGCAGGCAATCCACTTGATAGTAGAAAAAACCATTGCGATGAACCGACTCTTCCTTCTCCTCCCATTTTTGGGCTTGCTGCTCTTTGGCTGCAGCGATGAGCCCACTGCTGAGTCTCCGGAATATGACCTCTGTATCTACGGCGGCACTTCTGCCGGGGTGATTGCCGCTCATGCTGCCGGCAAACTAGGGCTCAAAACCCTGCTCATTGAGCCCGGCACCCATTTGGGAGGCCTCTCGTCCTCCGGGCTGGGCTCCACGGATATTGGCAACAAGCATGCCGTCACCGGTCTAAGCCGTGATTTTTACCGCCGTCTGGGCGACCACTACGGCATCTTTGAAGCCTGGACCTTTGAGCCTTCTCTGGCTGAAAAAATCTTTGAAGAATACATCGCTGAGGTGAAAGTGGACGTATGGCGGCAGCACCGCCTGCAATCTGCTGCAAAAGAAGGGACCAATATCCAACGCATCACGGTGGAGGATCTGGCAGCCGGTGGCGCAAGCAAGCAGGTTTCCGCCAGGATGTTCATTGACTGCACCTACGAGGGTGACCTACTGGCAGCGGCGGGCGTTTCCTACACGATTGGCAGAGAAGCCAACAGCACCTACAACGAGACACTTAATGGCGTTCAGCTCCGTAAATACCATCAATTCGAAGATGGTATTGATCCTTATGTGGTGCCTGGCGACTCCACAAACGGGCTGCTGTGGGGCATTAATGACGAGCCCCTGTCTCCCGATGGCACCGGCGATAAAAAAGTACAGGCGTATAACTTCCGCCTCTGCTGGTCGGACGACCCTGCCAATCAGGTGCCCTTTTCAGAAACCCGTCCCGATGGCTATGATCCGGATAAGTACGCGCTGCTGCTCCGCCTTTTGGAATCCCGGGAAGCAGCAGGAAGGAAGCGGCATGACGCCGGCACCTATTTCATCATCAACCGTATGCCCAATCATAAGACGGATATCAACAACCGGGGGGCTTTCTCCACCGACCATATCGGTGCCAACTGGGACTACCCCGAAGCCTCCTATGAAGAGCGCGAAGCCATCCGGCAGGACCACGAGGACTACATCAAAGGCCTTTGCTACTTCCTGGCAACTGACCCAAGGGTACCCAAGCGCGTACAGGACGACCTGAATACCTGGGGCTGGGCCAAGGATGAATTTACCGATAACGGAAACTTCCCGCACCAAATGTACGTCCGCGAAGCCCGCCGCATGGTTGGGGAGACAGTTATGACTGAGCATCACTGCCTGGGTGATGAGGTGGTACAGGATCCTATCGGTCTGGCCGCCTACACCATGGATTCTCACAACTGCGACCGGGTGGTCATTCATAAAGACGGACAAGCCATGGTCAAAAACGAGGGCAATGTGGAAGTCGGCGGTTTCCCACCCTTCCCCATCGGCTATTCCGCCCTGACGCCCAAAGCCTCGGAATGCACCAACCTGCTGGTTCCGGTTGCCCTGTCTGCCTCCCATATCGCTTATGGTTCTATCCGCATGGAGCCTGTCTTTATGGTCATGGGGCAAGTCACCGCTATAGCAGCCCAACTGGCGATTGAAGGGCAAAAAACCGTACAGGAGGTAGACCATCAGAAGATCGTGGACCTCATGAATACCGATCCCTTGCTCAACGGCACCCGCCCGGACATCCTGGTGGACAATGCTGATGCCGGTCAGGTGGAAGCAGTGGGCACCTGGCAGGATACAAGCCGGTGGATGGGGCAGTACAAAACGAACTACGCGATGATGGACCCGAAAGTGAGCCGAGCGTCACAATTCTCCTTCCAAACTACAGTGGAAAGACCCGGACAATACCAATTGTACCTGTATGTTCCGAGCCGCCCGCGCGGAATGGAGGCAGAATGGGCAACCACCTTACCCGTTACCATCACTCATCAGGAAAGTGAAACTCAAAAAACGATTGATCTTCAGGCACACGAAAGAGACTGGGTAGATTTAGGAAACTACAGCTTTGAGCAGGGCGGGCAGTGCCAGCTTACACTAAATGCCGGTACCGCTAACGGGCCCGTAGCCGCAGATGCCCTGCTACTGGTGCCCACAAACTAAAAACCGGAACTAATGCACTATAGATTTTGCTGGATTGCAGGCCTTTTCTTGCTATTGGGCAGCTGCCAGGAAAAAGCCTCCGAAACTACACAAGCCGACGAGCGCCCCAACATCATCGTCATCCTGGCGGATGACATGGGCTATTCCGACCTTGGCTGTATGGGTTCAGAAATCAACACCCCTACCCTCGACCGGCTGGCCGGCAATGGGCTGCTGATGACGCAGTTTTATAATGCCGGGCGCTGCTGCCCCACCCGGGCTTCCCTGCTCACCGGTTTATACCCCCATCAGGCAGGGATGGGCTCAATGACTATTGACCTGCCCGAGCTTCCAGCTTATCAGGGCTACCTAAACCAAAACTGTGTGACCCTGGCCGAAGCCCTTGGGGAAGCTGGTTATTCCACCCTCATGTCCGGCAAATGGCACGTAGGCGAACACCGCCCGCACTGGCCGGGCGACCGCGGCTTTGATCAGTACTTTGCCTTTATCAATGGCGCTTCGAGTTATTACAATCTCGACCGCTACCGGCCAGGCAGAGCGCCACTGGAAATGACGCTGAATGGCGAGCCCTACACGCCCGGTGAAGGCTTTTATATGACCGATGCCATTTCGGATTATGCCACAGGCTTTATTGCAGCGCAAAAAGACAGCACCGCTCCATTTTTCCTTTACCTGGCCTACACCGCGCCCCACTGGCCGCTGCATGCGCCCGAGTCAGAGATTGCCAAATACCGTAACCAGTACAAAGCGGGCTGGGCGAAAATACGGCAGCAACGCTACGAACGCATGCTTGAACTGGGCATTATAGATTCGGCATGGGCTTTATCCCCGGCTTTCCCGGACCCCGAAAAGGTACCGGACTGGGATACGCTTTCAGAGGAAGAAAAAGACCTTTGGGACCTGCGTATGGCCACTTACGCGGCGATGGTCGACCGTATGGATCAGGGAATTGGTAAAGTGGTGGCACAACTTGAAGCCCAGGGCGAACTCGATAACACCCTAATTGTATTTTTATCAGATAACGGCGGCTGCCACGAGGAGGTTTACAACTGGAATATTGCCTACGACCAAAGTGGCAAGACCGGCGGGCCCAACTCCTTCGACGCTTACGGCTTTGCCTGGGCGAATGTCAGCAATACCCCTTTCCGGCTCTTCAAAAGCCTGACGATGGAAGGCGGGATTTCCACCCCACTTATTGCCCATTTCCCAAAGATGATTGATGGGGGGCAGAAGAATAATGCCGTTGGCCATGTGACCGACCTGATGCCTACCATACTCGAACTAGCTGATGCGTCCTATCCTGAAACCTACCAGGGCAATCCCATCACCCCTACGCCGGGCCAAAGCCTGGTACCGGTATTTGCCGGGCAGGAAAGGAATCAAAGAGATTTAATATATTGGGAACATAATGACAGCAAAGCCATCCGGCAGGGCAACTGGAAACTGGTGCTCCCCGCCTGGGGTGGGCCGGAGGATTGGGCGTTGTACAATCTGAAAGAAGACCGGTCCGAGCTGAACGATTTGTCCAGCCAGCACCCGGAAAAGGTAGAGGAAATGCGCCTGGCCTTTGAATCCTGGGCAGACAGCGTTGGGGTGATGCCCTTGTCGGAAGTGAACGAGATCAGAAAAAAAAGATAAATCATGCAGAGAAGGACTTTTATCAAGCAAGCCTCCGCCAGTGCAGCGGCGCTGTCCCTGGGCGGGCTTACGGCTACGGCTCAGAGCTACAACCGGATTATAGGCGCCAATGAGCGCATCAATGTTGCCATTATTGGTTGTCAGCGGCGTTATGGTGGGTTGCTGGATAGCATTTCAAAAACGCCAAACACCCAGGTTGCTTTTGTCTGTGATGTCAACAAAAACCGTCAGGACAAGGCCATTGATAGAGTGGCAAAAGTGATGGGGCAAAAGCCGCAGGGGGAAAAGGATATGCGGAAGATTATGGAAAACAAGGAGGTGGACGCCACATTCCATGCCACCCCCGACCATTGGCATGCCCCCGGATCCATTCTCAGCATGCAGGGCGGCAAACATGTCTACGTAGAGAAGCCCTGCAGCCATAATCCGGCTGAAGGTGAGATGCTAATCGCCTGGCAAAAGAAGACCGGGCTGCAAGTCCAAATGGGTGCTCAGCAGCGGTCATCACTGGAAAGCCAGGAGGTCGTACAGGCTATCCACGAGGGGCTCATTGGGGAAGCCTACCACGCCACCGCTTTCTACTCCAACAACCGGGGGCGGGTGCCTGATGCCAATAAAATTCCTGTGCCGGACTACCTCGATTGGGAGCTATTTCAGGGCCCGGCCCCGCGCACCGATTTCATTGATATCGTGGGCGACTACAACTGGCACTGGTATTGGCGCTGGGGCACAGCAGAAACCGGCAATAACGCCACCCACGAATTCGATATCGCCCGCTGGGCCCTACAGGTGAAGTTCCCGGAAGAGGTTCGGGTCAACTCTGCCAAAAACCATTTCAAAGACGACCCCTGGACCATGTACGATACCATGTATGCGACCCTGAAGTTCCCGGGCGGCAAGGTCATCAACTGGGATGGAAAGAGCCGGAATGCCAACCCGACCTACGGCGGTGGGCGGGGCACCATCATTTACGGTACAGATGGTTCTGTTTTTGTCGACCGGGGGCATTATAAGCACTTCGACAGAGATGGCAACCTGGTTACAGAGAAAGTCTCTGGTGGAGATGAAGCAGGCACAGCGCTTGGCGGCGGCGGCAGCCTGACCGACCGGCACGTCCGTAATTTTATTGAAGCTATTCGCGGTGAAGCCACGCTGGCTTGCCCGATTGATGAAGGGGCTATCAGCACCAACCTTTGCCACTATTCGAATGCTTCTTCCCGGGAAGGGGATGCCGTTCTTAAGATTGACCCGGCTACCGGGCGCTATCTGGACCGGAAAATCATGAAAAGGTACTGGGGCCGCGATTACGAAAAAGGATGGGCACCGGAAAAAGCTTAGCAAGGCACTGAAGCCGTCAATTGCCCGTGCGGGCAGCCCTGGATAATGCCTTGGTGATGAGCTAATCCTTATGGTGGTTTAAAAACTCAAATGCCCGCTTTTCCGTCCAGTAGTAACCTTCTGGACCGGTAGTGACGAAGCCGACGTGTCCGCCCCACTTAGGCGCTTCAAAGTGGAAATGAGGGTGCCCTTTAGCCTGTTCGAAGGGATAGCATTCCGGGCTGAGAAAGGTATCGTCCATTGCGCTGACCAGCAGTGCCGGGTGCTGAATGTCAGGGATGTAGCGGATGCTGCTGCAACTCGTCCAATAGTGGTCGGCATCGCGAAAACCGTGAATAGGAGCCGTAAAGGTATCGTCGAATTCCCGAAAATCACGGGGCATACGCTCCGGCAACTGCAATTGCTCAGGGAAGCGGGCGGCCTTCTCCAGCATTTTACCATTCAGGGTTTCCATAAAACGCTGCCGGTAGTGCCAGTTGTGCCATTTGTCAATTTCCGTATTGGCCGCCTTGACGTCACAGGGCACCGAAAAAGCCACTCCCCCAATCAGCGCTTCGGGGTAAAAGCCGCCCTCCCCCAGATACTTAAGGATGACATTGCCGCCCAGGCTGAACCCCACTAAGCCGATGTGGCGGTATCGCCCCGTCGCCAGGGCATGGCCAATGACAAAGCGCAGGTCTCCAGTCTCGCCAATGTGATAGGACCGCAGAAGGCGGTTGGGCTCCCCGCTGCACCCCCGAAAGTTAAGGCCCAGCGCATCCCAACCCCGTTCATTAAAATACCGGGCCATCCCCCGGATGTAGGGCCGGTTGGCAGAGCCTTCCAGCCCGTGCAGGCCTATCAGCAACCGGTCGCTGCCCACCCTGGACCAATCGAGGTCCAGAAAGTCTTTGTCGGGCGTATCCAACCGTTCCCGCTCGTAGTCTACCTCCGGGATTTTCCGGAAGAAGGCAGGGTAAATGGTATTGACATGGTGATTCCGGAACCACGGTTTGGGCCGGTAAGTCGAAGCTTTGATTAAAGGCATAATTTTTACATTATTCTGCTTGTGCAGCCAGATCAAATTTTCCACATCTGGGCTATAGTCCAACAACTCAAGATTTGTGAAATTATGGCGCAGCTATTTTTTTAGCTCGCAAGGCGGAAAACGTAGGCGATGCCTAAGCATCGGCGAGGCTTTTCAACGCAGCGAGGTGAGAAAAGAGCAAGCCAGAAATCACAAATTTGGGGTTGGCGGACTATAATCATTTGCCAAACCCTGTCGAAGATACTCGCGGCTCAATCCTGCAGTGGAGTCAGAGACCGCAACTGCAGCTCCAGGCCCAGCACGTTGTCGCCAAGGCGTTGTTCGTAGCGCTGCAAGCTGGCGCGGGCATCGCCGGGGTCGTCAAAAATAAGCCCCAGATAGAGGGCATAACCCTTTTCCAGTTCATCAAAGCAGCCCAGCCAGACGGCACTGCCGGTAAACCCGTAACTTTCCAATTCCCGGATACGGGCAGTCACGCCGCTATACGATTGATAGACACCTTCCTGGATAATGTAACCTGTACTGGTCAGTGGGCGGAGGCGGGCGCAATCGTAAGTATAGGGCGCTGCGCCGCGCAAATGCCCGATGAAGCCCTCCCCCGGCACTGCCGATGGAGCCCGTGCCGGCCCGGCCTGGGGGGGCGGTACCTGCAAACTGGCAGAGAGGTAGGGTTCGGTATCCTCAAGGATGGGATAGGGCCAGGTGATCAGGGTGTCAATAACGAAATAAAGCGGTTGCCGATAGGTGGCATTCCGCTCCCGAACGGCCTCCATGCGCTGAGCATAAGCCTCTGGCGTTTCCACCTCCACGGTCTTGAGCTCCTCCATGCCCTGGTACAATACCGTAGCAACTACTGCAACGCTCAGGGCCACCATCAGCACCTGGTATTTGTAGCGGCGCTGGAAGCGGACCAGGTTGCTGGGTTTAAAGGCAGCCATCCATTCCGGGTAGCGGCCTTCATCCAGCAGCTGCTGCAAATCTTGCTGGCTGAAAAATTCGATGCGGCTGCGCTTATCGCCAAACAAATCATTGCGCGAAGGGCTCATTTGCATCAGGACGGAGCCGTCAGCGCGTACAATCAACAACCCCATCCCGAAGTAAAGGCACTGATTGCGCAGCTCGATGTAGTAAGGGTCTTTATGGGGGCTGGGGAAAACATCCTCCCCCAGAGCCACCCACTGCTCATCTGCATGGTACCGCTTGAATTGCTCGATGGCATAAATATACCGGTACCGCCGCCACCGCCGCAGCAGGGACAGGTAAATAAAAAACCAAAGGGTAAACAGGGCAATGACCAGGGCAATGTAGCCCGTAAGGGTCAGCTCCTCCAGGGTCAGCCATTGCTGTAGGTAGATGAGCAGGAATGAGCCACAGGCCAGTATGGAGCCAACCGCTGCGGCATCCCAGTACAACAGTGCCCGTTGCTGCTGATAACGCACCTCATTGCGGGTCGAATAGGAAGTAGCTTCGAAGGTGGCCCGAAACACCTCACCATCCGGCTTGACGAACGATAGAAACCCGTCGGCCACAATACCGCCTTTGCCCCGCAAATCAGAGGAAAGCTCGGCTGCATCGCGGCGCTCCCGGTAGCGGTAGTGGTGCTTCAGGAACCGAAGCGTGGCGTGCTTGATATCATTTTCGGTGATGGACTGCAATTCCATAGCTACACCTGTTCGAGTTGTTGCCAAAGCTGAATCGCCTCTACTGCGGGGCGGACATCGTGCACCCGCAGCAGCCGGGCCCCTTGCTGCAGGGCCACCACATTCAAGGCTGTAGTCCCGTTCAACGCTTGCTGAGGCTTGATTTTCAGCACTTTATTAATCATCGATTTCCGGCTCAACCCTGCCAAAACCGGGAAGTCCAATATCTGGAACACATGCATATGCTTCAGCAGTTGGAAGTTGTGGGTGACGGTCTTGCCAAACCCAAAGCCGGGGTCCAGGATGATATCTTTGACATCCAGTTCCCGGAGCTTGCCTGCTTCAGCAATGAAAAAGTCGAGCACCGTCTGCACCACGTCCTCATAATCCGGGTTCTTTTGCATTGTTTTGGGGCTGCCCTTCATGTGCATAAGGATGTAGGGGACCCCCAATTCAGCAACTGCAGGGTAAAGCCCTTCATCGAAAGCCCCAGCGGAGATATCATTGACGATACTGGCGCCGGCTTCCACTGACTGCCGGGCCACCTCTGCCCGGATGGTGTCTATGCTGATAATAGCCTCCGGAAATGCCCGGTGGAGGGCCGTGATGGCTGGCAGGACCCTTTCCAACTCCTCCTCCACAGGAATCAGCTCTGCCCCCGGACGGGACGACATCCCGCCCACATCAAGAATGGCTGCCCCTTCATCGAGCAGGGTGCCGGCCCGTTCCAACAGCGCTTCCTCCTCGGTATACCGGCCCCCATCGTAAAAAGAGTCGGGGGTTATATTCAGGATGCCCATCACTTTGGGCGTGTCCAGGCTAAGGAGCCTGCCCTTGCAGTTGAGCGTAAGCCGTGGATTCAGCATAAACAGCGGTTGTTTTACACGCCAAAGGTAATAATTCCACAACCAAGGCGCAGGCTCTTTCGTTTAGGAATCCAAAGAGTATAAATAGCATGAGATTTCTTTTCTTGATTATCGCGCTTATCGTTATAGTTAGCTGCAACCGCTACCGGGAATTGCCGGGCCGGGCGGTGGATGCAAGCTGGAAGGTGCGCTCCATCCCCCCTTCTCCTCAGCAGCTCGATGGTGACCCGGAAGCTGGATACGCTTTCATAGGGGGCGGCAGCTATATCGGCTCCGGTGTCCCCTATGAGCTGATGAAAAAGCGAATGGGCGACACCCAAGATACCGTGCTTGGCCGGGAGGGGCAAAACGGGCAGCTTCCCTACGCTGTCAGTGTATTTGAAGCTGCCAAGGGCGGCACTTTGGTTACAAATGGCAACTGTTTCACCTGCCATGCCGGCGAAATCAACGGGCAAATCGTGCCCGGGCTGGGCAATAGTTTTTCCGATTATCGCAAGAGCTTTAAGCCACTGGGCAAGGTGGTGCGCCTCGCCATGGGGCTTAATTACAAAAAGTCGGATCCGGAATGGGCCGCCTACCGAGACTTTGCCCGCTACTTTAAAGCCATGGCCCCTTACATACAGACGAATCAGCCGGGCGCCAACCCCGCCTTCCGCCTGGCGGAGGCGTGCATGCGCCACCGCAACCCCAGCGACCTCACCTACCGGGCGGACCCGAACTACGACATGATGGATTACACCATCGCTACCGATGTGCCCCCGCTGTGGCATGTCCGTAAAAAGCACGCCCTTTACTACAACGGCATCGGCCGGGGCGATTTCACCAAGCTGCTGTTCCAGGCCTCTGTGCTGGGCATACCCGATAGTACCGCTGCGCGGGAAGCCATCAATGGATTTAAGGATGTGCTGGCCTGGCTGCAAACGCTGGAACCGCCTGCCTATCCCGGCCCCATCGACCAACCGCTAGCCGCCGAGGGGCAGCGGGTCTTCGAGGAAAATTGCAGCAAATGCCACGGCACCTACAGCGCAAAGGAAACTTACCCCAATAAGCTGGTCTCTCTGAGCCTGGTCAAAACCGACCCGATGTATGCCAATTATGCCAAAAACAGTGGGATCGTCGACTGGTACAATGACAGTTGGTTTGCGCAGTCCGACCCCAAGTCTTACTTTCAGCCCAACCTGGGGTACGTCGCACCGCCCCTCGATGGTATCTGGGCCACTGCGCCTTACCTCCACAATGGGTCCGTGCCCACCGTAGACGCTTTGCTCAACAGCAGCACCCGCCCGGCCATCTGGGCCCGTTCGGGTGACAGCCACGACTACGACTACGATGCGCTGGGCTGGCAATATACGGAACTGAAGGATGCCAAAGGGGATTGGGCTTTTGATACCAACCTGCCGGGCTACAGCAATAAAGGGCACTACTTTGGCGATAAATTAACGGGGGCGGAACGCAACGCCGTCCTGGAATATTTAAAAACTTTATAGATGACCATCATGAGAACGCTTCTCCTATTGGCCCTTTCGTTGGCAAGCCTCGCCCCCCTCAGCGCGCAATCCCCTACTGTAGAATCTATCAAAGCAAGGCTCCTAACCTATTTCCAGGCGACGGAGGAAAAGGACTGGGCCACCGTGGTAGACTACCTCTACCCTGCCTTGTTTGAGGAGGTGCCTAAAGAAGACGTCATACAGCAGTTCGAGGATATGAGCGGCAATGGGATGGAATTCGAGATGACGGGCTACCGCATCAATACGGTCGAAGCCCCCTTTAATTTTGAAGGCAAGCAGTACGCTGAGGTCGGTTATATTGGCAAGATGAGTATTCAGTTCACCTCTGCTTCCTACCAGACACCAGAAATGATAGGGCAATTAAAAGGCAATATGGAGGCGGTTTACGGCACGGACGCCGTTGAATACGATGCCGGCACCCACACTTTTCATATCACGGTTGACAAAACCCTTTTCGCAATCGCCGAAGCGGGGACCGACCAGTGGTATTTTATAGAAGACGACGCGCAAAACCCGGTCATCAGCCAACTGATACCGCGGGCAGTCCGCGAGCAATTTAGCCAATAGCCAGGCACCCACGGGCTGCTCACAGACAATCCGCAGCCCGTACTGTTCAGGCTTTTTCCACTTTAGAAAGTGCCGCCTCGACGATGCTATCTTCTGCGACATTGGGCAACGTCACCTTGAGCTCCGGGTACAGTTCCATAGTCCGGCGTATGGTTGCTACCGCCCCCCGGTTGCGCGCCCAGGAGCGGCGGGCTATCCCGTTATTGACATCCCAGAACAACATGCGCTCCAACCGCCGGGCTGCCTCGGGCGTACCGTCAAGCACCAGGCCAAAGCCACCGTTCATCACCTCCCCCCAGCCTACGCCGCCGCCATTGTGGAGCGACACCCAGGTTGCGCCACGAAAAGCATCTCCAATTACGTTGTGGACGGCCATATCTGCCGTAAACTTGGAACCGTCGTAAATGTTTGCAGTTTCCCGGTAGGGAGAATCCGTGCCCGATACATCGTGGTGGTCGCGCCCTAGCACCACCGGTGCACGAAGCTCGCCCCGTTCGATGGCTTTATTGAAGGCCAGGGCGATACGTATCCGCCCTTCAGCATCTGCATACAGGATGCGCGACTTGGAACCCACGACCGGCAGGTTGCTTTCAGCGGCCTCAATCCAATTGAGGTTGTCCTGAAGCTGAGGGCGGATATCCTCCGGCGCTTCCGCCAGCATTTCGCG
>CAZNSK010000163.1:0-12824 GCA_964575505.1 uncultured Phaeodactylibacter sp.
GTCTGTAAAAAACGAAAGCCTTCACCGTTTTTCGGTGAAGGCTTTGTAGCGTGAGAGTGACTTGAACACTCGACCTCAGCATTATGAATGCTGCGCTCTAACCAGCTGAGCTACCACGCCATTTTTCTCTTTGAGGCGGTTTTCTATTGCTGAACTATCGCTTCCCATGTGTGAGAGTGACTTGAACACTCGACCTCCCGTACGGGCGCTCTAACTCCCGATATGTATCGGGAAGCTACCACGCCCTATCAAATAAAAAGCAGCATTCTGCTTTTTGCGGTTGCAAAGATAAATTTTTAACCTCATTCCATGCAACCTTTTTTGCGAATATTTTTTCAAATGGGAAAAGTGCGAAATGATGGACGATCAAAAAATCGGCATACGCCCTGAGGTTCCAACTCAAGATATGGAAAGCACCTCTGCGGAGCGCTTCCAAAATACGACGCTCCGGCCGGTGCTGAAACTACAGAATGAGCTACTACAGGCTGTCTTTCTGCACATGATGGACAAACGTAAAGTCAATTTCCGGCAGCAGCAGCCTCAGGATCAGGTGGCTCAAATTGAGCACAGCCTCAGCAAAGACAAGCGGCTCCGCTTTCAGTTGCTGGGGGTGGTTATCGGGCAATTTACCGTGAAGGAATATACGGTATTCCTCGGTCAAGAGCAGGAAGCCGTTCGGCGGATATTTACCATGATGGCGCAGCGGTTAAAGGACGGGCTCATCAAAACCACTTAGGGCCGGCATCTGCCATTTCACGCTCCCGCTTGGCAAAGAGCAGGTTTAAGCCAACGCGGAGGTGGCTGTTATTGCTATCCTTAGGTTGAAAAACCGTTAGGATGTTATCCGTAGCAGCCACCAACTGTACAGGCCCTGCCTTCAGGGTGGCATTAAGGCCGAAGTTATCCCAGCGGTTCTCGCGCCAGGCGTAGATGCCCCCCACGTTCAGGAAGGGCAGCACTTCCAGATTGGTGGACAAGGCAGCAGCCGGGTAGTTTTCTCCCCGGTACCGTTCCGTGAAAAAGAGGGCACCAACGGTCCAGTTTTTACGCAGTTGCAGCGTAGCGCTGAGGTAAAAGCGCAGCGGCAAAGTCGTCTCGTAACCTTCGGCAGATTCCTCGATCTGGTAAATCTGTTCGAGGGTATCCAAAACGGAGCCGAAGGAGGTCGTATCGTCGAAAATGCGCTGGGCAAAGTCCAGGCCTTCGTATTCGTAGACACCACTCAGGGCATAGTTTTGGACAGACTCATCCCAGGTAATGCTCCCGATATCGAGTACACTCGCAGCCAGTTCCAATTTGCCTAGCCTGACGTGGGCCCCCAGGTCAAAAGCAAAGCCTGTATTGCCGGTAAAAAGGCTTTCGGCCGAGAAAGTGGCAAAGTCGAAATCAGTTTGGATGTCATCAAAACCATCGTACTGTAAAGAGGCAGCCGAATTGATTTGATAATCTGCGTTCAGCGTCAGTTGGTAGATTTCCTCGTCGGTGCGCAGGCTCAACCGGTTTCGGCTATTGGAAATACTGCCTGTGCCGGATAGCAGCTTTGCCCGGCCGCCGATGACCACTGCCTCTCCGATTTCGAAGAGCGCGCCCAGGGCAAACTCCTGGTAACCGTAGGTGTCAATATCCGGGGCAAAATTGATCTCCTGGCCAACAAACTGGGCATTGCCCTGCCAAATGAGCTGGGGCAGGGTCTTTGGGTAATCCATAAAAGCATTGAACCGAAAAGCATGAGAAAAACTCAACCCCACCGGGCCAAACCGGGCCCCAAGGCTGAGGGTCTCAATGTCCAGGTTTTCCCGGATGATATTGCGGTCCTCCAGCCCGGCGATCGCGTTGTCGATATTCAGGACCAGCTCGCCACCTGGCCCCTCTGCAAATAGGGTATTGTAAGTGACATGCTCAAAACGGAGGCTGTTGTGTACGCCCGGCAACCCCAAAACGGCGTTGTACTCCGGAAAGAGCGCCGGGTTGGTTCTATGTGCCTGCCAGGTGTGCCGCAGAAAGTGCGTGCTTAGGTCCTGCTGTGCCCACAGTACGGTGCAAAAAGAGGTAAGGGCAAGCAGGCTAAATAAAATTTTATACTTCATGTTGAGTGGTTTCGATGAAGGGGTTCGGTACTACAGCATTGGGTAGCGCGGCTCAAGTTAGTTGCGCCTTCCGAAGATGGCACCAATCTTGATGTCAACGCCATGCTCAGCTAATAGCTTTACGTTTTTTTGGCCATCGCCGGAGGTGGTGAATGTGGCTACGACCCGCATGGATTCCGTAGGGCGGATGAGGTCGAACCGGGCTTCTGGGTAATCAATGAAAGTGACGGCCTCTGCCATATCTGTAGGGACGCCGTTGGCATCGGTATTAGCCCCCCGAATAATCAACCGCTCGCTTTCGAATAGCGAGTCCAGGACGATGCCTTGCCCGTCGAGAAAGTAGCCTTGGATTTCTACATCGAGCGGCAGTTCATTTTGGGTGACGAGTTTGAACTCAGACCGGTAGACCTCGCTGCCAAGTTCACCAAGGGATAGCTCCAATGTGTCCTGAGCCAGAAAGTCCATAGCATTTCCGTAAAGGGGCAAATCTACTTCTACATCGACCCGGTAGTAGCTGCTATCGGTCAGGAACCCGCGGATAGCCCGGTTGCTATCGGGATGGGTGATGGCGTCCACATCATAGTCGATCGCCAGGGGCCCCGCCCCCAAAATCTCCGCAATAGTTGAGTTTTCCTTGCTAAATACATAGCGCTCTACTAAGGTTGCTCCCACCTGATCCAGGGTAGGGTAGGTAAAATCAATGCCATTGTCTATGTACTCTCCCTCCAGCGCCAGCGTATTGCCTCTTACAGTAAATACATTAAAGAGGTTGACTTGAGAGCGGGTAGGAATGCCAAAGGAGTTTTCTACCCGGAAGGTGACGGTCGGGTCGGCGAAATAAATGTCGCCCTTTACCCAGTTGTCAAAGAAGTCAATAATAATGGTATCTCGCCCCCCGGCCTGCACTTCGGTACCAAAGTACCCCTCCATATACGAGAAGGATAAATCGGATAATGTCAGGCCACCGAAGGCAACGGTATCTGCCCCCACACCCTGCCGGATGAGCTCGTACTCCACATAGATAGAGTCTGTACCCGACTGCGGGAGCACTTCAGCGCCCGCGAGATTCACAGGGTTGAAGATCGTGTTAAAAAGCGGTAGGTTGCCCTCTCCGTCGTAGCCCGGCGCACTACCGGTTAGCACGAGCGGCTCCCCGTCCACATAGAGGTCCGGCAGTGTCAGCGTGACCTCTACCGGCTCCGGGTGATTGTTCTGAAACCCCCAGCTCAATTGCCCTTTCTTGATGACAAGCCGGTCAAACTCTGCCCCCTCTGCCGTTTCCAGAGGTAGGCCGAAACGGTTGTCAATCAGTGGGATGAGCTCCCCGCTCAACGACTCGTTGATCCGCTCAAAGAGGGTGTCGCTGTTCTGGGCTATGATATCGCCTTTGTATTCAAAGTGGATCACCCCCTCTTCATCAATATACAGGGCGGCGAGGTCGCCCGAGCTTTCCAGTGCATCCCGGATAGCCAGCCGGCTGCTGACCAACGGGATAGCATAGGAAGCATCATACGTTGCATCACTGAGGCTGTCCAGATTATCTAGCTCCTGGCAGCCGGTTAGCATCACCAGAGCAATGAGGGGGGCAAAAAAGGATAACTTTTGGTACATGTGGGATAGGATTTATACAAAACATAGGGCAGCCTTCACCATTTTCCAGTGTCTGATGTCCTTTTGTTCAGCAAACTGAAAATCAAAGGGTTTATTTTGCAGGCTGTTGAATGCTATAAGAGGGCAGAGAATGGTTGCTGGCAGGGTCAAAGGTATTGAATCCTGCTTGATCTGACCACACGCCAGGAAAAAGAAATCAACGATTGTCTTCTATATATCAATACACGGGAAGGGCAACCGGGTTGGGCAAAGTTGCATTTGCAGGCCTAAAATACGTATCTTCCCCACCCTATCAAAATCTACAGCCATGCCGGATAGAGAAACCGCCGATGGCGTACCGACCATCGTTGCCCAGGCCCGACAGTTCGTGTTGCGATTGTACAGCCAAAAGCAAGATGCCCGCTTGCTGCTGCACAACTACAGCTTAGCGGTAAAGCTTTCTGATAAGGTGGCTGAAATTGCCGAAGCCGAAAGCACACCCGCTGAAGTGCAGTGGCAGGCTATACTTGCTGCCTGGTTTTTACCGACTGGTTGGTTGTTCGATTACCAGTCGCCGGCGCCCTATAGCCTCAAAGTGGCGCAACAGTACCTCCAACAAGCCAAGGTGCCCCCGGCTGAGCAGAAACCCATATTAGCGGCTATACAAAAGGCGATCCGGCAGGAAACGCCCGCCACCACCCCCGGCCGGCTGCTTAGCGATGCCTACCTGGCCACGCTTTACCTGAGCAATCAAGAAGACCGGATTCCGACGCTTCGCCTGGAGCAGGAACTACTGACTGGGAAAAGCTATACTAAAACGGCCTGGGCGCGGGAACTTTTGGCACAGCTGCTGCGTATCAAGTGGCATACCCACCACGGTCAAGCCCACCTGCAGCCACAGCTATCGGCGGCTATTCATGAGCAGCGGGCCGAAGTGGAAAAGCGCACCGAAAAGGAAGAAGTACGGCAGGGGCGGTTCACTAACCTGGAGAAAAAAGACCCAGTACGCGGCGCTCAGACCTACTTCCGTACCAACTTCCGTAACCATATCAACCTCAGCGCCATTGCCGACAATAAGGCGAATATCATGATTAGCGTCAATGCCATCTTGGTGTCGGTGTTGATTACCTTTTTATCCTACCGGAATATCGGAGAGAATTCTCCACAAATCTTGCTGCCGGTGGTCGTATTTCTGGTGACTGGCATGTCATCCCTGATTTTTGCAGTGCTTTCCGCCCGACCCAAAGTGACCCGGCTGAACCCGAAGCAAGCCGACCCGCAGACTGCCAAGCAGAACCTCGTCTTCTTTGGCAACTTTGTGCAGCTTGACCTGGAAGATTACGAAACCGCTATGGATGAGTTGTTTCAGGATAGCGAGCTGCTATATGGTAATATGGTACGCGACCTCTACTTCCTGGGCAAGGTGCTGGACAAAAAATACCGCTACCTCTCGATCTCCTATACTGTGTTTATGGTTGGCTTTATCGCTACGGTGGTCAGCTTTCTGGTGATGCTGCTCGTTTGATGGGAAGCGGCTTACTGTCCAAACCCCTTCAGATTGTACACTGCACTCAGCATGAAGTACCGGCCCAGCGCCACCATTCTGCTGTTTTCAATATAGTTGAAAGCGGCACTGCGGCTGATACCAAGGTTGCGGTTGAGCAAATCAAAACCCGAAATCCGGATTTCCAACTGTTTTTGGGCACCTGCAAACCAGGACGCACTGGCTTCCCAAAGCGGGAAGTCCTGCCGTTCTGCAAAGGGGCCCTGGGGGAATACCTGATAATCGAACCGGCTGCTCAGCTGCCAGCGGCCGCCCAGGCTCAGCTGGCCTTCCAGGAAGTAGGACTGGCTGTTGAAACGCTGGTTTAGGGTGGCATCTGCTGCGTAGACGGTCTCCTGAATGCGCCACTCTATACCACCCAGCAAATCCACCCGTTCCTTTTTGCGGTTTTCCAGCGTCAGGCCGAAAGTCCCGTTCCAACGGTCAACGGCTTGCGTTTCACCATTTAGCGGAAGGAAGCCCCGGTTATAATTGCCCTCCATGCTCAGCTCAATGCGGCTTCTCATGAACCGTAGAGGTGTGCCGAATGACAGCGTGCCGAACAAGAAATAGTCGTTATCGACATTCACCGGCTGAATGACCTGCCGGAGTTCCTCATCAATGGAGGTGGCCTGAGTGATCCGGTTGCGGGTGTATACGGCATCGATCATGGCGAAAAAGCTCATGAAGGAGAACGGGTCGTAAAGTACGGCCTGCAGGCGCAAGTTATGCCGGTACTCGGGGCGCAGGCCAGGGTTGCCCGTGTATAAGTTCAGGGGATCGCTATTGTCCAGAATAGGCTGCAGCTGGTCTACCGAAGGCTCCTGTACCTGCGTTTGGTACTGCAGGCTGATGCTCTTGGTATTGGTGAATTCGTAACGGCCATTCAGGCTGGGCAGCAGGTTGGGAAAACGACGCTGCAGTTGCGATTGCTCCGATTGTAGTTGACCGTTGAGCCGGGCTTCCTGAGCAGCGAGCCCGACCGACAGTTGGTAGCCCTTTCGGTTGCGCTGCAGCCGGATTATAGCCTGATCGTAGGTGTAGTCGCTGGAAAACCGGTTGCTTAGCACGGCATTAAAAAAAGGCTGGCCATGCATCAGGTCGAAAAAAATCACGGGCGGAAGCCTCCCGGTAGTTTTGGCGTTCGTAGCTCAGCTCCAGGAAGTGCCCTTTGCCCAGGGGCTCAGTATAACTGACTTCCGCCTGGTAATTCGCCCGCTGCGGTGGTAGACAGGCCATTGCTTCGGTCATCACCATCTATATCTATGTCCAGATCGCTGGGGTTGATGGTCAGGTTGCCATTGGACATGAAGTTTTGGAGGCCCCCCATTAGGGTGAAGTAATCCTGCAAGGAAAAACCCTGCTGATTGATGTTGTTGAACCGGCCAAGGGCAGAGAGCTGGTAGTCTTTGGTAAACCGGTTGAGGTTGCCTTTAGCCGCGAACCGGCCGGAGGGGCCATACCCGGCTTCAGCAGTGCCGAAGTAGCCCTTTTTCTTATCTTCCTTCAGCCCTAAATTGATGGTGCCGTTGCGGTCCACTTCCACACCAGGTAGCCGTTTCAGCAGGTCCTCCACTGCGGCATTGGGGCGGGTTTGGAAGGCATCAGCGTTGTACTGTATGGTGTCGCCACGGATAGCAATGGGTGCTCTTTCGGCCTCTACAACAACCACTTCCAGCTCTTCCACTTTTTCCTGTAGGATAATGCGGTCAAGATTGACGAGCTGCCGGTGCTTCAGTTGCAGAGGTTGCGTGAAGCTATCGTAGCCAACATAGGTAATCCGCAGCCAATAGTCACCGGCGGGGGCATCCGGCAATTCAAATTGCCCGTTGGGTGCGGTGCTGGCAAACCGGGCAAGGACAGAGTCGGCCTTTTGCAGCAGCAGTACGGATGCCCCGGATAAGGGCGTGCCGGTGGAATCCGTGACTTGCCCTTGCACCATGGTTTGAGCAGCGCTCCAAAATGGAGCCATCATAAAAAGGAAGATGAATAGGTGTTTCATGAAAAAATCAGTCGGGTGATGATTGTTTGGATTATCCGCCAATGCGGATGCGCATGCCCCCGCCCTGGTTCATTTCCTTTGTTTTCTCCTCCACAATCTGGTCGAATTCAGCTTGGGTCACCTTCTTGCCCTTTTTCGGTGGGGCGATGAGGCCCGCTTCCGGTGCTTCGAAACGAATTTCCTGGGCGACCAGCCTGCGCTCACTGTTTTCGCCAACGATAAAGGCCTCCAGCACGAGCCCCGGCAGGTTCGCTAACCCATCCGGGCCAGCGGGAATGGGGATGGCAGGCGTAAACCAAACTTCGATAGTGCGGCCTTCTTCTTCGGCGGTAGCTTGCTGGCAGGGATAGCCTGCTACTTCTTTAGTGGCTCCGGTCAGTTTCCATTCCCGGTCTTTGGCGCTGCCGGCTAACAGGAAGGTGCGGCCAAGAAACGCTTTCTGTTCTGTTATCGAATGGTCACTAAGCCGGTGATAGATTTTAGTATCCCCATTGGCGCTCACCGTCCGGATTTGGATTTGGGTGTCTCCATCCCGCATATTGAACTCCTGATCGCCGGAGGGGGCGTTCTCCGGGGCAGTGTAGAGCGTGGCCGCTTCGTCAAAGTAGAGGGTTTTCTTGGAGACCTGTTCGCTCGGCATCAAGGCCTCGAGTTGCTCCTGTGTAATGCCGGTGCCTTCCGGCAGTTGGAGGTCTAGTTTTAAGGTTTCCAGATAATGGACGCTGCCCTCTTGCTGAGCTGAAACGAACAGGGGGAGTAGTGCAAACAGCAGAAGCATAAGTGTATTTTTCATGGTTGCTGGTTTTGGTGATCAAATCTGCCCCAAAGTTGCGGGGCGTGGGGCAAAGACTGGGTTAACCGCCTGTTATTTAGTGTTATCGAGTGTTAAGCGGGGGGCAGGGCACACCATTTTTAGGTAGTTTTGAAGCCACATGATGAAGGCAAAGACGCACTATATCACGATTTTGGTCTTGCTGGCGGGTTTGGGTTTGCTGGCCTCTCAGCTCTATTGGCTGTGGTATACCTACGATATAAACCGGGAGCGCTTCGAGAAGGATATTAGCGAAAGCTTGTCGGAAGCGGTGGAAATGACGATGGTTTTGCAAACGCGGGAGCTGGTGGTTAAGCGGTTCCGTGCATCGGGCGATAGTGAGGCGCCTTCGAAAGAGGAAAGCACCTCCATCTTCGTACTGCCGGGGGACAGCACCGCGGAACAGAAGCAAATCACCATAGCCGCTTATTTTTCGGAGGAAAAAACATTTGGAACCGAAGCGGTCGATACATTGCCCGAGCGCTACCTTGGGCAATCAAAGCTGCCCGAACACCTAGATACCTTTATCCAACGGGCAGAGACAGACCCTTTTATGCAAAAGGTATTTTCCACCCTTATCGAGCAAAACCTGAAACTGTCCACCCTGGATTCCCTCTACCGGCAGAAACTTGCTAACCGGCATATTGCGATGGACTTTCAGCTGTCGCTTTTCTTTCAGGATTCTCTCTTGGAGCAGCTTCGGGAGGAAGTCGTTGCCGAGGGCAAGGGGCAGGCTGTTGCCAAAGCCAGCACGCTGATGCCACCGGGCTACTACGTGCAGGCGGTTTTCCCGCAGCTCAACCGCTATCTTTTCCGAAAGATGGCCTGGATTCTTTCCGGCTCTGTCTTGCTGTTGCTGATTACGCTGGGCAGTTTTGCCTATCTGCTCCGGATCATCTTTCGCCAAAAGCGCTTATCGGCCATCAAAAACGATTTTATCAACAATATGACGCACGAGCTGAAAACACCCATTTCCGTCCTCTCGGCTGCGAATGAAGCACTAACCAACTTCGATGTCTTGGAAGACCGGAGCAGGACCTTGCGCTACCTTGATGTCTTCAAACAGGAAATACAGCGGCTCAACGCCATGGTGGAGAAGGTCCTCCACATTTCAATCTATGAGCGTTCAGGTTTTGAATTGCAGCGGGCTCTGTTAGATGTGCATGAAGCCCTTCGGGTATTAATAGAGCGCCATCAGCTCAAGTATCCCGGGGCAGCTATGCAGTTAAAAGCGGAGTTGTCAAACCCTGTGCTGATGGCAGACCCTGAGCACTTTCCTAATGTGCTCAACAACCTGCTGGACAATGCCATCAAATACTCCCGCCCACCCCGGGCCATTCGCGTCCGCACCTATGATGTGGAAGGCCAGGCTGCTATCGCCATTACCGATAACGGGATCGGGATTGCTCCCGCCCATCAGCAAGCTGTTTTTGACAAATTCTACCGGGTGCCTACCGGTGATTTGCATGACGTTAAGGGGTTTGGGCTGGGGCTGAGCTACGTCAAGCATATCACCGAACTGCACGGCGGATCGGTCAGCCTGAATAGCCGGCCCGGCAAGGGCAGCACTTTCACCCTCAAAATCCCTTACGAATGAGCAAAGCGATACAGTTATTGCTGGTAGACGACGAGGCGACCCTCGGGCTCATCGTAAAGGAAAGCCTGGAAAGCCGGGGCTTTGTGGTCCGGTATTGTGAAGATGGGGAAGCGGGTTGGAAGGCCTTTCAGGAAGAGCGGCCGGATGTTTGCATTCTGGACGTGATGATGCCTAAGCGTGATGGCTTTTCCCTGGCAGTTGCCATTCGGGAGGCCGACCCCTACGTGCCCCTGATTTTCCTCACTGCCAAGTCTCAGACCAAGGATGTGGTGAAGGGCTTCGAGCTGGGCGGCAACGACTATGTCAAAAAGCCCTTTAGCATGGAAGAGCTGATTGTGCGGGTGCGTGCCCTCCTGCGCGGCCGGGAGCAACTGGCTCAGCAATCGCTGCCTGCCCAACCGGTATGGGAAATCGGGCAGTTTTGCTTTGACGTACAGCGGCAAACCCTCAATGGGGGAGGTAAAGCCCGTAAACTGACCCACCGGGAAGCGGAGATACTCGACCGGCTTTGCCGGAACCGCAATCAGGTAATGGAGCGCAAAGCCGTGTTGCTGGAACTTTGGGGGGACGATAACTTCTTCAATGCCCGCAGTATGGATGTCTTTATTACCAAACTGCGCAAGTATTTAAAACCCGATCCCAGGGTGGAGATCGTAAATGTGCGCGGGGTGGGCTATAAGCTGATTTGTTAGCTATTAGCCAAGTCCGTGGCCAGATGCTTTAAAGTTTAAACTTTATCTTTGTGGTCCTGAACCGGCACAACCGGCAACAGCTCCGGTCATTTAGCCCACAAACAGATCAGTCAGATGGATAAATTCGCGGTAGGAAAAAGGATAGGGATACTCATTTTTTGCACCCTATTTTGCTGGGGAGTAGCCGGTGCCCAACGCACGATTGAGGTGAGAGGCACTGTATTTGAGAAAGCCACAAATCAGCCCATCGAGTTCGCTACCGTGATGCTTCAGGACCAACAAAGCAAAGCCGCACTGAGCGGGGCCACTACCGGTGCTGATGGTACCTTTCTGCTGTTGGCAGAGGCAACGGACTTCACCGTGAAGGTCAGCTTTATTGGCTACGCTGCCCAGGAGTTTACCGACCTTACGCCGCAGAACGGGCAGGTCGACCTGGGCCATATCTACCTCTCTGCCGAAGGGCAAACGCTGGATGAGGTACTGGTGCGTGCGGAGCGTTCCCAAACAGAATTCAAGCTCGACAAGCGTGTGTTTAATGTCGGCAAAGACCTCAGCAGTACGGGAGCGAGTGCGCTGGAAGTACTGAATAACGTACCCTCTGTGAATGTTAGCATAGAAGGGGAGGTTAGTCTGCGGGGCAGTGCCGGGGTGCAGATCCTCATCAATGGCAAGCCTTCTGTGCTAGCTAGCGAACAAGGGAATGCGCTGGGTACCATTACCGCTGAGATGATCGAAAGTATAGAAGTCATTACCAATCCTTCAGCCAAGTACGAAGCAGAAGGCACGGCGGGCATTATCAACATCATTCTCAAAAAAGACGAGCGCGAGGGGCTCAATGGCTCACTGACGGTCAACACCGGTACGCCCCACAACCACAGCGTAGGGCTGAGCCTCAACCGCCGGACGGAGAAGTTCAATTTGTTTAGTCAGTTGGGGGTGGGTTACCGGGAGCTGCCGCGGGACCGGGAGGTCATTAACCGCGACCTCGTGAGTGGCACAGAGGTGCAGAGCAAGGGGCGGGAGTACCGCAATGAACAGTTTTACAACGTCATCCTCGGGACCGACTACCACATCAACGACCTGAATGTGATTACCCTGTCTGGCAATTTTGCCTATGAAATTGAAGATCAGCCCTCCCGCACCGATTTCCGGTTCTTTGATGAAAACGGCTTACTGGCCAATGAGTGGTACCGGGAAGAAGTGACGGAAGCGACCAACCCAAAGTGGAATTACGAGCTGCAGTACAAAAAAGACTTTGAAGACAACGAAGACCACGTGCTGCTTTTCAGTGCTATGGGTAATTTTTTTGGCAAAGATCAATCTTCCGAATTTACCAATACCTCCCTGCTTGACGGGGAAGCCTTTGGCGATCAGCTTACCCGGACTAATTTTCAGGAAGCCGAGTACACCTTCAAGCTGGACTACACCAAGCCCTTTTCCGAGAAGCTGACCCTGGAGACGGGGGCTATGTACGTGGTCAATGATGTGAGCAACGATTTTGCGGTGAGTAATCTGGAAGGTGGCGACTTTGTGGTGGATTCCAGCCTTACCAACATCTTTGAGTACAGTCAGGACGTATTGGGCGTGTACACCACCGGGGCCTACGAAGGCGAACAGTGGGGCATCAAGCTGGGCATGCGTGTGGAGCATACCGATCTGAAAACGTTGCTGGCCACCACGGGCGAGTCCAACAATCAGAATTTTGCCAACCTTTTCCCTTCCCTGCACACCTCTTACAAACTCAGCGACCGGGTGTCCGTTCAGGCGGGGTACTCCCGGCGTATTTTCCGGCCAAGGTTGTGGGACCTCAATCCCTTTTTCAATATCCGCAACAACTTTAGTGTCCGTACGGGCAATCCTAACCTGCTGCCGGAGTACACCGATTCCTACGAGGTATCGAGCATCTATCTTCTGGGGCCATTGTCCATGAACTTTAGTGTGTACTACCGGTACACCGAAGCAGTGGTTGAGCGTATCTCCGTCTTTGAGAACAATGTCAACATCACCATGCCCATGAACATTGGCACCAACCGCACTACCGGGCTGGAATTCAATGCCAAGTACAGCCCTAAGCCCTGGCTGACGCTCAATGGTGACTTCAACTACAACTACTTCAACCGGCAGGGCGAGCTGGAAGCTACTTCTTTCGACTTCACAGGCGATCAGTGGTCCGGCAAACTGACAACGAAACTGAAACTGCCGGCAGACATTGACTTTGAGGTGACCGGGCAGTACGAGTCGAGGGTGCAAACCGTGCAAAGCCTGGTTTCCGAAAACTATTTCCTGGACCTGGGGCTGCGCAAAAAACTGATGAAGGGACGGGGCGTGGTCAACCTGAGCGTACGTGATGTCTTTGCCTCCCGCATCCGCGAAAGCGTAGTACAGCAGCCTGCCTTTTACCTGTATAGCTTCGGGCAGCGCGGGCGGTTTATTACCCTGGGCTTCAGCTACGGCTTTGGCAAAGGAGAGGCGATGGAGTTTTCGGGCCAGAAGCGGTTTTAG
>CAZNSK010000164.1:0-12761 GCA_964575505.1 uncultured Phaeodactylibacter sp.
CTAGGGCTCAACCACAAACCGCTGCACCTGGGTAGCCCTTGCCCCTTCCGCAATTAGCCAATAGAGGCCGCCGGGTATTCCCCGAAGAGAAAAGCGGGTAAAGGGCCCTTCCACCGGCTGCCGCAAAAGGGTGCGGCCATCAATAGCCACAATCCGAATATGGCTGAAACGGCCACCGGCAGGGCAATGCACCTGAAGCTGGCTGGCCGCCGGGTTAGGGAACACCCGAAGGCCGGCATCGGGCAGCGGGGCGGCTTCTTTGCTGCTTGGGGCGGCCATACAATCCAGAAAAGCCCGCAGTTTCGGCGCTTCGGACAACGGCTGCGTATAGTATTCCTTCAGGGCAAAAGCTTCGTCTTCGTTGTAAGAGGCGATGTCTGCAAAATGGACAAATGTAGCGGTAACATCTACCGCTTGCCAGGCTTCAAAATATCGGCAGTAGTGGCCGTACATGCGCTCGTCCCGGTTGATGAGCGCGGAGAGCCCAGGCTCTAAGCCGACCCAGCTTGTCAGGTGCTGGCCGCCTTCGTAAGCCACGAGCGGTTTATCGTACGCCTGGGCAACGGCAAAGTTCTCCGCCCATTCCTGCCCAGTTTCCCCCTCTTGGTGGTAAGCGTGGTGCACCATCGTATCTAACAGGGCAAACACCGAATCAAGGCCGCCGGTAGCATAAGCCTCGTTAACGGGTTCGCCCCCGTGGTAGTAAGGAGCGATTGTCATTACATCCACCTCATCCATGCGCCCGAGCCCATCGATGTAAGCAGTGGACTCTTCCAGCTCCCAGGAGTTGCCCGATTGCCCGCCCAATACGGTAATCAAACGGCCGCGCTGCCCGGCAGCCGCGAAAACACTATCAAAATCCTCAAAGAGCTCTAATGCCTGCGCAGCGTAGTTATGAGGCCGGTATAGCCCGTTCTGACCCTGCAGCTCCTCTATGTAGACGCAGCCCTCGTAGCCCCAGTATCCACAGTTCCAATACTCATTGCCCCATTCAATCCAAAGCCGGAGCTCAGCGTCGAGGTGGTCGCGCAGATAGGTGGCCAAACGCCGCTGAAAATCACGGTCGGCACGCACCGGAGCGCATACCCAAAGGTCATTGCCAGCCCTATTCGCCAAGTCTACCATAGCCTCAAAGGGCAAGCCGTTATTTTCCATGGGTGACAAGTCGCTGTCGCTCCAGCTGATGTCCTCCAGCTGGCTGCGGTCTTCCCATTGGGCCTGCGGGCTGTAGAGGCCAGAGCCCCAGGCAAAACGGGTCACCCCAAATTGGGCGTGGAAATCAATAAAGTGGTCTGTCCAGTAACTGCTTGCTTCATCGTATCCGGGCAGAAAAAAACGGATGTTCCGGATCGGGTCTTCCGGGTCGGTTTCCAAAATCGTGAGCATCACACCTTCGTCATTTGGGATATCCGTGATTGGGATGGCCTGTTCGGGCGCGCTTGATGGGCCAAACTCGAAATCCTCCCCATTAGGCGTGGAAATCAGGAGGCTGCCCCGCCCTTCCCACTTCAGGGTGTAATTGCCGGTTGGATAATGCACCGTTTCAAAAAATATAAGCCGCTGGGCGAATTCATCAGGGCCCAGGGCCGTTGGGTAACCATGCGCGTCAAGCGGGTAGCTCAGCGCTTCAAACCAGTCCGAGCTCTGCTTCATCGCATCGGTCAATGCCGCTGAACTTGAAAAAAAAGACATATTCTGCCAAGTCAGGTTAAGGCCGGTAGCAGGAAGATCCTGAGCGGATAGTGCCAGAGGGCTCAACAGGGAAAACCACAATAGTACAGCTTGCCTCATTTTTTGAACCTAAAATATAGCTTTTGCCGGGGCCTGGCGGAAAAAAGGCGTACCGATTTTGGTATGCTTTTTCACAATTACGCCTAAGGTTATAGCTTGTCAACAGGCAGCAACAAGCCCGGTGGGCACTGCTCTAGTGGAGTGTTTCAGAAATGACTAACCGAAGAAACCCAGTAAAACCAGGGCGCCCAAGCGTGAAATACGCTGTGCTATTTCGGACTAGTCGCACTAGTGGATTGGGCCGCAGATGCTTGACAGTTAAACCCAATGGCTATCTGGGCAGTAAGCGTTCAAGCGTGAAAAGACTGCCAAATATTTCGGTCTAGCCGCACGAGCCAACCGAGTTATCCAGCAGGAAATGCGCCCAATTACTACCGGCTGTATTGGCATTCCGCCGTTTTCTGCTCCAGCAGTGCCATGAGCGCAGCAATATCCGAAGCATCAGTATGAGGATTCGTCAGGGTAACGCGCAAATACAGCGCCTCTCCAAGTTGGGTTTGTACAATATAAAACCGGCCGTCTTCCAGCACAGCCTGCCGGATACGGCTATTCCAGGCGTTGAGCTGAGCCGTGCTTAAGCCTTTAGGGCAATAGCGGAAACAAACAATATTGCACTGTGGCGCTACTGCCAACTCCCAGCCGGGCAGCGCCTCGACCTGCCGGGCAAAGGCCTGCCCGTTGGCCATGACCCGGTCCAGGTAGGCTTCCCAAAGGCTAAATCCATAGGTACGCAGCAGGGTATAGACCTTCAGCCCCATCATAAATTTCGTGCACTCAAAAGTCCGCTTCGCCAAATTGTACCACTCTGACGCTGTCTGCCCTTCCCACAGGTACTGGGCTCGCTGACTAAAGGTGCAATAGCTGTCCTGCCCGCTTTTGAAAATCAAGGCAGTAGCCAACACGGGCGTCAGCAGCATTTTGTGGAAATCCATGGCAACAGAGTCTGCGCGCTCCAGGCCGGCTACAATATGGCGATGCCCGGGAGACAGCGACAAAGCAGCGCCGTGCGCCCCATCCACATGCAGCCAAAGCCCCTCTTGCCCGCAAAAATCGGCAAGGGCTTCCAGATCGTCAAAGGAGCCGGTAGAGGTTGAGCAGGCGCTGCCTACCACCGCGATGACTTCCAGGCCCTCGGCCTGGGCTTTAGCCAGGTAGTGCGGCAAGAGGTCATGCCGCATCCGATAGCGGCTGTCCACCGGAATTTTAATGATACCACTGCTCCCCCACCCCATAATGCGGACGGCCCGGTCCACACAGTAATGGGCTTCTTCGGAAACCATGAGCGCCAACCGGGACCCGCTATGCCCCTTTTCCCACACAGGCTGACTGGCTTTGCGGGCCCGCGCTGCCAGGAGGGCAGTGAGGTTAGCCAGGGTACCCCCCGACGTCAGCACCCCACCGGCTGTGCCGGAAAAACCCATCGCCTGCGCCACTTCCCGGATCACCAGGCGTTCAATGCTGGTAGCTGACATCCCCATTTCGTAAATAGCCATACCGTTATTGAGCAGCCCATCCACCAGGCTGCCCAGGGCAGCAATCGGGGCGGGCGGGCACACCTGATGCCCCATATAACGGGGGTGCTGTACCTGCACCGAATGCTCCAGTACTTTTTGAAACAAGCCATCGGGCGGAGCGCCAGCCTCCTTTTCCAGGTCATCAGCCCAGAACGCCAGGGATTGTTCAGGTGGGAAAAAGGGGATGGCAGGCCCTTCCCGCTGCTGCAAGGCCTCCAGATGGTCGGCAAGCTGATCAATCACCCGATGGCCGATAGCCCGGAAGTGGGCAGGGTCGTAAGCTTTTTCAAGGACGTCTTTCACGATAGGCAATTACGATCTTACAATGTGCGTGCCTTCCACAATTTCCAGCTCGTAGTGTTCTGCCTGAATAGAGAACGCACGGTAGTATTCTTTCTTAGCGTACTTTAGGAAGGCCGCTTTTTCTGAAGTTTTCACCAAATTGAGAGTGCAGCCGCCGAATCCACCACCCATCATACGGGCACCCACCACGCCTTTTTGGCCTTTGGCCAGCTCCACCAGGAAGTCCAGCTCGCGGCAGCTCACTTCGTATTCCCGGCTTAGGCCCTCGTGGGTACGCAACATCAGCTCACCCAGGGCTTCAATTTCACCTGCCTTAAGATGGGCAGCGGCTTTCTGCAAACGCTCATTTTCTTCGATGACGTAGCGGCAGCGCTGGAAAACAATAGTTTCCATTTGCTGCCGGCAATCTTCCAGCTGTTCCAGGCTCACATCTCTCAGCGCTTGCACTTTGCTGTATTTCTTTTGGACTGCTGCTACGCCTGCCCGGCATTCCTGCACCCGGTCTTTGTAGGCAGAATCCGCAAGCGCATGGGACACGCCAGTATTGATCAGCACCAATTCGTAGCTGCCCAGCGCCAGTGGAATGTACTCGTAGTGGAGCGACCGGCAGTCCAGCTTGATCGCCTGCCCGGGCTGCCCCAGCAAGCTCGCAAATTGATCCATAATGCCGGAAGGGACGCCCAGAAAGTTATTGGAAGAGCGCTGCGCCAGCTGCGCCAGGGTGCGGCGGTCTTTTTCCAGGTTGAACAGGCTGCAAATACCAAGTGCGAAACCAGCCTCCAGCGCCGCCGAAGAGCTCATGCCAGCCCCGATCGGCAGATTGCCCCCAAAGACCACATCTACACCCTCCAACAGGATATCCTCCTTTTGTAGCTGGTCGAGGATACCCAAAAGGTAATTGGCCCAGCCTTTGTCCGTTTTCCGGATTTCAGAAAGGGAGCAAGCCAGGGATGCTCCAATATCGAGGGCGTGAAAATTGCAGGTGTTAGTCCCGTTTTCTGCCAACGCAAAGTAAATGTAACGGTTGATGGAAGCGGGCAAGACGAAACCATCGTTGTAATCTGTATGCTCTCCAATGACATTGATGCGGCCACAGGCCTGCACCAGAATCGGCTGCCCGGAAAAGCGTTGGTGAAAAGCCTTAGAAATATCCTCTAGGGTATGCATCCCAATTTTTGCTGCAAGATAGAGAACTCCGGGGACTGAGGGAAAAATAGGCGGAGTTTGTTCGCCAGCCTCAGGGCGGGGGCTTCTTCGAGAGTATGTGGGGAAGCCAAACGGAATATTCAACCCCAACAAAGCGCTAATTCAGCAGGGTACGGGCAAACTTCAGCGCCCGGTACTCCGACCAGGCGTAAGGCTTCCGGGGCAGAGAAAACCCAACATGGCCGCCTTGCCGGGGCTGCTCCAGGAAGAGGTGCGGATGGTTTGCACAGAGCTCTACCGGGGAACAAGCCGGCGGCAGAATGGGGTCGTTCAGGGCATTAACCAGAAGGATTGGCCGGTCCGTGCCCGCCATGTAATTTTGAGCAGAAGCCTGCCGGTAAAAGTCATCAGCATCAGCGTACCCGCTCAGGGGTGCTGAAAAATAGTCATCGAAATCGCGCCAGTGGCCAACTTCCTTCAGCTTGCTGGTATCCAGCTGGCCCGGAAAAAGAGCCGCCTTGGCTTCTACCTTTTTGCTCAGGCTCTTGAAAAAACGGCGCTTGTAAAAACCATTGCCCGGCAGCTCCAGGGCATTGACGCTTGCTTCCAGGTCGCAGGGCGAAGAGAATGCGACACCTCCAACGATGGGGCCGGGGGCTTCCTTGCCGTGTACCCCCAGGTATTTCATCAGGATGCTGCCTCCCATACTGAACCCAATGAGCAGCACCCGCTCGTAAGCCTTGGTGCGCAGGGCATGGCTGATGACCGCCCCGATGTCGCCAATTTCACCGTGATTGTACAGGCGGAACTGCCGGTTCATTTCCCCCGAACAGCTGCGGCAATTCCAGGCCAGGACATCCCAGCCCTGATCGAAAAAGAGGTTGGCCATGCCCATCATGTAGTGCCGGCCGCTGCTGCCCTCCAGCCCGTGGGATAAGAGGACAAGCTGCTCCGAGCCGCCATCCAGCCAGTCCAGGTCCAGAAAATCACCGTCTTCCAGGGTAATCCGCTCCCGCTCATAGTGGGTATGCACCCGGCGAAGAATAGCCGGCAGCACGGTCTGCAAATGCCCGTTGAATTGATAGCGGGGCGGGCGCCCGTAGGAAGATTTCTTAATCAGCGGCATCTTGTTCTGCGGTTGTATGGTACTCAAAGGAGGCGCGCTCAGGGGAAAGGGCAGCAGTGCGCTCATTCTCCGCTACGATGAAGTACTGAATCGGCTTGCCCTTGTCTTTATGCGGAATAATCGTCCCGTAAATCTGATCTTCCGCCATTTCGTCGGCGCTGGCTCCATCGTCTAACATTTCCACCCGTAAGAAGTTGCCTTTCCCTCCCATCCGGTAGAAGAGCCAGGCTCGGGTAGCCCCTTCCAATTGGGCAGCAAACACAGCTTCCTCTCCCAGGTCGATATACTCTATGGTGTCAATGACCGGTGGCTCATGCCCTACCAGAGGGTGGCTGAGCAAATACTCCGCACGGGGTTCCATCAGTTCTGTTATGCCTACGATTTTGACTTTATTAGCTTGTGCAGTTTCGTGTAAGTTTTTCTGGAAGGCTTCGATGTCATAGAGCTTATTGCTGTCAGCCTCCACAAATGGCCGGATGCGGCTTTGCATCTTCATCGCCTCATAGATATAGGTGCTGTCGGCAAAGAAGTCATTGACAATGGTGCGGATGTGGGCTACGTACATCTTGCGGTATAAATCGATGCCCAGCAGCTGCGTAATCAGCGGCCGCTTTTCATTCTTTTGTTTGTAGTGGATGAAAGGGCTGAGCGTCTGCATGTCTTCCACCTTAAGCGGCTTGCCCAAACCGTCGAAACGGAACCCCCCAAAGGAAAGGTTGAGGTCCCAGATAATAGGGTGGAATATGCCCTCTTCGTCCAGGTACAGATAGTAGTTGTGGCAAAACCGGCCGGTGTAGCTGTCCAGGTTCACCAAAGTGCTATTGAAGGCCAGCATCCAAAGCGCTTCATCAACAGCCAGGAAGGAGTCGATTTTTTCCGGGTGCCGGTTTAGGACCTCGGTGAGCTGAATCAACTCGGCCCACCCCCGGTCCGATTTGATCTCATACTTACCCATATAGCAGGCGGAATCCTGGCCGAGGTACTGCAGGGAAGCCTTTTCCCCTTTTTTGCAAGCTTCGGGGGCCTCGTAACTGTAAACGGGGTCGCACTTAAAGAGCACCCCTTCTTCATCCTCGTAGTCTTCCCCAAAGTAGCGCTCGATGAGTTCTTCGTCTACCGACTCGGTATTGTTATACAAACCAAAATATTTGTCATTGATGAACACCCGCACAAAATTGGCACGGGGGGAGACCATATACCGGTTGGCAATCTTATAGGACAGGGCTTCCCGCAGAAAGGAGGGGTCCCGGAAGACGTTGCTCAGCTTCAGCTTATCATAGCCGCCGGGCATTTTCTTATCTTTATGCGTCTCATTGACGTCAATATTGAAAGGCAGCTTCGCGTAGTCATTTTTGCGTACGTTAAAGTAAGAGCTGTTGCCCTTGTAGCGGATGCCCGCGCCTTCGTACCGCTCCCCCGCAAATACAACATCCCCGATAATACGCTGGTCAAGGCCTGCTTGCTTGAGGGAGTCGAGGATATCATCCCAATGCTCTTGCTCAAAGTAAATGAGGACTTCCCGCACGGAGTCGATATCGTAAATGTCAATGTCTTGGTCTTGCCCCGGCGAAAGCAGAGGAAATAGCAACACCCCGAAGGCGAAAAGTAAAGATTTTTGCATAGTTGACTTCAAAACGGTTACTGGTTTGAACTTATTATATGGCCTTTTTCTTGCGCTCCCCAATTCTCTGTATAAAAAAATTGCGGAGCCAGGGATGGCTCCCCGCTCCGCAATTTGGTGCTTCTGCGCGAAAAATGCCAGCGTTTTTTAGGGCTGTTTTAATGGCCGGCCACGTATGCGATAAGCAAAACAGCCTGGCGCTTGTGCCAGCAGGGCTTTAAGACTGCATAACCGGCTGGTTGTCAGCACTGCCGTAGTTATCCGGATGCACTAATTATTGAGCTCTTCGAGCGTTGCCGTATGTTGGTCGAACATATAATGGGCAGGGCTGAAATTAGCAGCTTTCGCATTTTCCGCATAAATGTAGTATTGAATGGAGGTCGCCCCATTGGCAGGCTTGATTTCTACACCAAAGACCCCATCCTGGGCTTCCCCGTCGTTGTGCCGGCCATCATCTACCATCTCCATGGCCTTAAAGGGCGCTTTTTCACTGTGGCGGTAGTAGAGGAGCACCTCGGTGGGGAACTTCTCTACCTTTGCCTGAATTTTAAACTCCGTCACCTTCTCCGATGAAAAACGCTCCCGGCTGCTGACGGTGACGTCGCTGATTTCCGGGGGGACCACCGCCAGGACCACGTCTTTTTTCAGAAAATCGGTACGGGGCGTCATCAATTCCTTAAGCCCGGGTATGCGGCTGCGCTTGCCAATGGTTTCCGTCAGGCTGTTGTCGAAGTCCTCCATAGAGTAATAGCGGTTATCGTCTGCCTTGAAGTCTTCGCGAATCAGTGCCTGCAGTTCCTTAATCCGTTCGATGTACTGGTCTTTCCGGAACACATCATTGACGATGGTGCGGATATGGTCCAGGTACATTTTTTTGTAGCGCTCATTGCTAAGCAGCTGGCTGATCAAAGGCTTGTCCTGGTTATTGACATGCAATAGGGGGTCCATTTCCTGCAATTCCTTTAGCCGGAGGTCGGAGCCCACGCCGGTATTTTTATAGCTGCCAAAGCAGAGGTTGAGGTCAAAAACGATGGGGTTAAACTTGCCCTGATTGTCGCGGTAGAGGTAGTAATTCTCGCTGTAGCGCCCGGTATAGCTGCTGAGGTTGACCAATACGTTGTTGAAAGCCAGCATCCAAAGCGCTTGATCCACATTGAGGGCCCGGTTGACTTCATCCGGCTTTTTGTTGAGCAGGTAAGTCAGCTCGATAAGGTCATCCCAGCCACTTTCGGATAGAAGCTGGAAGTTGTGCAAATAACACTTGGCGCTTTCATCAAACTGCAGGGTACCGTATACATCAGCTTTGCAGCCCGAAGGCTCGTTTTCTACAAGATTCGGAGCACAGCGGATAAAGGTGCCTTCATCGGTGCCGTAGTTGCGCTTGAGAAAAGCATCATCGATAGGCTCTACGTTCACAAACAAGCCGTAATACTCCCCATTGACGATGACACGGGCGTAATTGGCCAGAGGGGCCGGCGTGTAGCGCCGGGCAATTTCGTACCCCAGGACCTCGCGGACCATACTCGGGTCGCGGAGCGCACTTGACAGCTTGACGCTGCCCCGGCCCTGGTAATTCTGCTCTTTATCAATAAAATTGAGTTTAAGGTATAAGCTATTGCGTTTGTTGCCCGGCTGGAAAGAACGGCTTTCCCGATACCGCACCCCGATATCGTCGAACTGCTGACCATTGATTTCCACACTGCCGAAGAGCAACCCGTCACCGTTGAAGCGCAGGGAGTCCAGTACGTAACGCCAGTTTTCTTGTTCAAATTTGATCTTGATTTCCTGGATGGTGCCGGTGTCGTAAAAGCTATCCGTGCCATCTTGTGCCCAAAGTGTTGAGTGAGCCCCGAAGTATAGCAGGCCCAGTAAGATCAGCGTTGTTTTTTTCATATTGAACGTATGATGTGATTTTCAGGATTTTGGATTGGAGGATAGAAGCAACGGCCCGGCCGTCTCTCCCTTATGACAAATTATACTTTTTCCATTGCAATATTAAGAAATTATGCTGACGTTGAGGCGCTACCGGCCCCCAAACCCTTTGGAAGAGGCTGCGATTTGACAAGGGCTCAGCCTCGTTGCCGCAAACAGCCCTCACCCTGCAAGTTGCAGTACATGAAAGTAAATATTCACCGCCATAATAGCGATAATAGCCAACGCACCGATGCGCATCCACCCGCCATTCCGCTTCCGGAAAGCTTCCGCCCGCTCCTGCACCTCGGGGCTGCCTGCTTTCAACTGGCCGATGCTAAAAAGATAGAGGTAAACCCCCAACGCCAGAAAAACGATTTCCAGTACCAGCCCCAGGTATTCCAGCATACTTAATTGTTGTTGAGTTCTTCGAAGAATCCGGTCTTTTTGTTCTTGACCACATTATCCCAATGGAAGTAGCGGCCATTCATAACCACATAGATGCCCGGGCCCAACGTCTGCACAAAGGCCAGCGCGCTGCCCAGATTGAAGAAACCATCAGAAGAGGTGCCGAATGCGTAGGGGACCATCGCCCCGGTCAGCACCACCGTCTTATCCTGAACTTGGCTGTTAGCCAGGTACCGGGCTGTCTCCACAAGGCGATCCGTGCCGTGGGTCACCAATATCCGCTCTGAGGTCGACCGGCGGCAATTGTAGGCAATAATCTCCCGGTCCTCCTCCCGCATGTCCATGCTATCGACCATCATCAGGGTCTTGACGTCTATGTCCAAGGTGCAACGGCCCAACTCAAACATGCTGGGCAGGTGGGTATCCCGGAAAAACAGGTTTCCAGTGATGTAATTGTACTCTTTGTCAAAAGTACCGCCGGTAACAAAGACCTGAATCATATTGCTGTTTTTGCACGATGCGGCAATAATACGACAATTGCGCATGGCAACAAAAATCGCCTGTGCCTATAATCAGAATGCAATCCGGGCATTTGGTTACACCTACCGGGGGGCGCAAAATATTCAGCCCCAGCTGTGCGCATTGGCATAGCCGGGGCTGCTTCGCGTAAAGCGGGGTTCGCTGCTCTTCAAGCGGGGTGGTTACTCCTCTTCCACCTTGAAGACCGCATCCTCGATACCGGCATTGATTTCTACTGCTTCCACCTTCATCGTCAGTGGGAAGGGGGCCATGCCCTCTGACTTGGTTTCAAAAGGGACCATTATGCCATCAATTTCCCGGTAATCTGAAAAGCGGTTGGTGACCGTTACTTCACCCTGCGGGCCTTCCTGAGTGGTAACCGACTTGACCTTCAACCCACTATCTATTTCGAAGTATTCAGTAGTGGTGTTGCCATCCGGGCCGGTAATGCGGAGCTTATAAACGGGGGTACCCTCCAGTTTTTCTGCGCCTTCCAAGGCTAGCTCGTAATCACTCTTTCCATACTCCAGCTCTGGAAAGATCAAAGCGCGGGCCTTCATAGCCGCTGCATCTTCACCTTCCAGTATCTGCTTTTGGCCCATTGCGCTAACCATAGCCTTGTCACCGTCGAAGCGGGTTTCATTGACTACACTGCCGTTCATTTCGACCACCATGCTCATCTTGCCACTGGCTTTCTGCTTCATGTTCATTTGCATCGCCATGCCCTGTACGGTAGTGCTCATGGTGGTTGCAATATCTTCCACCGACTCGAGCCGTTCTTCTCCGCCAATCGCTTCAATGTAATTGTCAATTACATCTTCGGCGGTGAGGCCTTCCGGCACGGACAACCCGGCGCGCTCCACGGGCTGCCCCTTCTGGCTGTAGGGCACTACCGGAGCTACGCGCTCCAGGGGCTCAGCAACAGCGCCGGCATCGCCCACTACCACGATATAAGCTTGGTCAGGCAGCAGGTATTGCTTAGCAGCTTGCTGTATACGTTCGGGCGTCAGGGCCTGCACCCGCTCCAGATAAGTTGCGTAGAAGTCCTTCGGCAATTTATACCGGGCAATGTTCAGCGCCAGCCGGGCTACGGTCTCCGGGCGTTCCGTGCTGCGGGCAAAGCTGCCGTAGATATAGCTCTTGACGCTGTTGAGCTCTTTCTCCGGAACCGGTTCGTTGCGCAGCCGCTCCATTTCGGCTAGCATTTCCACCACTGCACTGTCCGTAACCTCGTTGCGCACGTTGCCGCCCGCGGCGAAATAGCCTATTACCTTATCGTAGCTCAGGGTGGAGCGCACGCCATAGGAATACCCTTTGTCTTCCCGGATGTTTTGGTTCAACCGGCTGGACAGCAGGCCGCCCCCCAAAATGGTATTGAGCACATTGCCTACGATGGCATCTTCCGTCCCTGGCTTGAGGTTGACAGGATAGGTGATATTGATGACCGATTGCGTAGCGCCGTCTTTATTGACCAGCGCTACTTCTGAGGCTTCAGGGGAGCTGGGGCGGGGGTAGAATGACTTGGTTACGTTCGCTTTTTCCCACTTTCCAAAGAACGTTTCCGCCAGGCTGCGCGCCTCTTCCGAATTGATGTCACCGATAAAAGCCAGGTAGCTGATATTGGGCTTGAAATTGTCCTGATAATACGCTTTAACGTCTTCTAAACTTATATTTTCCAAGGTTTGCTCAGTTACGATTTGGCCGTAGGGATGGTCTTCGCCGTTGCGCAATACTTCGGATACCTGTGCGGAAATATAGTTCGGGTCAGAAGACTGGTAAGCCAGCTCAGAGAGGCGCTGCTGCTTGACTTTCTCAAACTCTTCTCCCGGGAAACTAGGGTTCAGGATGATATCCGACATAATTTCCATCAGCGTTTCCTTGTGTTTGCTCAGCGCTGAAGCATAAGCGCCATTGCTGCTCGTAGACAAACTGGCCCCGATAAAATCGATGCCTTCATCGATATCCAGCTTGGTGCGCTGCTCGGTGCCACGGCTCAGCATGTCCCCCGCTATCCCCGGCGTGCCCGTTTTGCCGCCGTAGGCCTTGGGAGGGACATCTACCAGCAGCTGGAAGGTCACTTTAGGCAACTTGTGGTTTTCAACTACAATTACCTCCAGCCCGTTATCCAGCTTGAATTGCTCATACGCACCGAACTCAATGCGCGGGGCAGGGCCGCCTTCCGGGGCTGTTTTCCGAAAATCTTCGTCCTGAGCTTGCACCGCCACCGCACTCAATAGCGCTACAAAAGCGTATAATAGAGATTTGAAGTTCATATCCTTATTTTAGATTTATAGAATTTTTTCCGGCTGGCCCGGCACCTGATGCCAACCCCCGAGGAGGCTAACCGCAGGCCCGGACCCAAACCCCAGGCTAAGGGGTCGCGCAACAATAACTTACCGATTTAGACTCGTTCTTTTGCACG
>CAZNSK010000165.1:0-12742 GCA_964575505.1 uncultured Phaeodactylibacter sp.
GCCCTGGTTTTACTGGGTTTCTTCGGTTAGTCATTTCTGAAACACTCCACTAGACTTCATATCATTACTCGAAATTTGATAGGATGTCGGTGTGAGCGGAGTATGCGTTCTGGTAATCCCATTTGTAGGCAGTCCATTCGGATCCTCTGAGGCCAGACAAAACTCAATTTCCACATCAGCCGCTACTCCTGAAAAGACCGAAGGTGTGTTAACAGCATCGGTATTCAAACGTCGGAAATCTTCATTCAATACGTTAATTTGCGAGATTACCTGAGCATCAGTTATGTTTCCAGCAGGTTGCATGGTGTTATAAACAATGTGCACAACTACCGGAATAGTTATGACACCCTGGACAGGTGGATTCCGATTTATTCCAGTTCCTCCCTTGATGAACGGCTGAGGAGTATGCGTTTCTGTTCCGCAATAAATCTGAGCATTCGAAGGAACGGCTCCAAATAGACCTGTTAGCATTAGCATCAACAGAAAAACCCACAGCCCGTATTTTGAGCGGTTTGCACCGCGGGGGGGGGGTAAAAGTTAAGATTAAACATGTTATAGTCCAACAACTTAAGATTTGTGAAATTATGGCGCAGCTATTTTTTCAGCTCGCAAGGCGAAAAACGTAGGCGATGCCTAAGCATCGGCGAGGCTTTTTAACGCAGCGAGGTGGAAAAAGAGCAAGTCAGAAATCACAAATTTTGGGTTGGCGGACTATAAGCTATTTTAAAAGATTTAGAATACAGATGGACAGCGGCTGAAGGTTTATGTACGCTATTTCAACAGCAACATGATCGGCTACAGATGAGCGCAGTACATTTTTTATCAAGCGCATATTGTAAGATAATATTTTAGCTCAAAGCTCGATTGCCAAATCAAAACTTTAACATTGTGAGGGCTTATTACTGGTTCAATAACCTGGCACAGCACACCGGGTGAATACCCCGGCAGCGGCTGGGCGTAGTGCACCCGGTAAGGCGGCCTCGCCTCACACCACCGCCGCCAGCCAGCTCGCCTGACTGATCGCCCGCTTGGCATCCAGCTCCCGGGCTTCGTCCGCGCCGCCGATGAGGTGGACTTTGAGCCCGGCTGCTTCCAGGGGCTGCTGCAGGGTACGCAGGGGCTCCTGGCCGGCGCAGACCACTACATGATCCACGTCCAGCAGGCGGGGCTCGCCTTTATGCAGGATGTGCAGCCCGGCATCATCCACCCGCTGATACTGCACCTCGCTGAGCATCTCCACGCCCTTCTTGCGCAGGCTCTGCCGGTGAATCCATCCGGTGGTCTTGCCGAGGCCGGCGCCGGGCTTGCCCTTGGAGCGTTGCATGAGGTAGATTTGGCGGACGGGCGGTGCTAACTTTGGCTTGGTCAATGCACCCGGATTTTGGTAGCCGGTGTCTACGCCCCATTCTTCCATGAAGGCCTCCACCGGCTGCGGGGTATCCGATGACGGGTGGACCAGGAACTCAGAGACATCAAAGCCAATGCCGCCGGCGCCAATGATGGCAACGCGCTGCCCTACTTCCTGATTATGCAGGAGGACGTCCACATAGCTCAGCACTTTGGGATGGTCGATACCTTCCAACTGAATCTGCCGGGGAGCAACGCCGGTAGCCAGAGCGACTTCATCGAAGCCCTGACCGGCCAGGCCATCGGCGTCCACACGGGTATTGAGGTGGAGGTGGACGCCATGTATTTCAATCTGACGCTCAAAGTAGCGCAGGGTTTCGTAAAACTCTTCCTTGCCCGGGATGCGCTTCGCCATATTGAACTGACCGCCAATTTGGTGGCTGCCCTCAAAAAGGTGGACTTCATGCCCGCGCTGTGCGGCTACGGTAGCGAAGGCCAGCCCAGCTGGGCCAGCGCCCACCACCGCCAGCTTTTTCCTGGCTTGAGCAGGGGTGTAATTGAGCTCCGTTTCGTGACAGGCCCGTGGATTGACCAGGCAACTGGCTGTTTTTTGCTTGAAGATATGGTCGAGGCAAGCCTGATTGCAGGCGATGCAGGTATTAATTTCGTCCGCCCGGTTTTCGGCTGCTTTTTGCACAAAATCGGCATCAGCGAGGAAGGGGCGCGCCATCGACACCATATCGGCATGGCCCGCCGCAAGGATTTCTTCCGCTTTTTCCGGCGTATTGATGCGGTTGGTGGTGATGAGCGGGATGCCCACTTTGCCCATCAGCCGCTGGGTGACCCAACTGAAGCCGCCCCGGGGCACCATCGTCGCAATCGTCGGCACCCGGGCCTCGTGCCAGCCAATGCCGGTGTTGATGATGGTCGCACCGGCCGCTTCGATCTCCCGGGCAAGGTGCTCCACTTCTCCCCAACTGCTGCCGTCGTGCACCAGGTCGAGCATAGACAAGCGGTAAATGATGATGAAATTGGGGCCCACCGCTTCCCGGGTACGGCGCACAATTTCAATTGGGAAACGGATACGGTTCTCGTAGGGGCCGCCCCATTTGTCGGTCCGTTTATTGGTTTTAGAAACGATAAACTGATTGATGAGGTAGCCTTCCGAGCCCATGACTTCCACCCCATCGTACCCGGCCTCCTGTGCCAGTTGCGCGGTGCGCACGAACGCCCGGATGGTACGCTCCACCCCGCCCCCGCTCAGTTTCCAGGGCTTAAAGGGCGAAATGGGCGACTTGAGGCGGGAAGGGGCTACTGCCAGTGGGTGGTAACCATAGCGCCCAGCGTGCAGGATTTGCAGGCAGATTTTGCCATCCGCCCTGTGCACTGCATCGGTGATCACCCGGTGCTTGCGCATCTCCCGCCGATTAGACAGTTTAGCGGAAAAGGGCGCGACCCAGCCCGCCCGGTTGGGCGCTATCCCGCCAGTAACCATCAACCCTACGCCTCCTTCCGCCCGCTCTGCAAAGTAGGCCCCCATTTTTTCGAAGCCATTTTTTTCTTCCTCCAGCCCTGTATGCATGGAGCCCATGAGGACACGGTTTTTGAGGGTGGTGAAGCCCAAATCAAGGGGGGCAAGCAGCTTTGGGTAGGTTGGGTGCATGATAACTCGTTTTAGGGCGTTGAAGTTAGCGAAATTTCGCTACTTCACCCTTGTCCAGATTCGTTTTTTAGAGGTGTTCAAAAAAAATTACTGATGCCATTCTTAAAGCCCGTTCCCATTGACACCCTGGATTTATCCGCGCCTAATGCGTCCTGAAATCCCCGATTTCTTTTAATTGCTGCACCGCCAGCTCCACCCGCTCACCGGCAACGCTCTGCCGTAGCCCGGCAATCCAGGCAAAACGAGGTGTTGGCTTACCCAGCTCCCGAATGAGCCAAAAGGTAAAAGGCAGAAGGGCTACGCTCAATACCATTTGCGCCAGAAACCACTGCGGGTCACCGCTGGCAAAAAGGTCAATGCCAAAGAGCAGCTGAAACCAGAAAAACACATGCGCCAGGTAAAAGGGGACACTGCCAATCAGCAACTGCGTGATGATGAGCTGATGTTTGCGCAGGCGCTCCAAGCCGGCTTGCACCTCCACCACCGGCCCGTCAAGATGGAGCATCCCCAACAGGATGAGCTGCCCTACGCTGCCGCTGATGCCCACCACTGCAAACAGGCTCAGCACAACCGCCGATATTTGCGGAGCGATATGGCCCTGAAAGGCAATTACGCAGTTGCCCAGGCCTGCGAGTAGGACCATCCAAACCAGGGTTTCCGCTATCCGGGCTGCCCAGAGCCTCCGCAGGGGCCGGCGGGCGGCTTTCCGCTGCAGTTCCTGAGTGACCGAGAGGTTGATATGGGTATTTTGTTCCAGTTGCGCCTGATGCTTTTTCCAGGCGGCTTTCCATTCGTTAGTTTCCATGGTTCTGTTGTTTTAATTCCTTTTTGAGCCGTTGCGCCGGCGAGGGCTTCGGGGGGAATAGAAAGGATAGGATCATGGTTGCAGTTAGGATGGTTTTCATTAGCGGATCGTTTTATTCTGTGCAAAGGTGCTGCAACCCCAGGCGGGATTCGTCCGGAAATGAAAAAGCGGACTTGAAATCTTATTGGCCCATTGCAAATGCTGCCTGCCTAACCAAAGTGAGCCCCCACCGTGACCTTGTTACAATTCAAATGCCTATCGCCTGATCGGAAAGAAGTCAACAGCAGCCCTCTAACAATGTACAATAAACCACAATAATTGAAGATTGTCAATACTTGCTCTGCGCTTGTAAAGTTTGGGGAAGTTCACTAAAATTTTACAAAATCGCGTTATTTGTTAAAATCAACTTTAAGAAATCGCGTTATTTCATTAAATTAAGGCTGGTAAATCCGGATTAGAGACAAAAATTACAGGAGTTGATACAGAGAAGTATTCAAAATGATTTAGCAAATGCCCTGCAACAGCAGAACAAAATAGTAATCGTCTATGGAGCAAGGCAGGTAGGCAAAACGACCTTGGTCCGGCAACTGCTTAAAGGGCTTCCATATCGGTCGCTTTATGTTAATGCAGATTTGCAGCAATACCAGCGGGCACTCTCAAGCCGGAACCTGGAGCTTATGAAAGAACTGATTGGCAAAAACGAATTATTGTTTATTGATGAGGCACAGAATATCACAGATATTGGCATCAATCTCAAAATCCTGCATGACAGCTTGCCAGAGCTGAAAATTATCGCTACCGGGTCGTCGGCATTCGAACTTGCCAATCAAACCAAAGAACCATTGACCGGGCGTACGCGTACTTTCAAGCTTTACCCTGTCGCGGTGAAAGAACTTTCGGAAGGGAATACGCCCTTTGAGCTAAAAGCAAAGCTTGAACAATATATGTTGTACGGCATGTACCCGGAACTATTGCATATTCAGGGAGCAGACGAAAAAATTGCCCACCTGAGAGAGCTGGCTTCTGCTTATCTCTACAAAGATGTCCTTGAGTTGTCCGGCGTGCAGCATTCAGATAAGATTTACCGCTTATTACAGTTGCTTGCACTACAAATTGGCTCAGAAGTGTCCATTCAAGAGTTAGCCAAATCCCTGGGGCTTAGCCAGCCTACCGTAGACCGGTACATCGACTTGTTGGAAAAGGGCTTCATCTTGTTTAGGCTTAGTGGGTTTAGCCGAAATTTACGCAAGGAGATCACGAAGAAAAAGAAAATCTTCTTCTTCGATCTCGGTGTAAGAAATGTTCTTGTTGAAAATTTCAACCCGTTGACTGCAAGGCAAGATGTGGGGGCGCTGTGGGAAAACTTCCTGGTTGCAGAACGCATGAAGAAAATTGCCTATGACCGGCTTTACGGACGCACGCATTTCTGGCGCACCCATACCGGCGCTGAGCTCGACTATGTGGAAGAGCGGAATGGGCGCTTACATGGCTATGAGTTTAAATGGAAGCCCAAAAAGCGGCGCCCGCCCAAAGCATGGCTGGAAACCTACCCCCAAGCCACCTACGATACCGTAGACCAGGACAACTTTCTAAACTTTGTAGTGTAGCGCAACCGGGGCGTACGCTGCTATTTGTCTTTATTGACAAGCAGCCCCAGTCCTCCCATTTTTTGCAGCAGCGCCTCATTGACGCTGAGGTCATAGTCTATGGGGCCACCCACGACTTCCAATGCTGTTCCGCCCGGTGGGATGAGGGCGTGGCTAGGGTAGCCGCATAGCTTCAGTTCTCCGCAAAGCTGTTCGGTCTGACGGGCGGTGAGCAAGTGGTGCGCTCCGCCCAGGTCATGCGTTGCGATGACGGACCTCCAACTCGGCTCCGGCGACCGGGAGGCAAGGAACAGCGGTTGAATACGGCTGGTATCCATTTTAGCCAGAAATGCATTGTAGTTCGGTATTTCCCGCATACAGGGGCTGCACCAGGTACCCCAGCTGACCAGGTAGATGTACTTTTCCTGGTAGGGCTGCAGCAACTGCTTCAGGTCTTCGGAGGCCAGATCTATACTTTGGCCCTCGTTATTGGTGGGGGCGATTTCTGAATTGGTGTAAGGCTCATAGAGTGCTTCCAAATCTCGCAGGAAGCCCTCATAGGTAATATGCGCTTTGTATTCTTCGTAAAGTGCCAACCGGTCAGCACCTTTAATATAAGTAGACTCTGCCAGGCTGTACAGAGCCCGGACCAGCAGGGCTTCGCGCAGGGTGCGGTTTTCGGTTGCCAGGGCGGCTTCGAGAAGATACCGCTTAACCGCTTTTACATCGCCCCTGATTTCATTGAAGTGGGAGGATTGATGTTGAGCTTCTGTCAAATAGTAATCATAATGCATATTCAGAAAACGGCGATACCATATATTGGCTTCATAGCTGGGATGGTATTCAAAGGCGTCTAATTCTGCAGCGTATTGGGCTGGAAACGCTACTTTAGAAGGCTGGATACCCTGGCTTAAGGGTTTAGATAACCGATAGTCCAGCTTCTGCTTCAGAGGTACTTGAAGTAGATATCATTTTGCGCCCACTGATACAGAAAAGGGTGCAGCTCGTGCTCCTCATGGTAGGCTTCCAGAAAGGCTGTCCTTCGTTCCCGGATGGTTTGCAATGCCGCCAGAAAGGAGTCGATTTCCATGGTTTCCATCTCGTACACATAATTGGAACCATCTTCCAAATCTGCTTCCAGGTATGCGTGCAATTGCTGATGCAACTCCTCCGTGATTGCACTGCCGCTGACCACCAACCCATCCTCGCCACGGTAAACCAACGCTATATGTTCGTTAGGAATCAATAAGATATGGTGGTACTCCCGGGCTCCAATGAAAGCTTCAATGGTATGTGGTAACTCCAACTCCAGCCGAAAGCGGCCCAGGCTGTCGATAGGGCACCGGTGCCGGACCGTCTCCCTGGAGTTCAGGTCTTCGTAAGTCACTACAAGTGCTTCCACATCACTAGTGCGACTAGTCCGAAATAGCACAGCGTATTTCACGCTTGGGCGCCCTGGTTTTACTGGGTTTCTTCGGTTAGTCATTTCTGAAACACTCCACTAGCGGGGTCATAGGGCACTACAGTTCCGGAGAGGACGGTCTTGCCAGGCTCCATCAATACGGAATCTTCCGGCGTGCAGCTGACGGTAAATAGGGCTGCGATGATCAAAGTAGTAAGTAAGAGGTCGCGCATGGCAATAGGGTTTTTATAAAAATAACCATTTTTCGGTTAAAGGTCTACTGCTCAGCACTTTTGCTACCAAGATCACCCGGTTTCATCCCTTACAATGCTGCGGTGCAAAGTTTTTGGAGAGCCAAAGTCCTGCACCATCCGCCCCAACCCCTCCTCATACCCCGTCACCTCAAAGTCCGGGAACCGCTCCCGGAATTTCCGGTCGGACATCACATAGGGGTAACGGAACTGATAGTTCATCTCCCGTACTTCGCGCAGGGGCGGGACGAACAGCCCGATCAGGCGTTGCAGCCAGAAAGGGAGCATGCGGGCTTTAAAGGAAGTGCCAAGGTGCTGGTTGAAAATTGCTGTGGCTTCCTCCATCGTAATGGGCGGATTTACTGGCAGGTGCCAAGCCTGTCCGTAGGCGTCTTCCTCAAGCGCTAGCATTACAAGGGCCCGGCCAATATCTACCGTATCCGAATAAGTATGAGGGACATCAGGCGGAAAGAGCAGCTGCGGGGCCTTGCCCTTGAGCATGCGTTCCAAAAAAGAAACGTATAGCATGCTGTTGGTGGCGTAGGGCCCGTAAAAATCTGCAGACCGGCCGATGAGCGCCTCTACCTCGCCTTCATCCATTGCGTTTTTCAGCAGATCGAGCGTTTCCTTGCGGGCTTTGCCCTTTTCACTTACCGGCTGCTGGGGGTGGTTTTCATCAAAAGGAACTTGCAGCGGATCCGGGCCGTACATGTAGACATTATCCAAAAAAATCAACCGGGCAGCATTAGCCGAACAAGCGGCAATGACGTTGCGCATCAGCACCGGCCAGTCGCGCTTCCAAACCTTGGCAGCGTAGGGCAGCCCGACGCAGAGGTAAACGTGGGTGGAGCCTTCTATGGCACGCTGCGCCTCGTAAGGCTGCAATAAATCAGCGGGTACGGCAGCCAGGCCGGGCTTATCCATAGACCGGCTGACGGCCCGCGCCGGCAGATTGCGGTTGAGCAATTCATCTACAACGGCGCGCCCAACGGCACCGGAAGCGCCAAGTACGGTATGCAGGGTATCAGCATTCATCTTCAGCTTATTTTAGTGTTGGCCCCAAGGTGGGCTATTTGGCGGCAGCAGTCAACCCACAGGCTGTGAACCGGCGCTATCGCACAATGAACCTGCCTAAAAGCAGGATGAAAAGCCTAAGCGTGCAGCTGCCGGGCGGGAAGGGTGAAGAAAAAGGTAGCGCCTTTGCCCGGACCAGCTGATTCCACCCAGATTTTCCCCTTGTGCTGTTCCACAATCTTTTTGCAAATGCTCAGCCCCAGGCCGTTGCCCTCAAACTGCCGGTCCCGGTCGGCGCGCTGAAAGAGCCCAAATATCCGCTGACGGTCGCCGGGTTGCAGCCCGATGCCATTGTCCAGTACCGCAAAGCGATAGCCGTACTGTGTGGGCTCTGCCTCAAGGTGGATAAGGGGGACGCGGCCCTCCGGAGTGAATTTTATCGCATTAATGATCAGGTTTTGCAGCAGCTGTTGCATTTGCCGGTAGTTGGCCTGCAGGGTAGGAAGGTTGTGGTAGCTCAGCTTGGCTTGGCGCTGCTGAAGCGTCATGGACAATTGGCCCTCTATTTTATAGATCAACTGTTGAAAATCCACCATTTTCATATCCTGGACGGAAGAAGTGGACACCCTGGCGTACCGGAGCAATGCATCGATGATGTCGCTAAAGCGCATGACTTCTTCCCAAATGATATTGATGTACTCCCGCGTGGCCGGCTTCAGCTCCTCCTTGTTCCGCTTCAGCAAGTCAGCAAACCCCAGCACATTGCGCAAGGGCGCTTTAAGGTCGTGAGAAACCACGTAGGCAAACTGCTCCAATTCAGCATTGGAACGCAGCAGGTCATTGGCTTTAGCTTCCAGCATTTGCTCCACCCGGCGGCGCTCCTGTATCTCCTGCTTGAGCAGCTCATTCGTCCGGAAGTTGTACATCAGATAGCTGGCTTTGGTTGCCATGACGGTAAAAGCGTGGCGGTCTTTGGAATGGATTGGGTCGTAAAACCGCTGATCCGGTTGTTGCTGGCCGCAAATCACCAACCCGTAGAAATCGTTGTCGGGCCGGTACATTGGGGCCACCAATGCATCTTCCAATTTCAGGAAATCGATCTTAGCGGCAAATTCCGGGGATTCTTTCAGCAAAAAGCCACTTCGCTGCGGAATGTCTTCAGCTTGCACAGGCAGGGTAGCCGGGACCTCCACGCCGCTAAACCCAAACCGCCCAACCACGTAAAGCTGATCCGCTTCGCCCCACTCTGCGAAAAGGCAATGGGGTTGCTGAAAGGCCTGCACGAAGTACTCCGTGGCCAGGGTAGAAAACTCCTCTATGGTTTCCTGAAACAGCCCTTCCTGGCTGAACTCCTGGATCACTTTAAACCGGTTGAGTTCTTCATCCAGCTCATTTTTAATCGAGATGAGCTGCTGCTGCGTACTAATGCCACGCGTTACCTTATCCTGTAGCTCGGCACACAACTGGCTGAGCTCTTCATAGCTCAGCTTTTCTGACTTTTCAGGCCCGGCGGGTTTCATCTCAGCTTACTTTCTGGTCAGTGCATAAATCGAAGTCGTATAGTTGTGAAACAGGTTCTTGTCATTCAAACGGGTGAACTCTCCAAAACCATACATGCCCAGCCAAGGTACTTCTTTTCCCTTTGTCAGGGGCTGCTGCATGTTCTCAATAATTTCATCCTTAACGATGGCATCAAACAATGCCCGGCCCCGGGCAGCGCAATCGGTATGGAATACAGCGACCACCTCCCGGCCACCAATCTTTTTGACGAGCCGCTGCATCATCCGGTCGAGCCCGGCAAAGATGAGTTCTTCATCCCGCTCCACGATCCACAGCCGGGTCCCCTGCGGGCAGTCTACCGGCATATAAAAGCTGCCGTCTTCATCGACCTTCACAATGACCCGCAGTATGTGGTCATTGTCGTAAGCCTCCCGGAACGATTCAGGCAGGAGCTCCGCCAGCCCGGCTACCGGGATGCAGGGGCCGGGGTGGGTATCCGCCGGCAAGTCCAGCTTATCCATAAGGTAAGGCCAGGCGGGCTGCCCTTCTACTTCGATGACGCGGTTGCTGTCCGAGCGGGTAACGGAAAATGGCTGCCCAATGGGCACACTGCCGTGGTGCACCCCCATTTCTACGGTAAGCGTAGGGTCGGCATACCCCACCATGATAGCTCCGCGCTCCAGGACTTTGCCCTCTATAAATTGGTAGGAGCTGACCGCGCGCATATTATCTGAGCTGGTCCCTCCAAATATGGGCATTTCCGCACCAAAAACGGATTCGATGCCTTCCACTGCACGGTCGGCTGCGATATCAATACCGGAAGCCAGCAGCTGAATCATATTGATGCCGCTGCCGGTTGCGCTTAAGGTTTGGGCCATTTTTTGGGCTTCTTCAAAGGAGTTATGCCCCCGGATGTTATTGCAGTGCGCTACGTGATAGCCTTCGCCGTTTTCCGGCACCACTGCCATTACACCGAGCGCGCGCATGTTCTCATTGGCGCCTTCTTTGCCGATGACGCCGGCGCAGGTACAGCCAATCAAATCTGCATTTGGGCAAAGCGTATTAGCCCCGGCGATAATTTCTTCAAAATCGTGGCCGATGGTGCTATGGACAACAAGAAGCATTTTTTTCTGAAAGGTGCTGGGGGGAGCCTCTCCTAATGCGGCGGTAAGGCATTGCTGAATGGCCTTTTTTGAGTTAACCTGGCCGTTGCTGGCCGAGTAAAACTTCAACATAGTTTTGGTGTTTTAGACGCGTTCGGGCTTGTCGCGAGGGTCTTCCGTTTACCCGCCGCCGACGCCTTTAGTACATATTTGCCCATCCAGATGGGACCGGCTTATTTTTCTCTTGTAAGATAATAAATCATTCATTATTAGGAGGCCATACACCCTATTAATCAATATATTTTTGGTGCCCCCTCCTCAAACCACGGAGTCCATGCAGAAATACGCTACTTTCGATGCCACCCAATTTCCAGTCGTAGTGGTCACCTTCACTGGAGTTGCTGCTACTGACGATAATTTCGAGGCTTACCTCAATCAGTTGCACGATGCTTACGAGCGGGAAACTCCTTTCGCCTACCTGTTCGACGCAGGAGAGGCAGTGTTGCCGGGTTTGAAATACCAACGCATGCAGGCGCAATGGCTAAAAGATCACAGGAAGCTCATGCAGTCCTACTGCCGGGGCACGGCTTACCATATTCCCAACCCTATCATACGGACTGCGCTCAAGGGCATTTTCGCCTTTCAGCAGCAACCTGTGCCCTATAAAATCGCAGGTAGCTTTGAGGAAGCATTGCAGTGGTGCAAAAATCAGGCAGAGGAGGTATCCTGAGCGGCGGCGCGGCGCAGGCGGTCGTTGATGGCCCGGCCCAGCCCGGTTTCGGGTAGTAATTCCGCCACAATAACCGATAATTGTAGACGGTCCAGTTGGCGCATTCCTGCAAACAAGCGCTGAGCGGCTTCCCGGGCTTCTCCACTGGAAGACAACACAATTTGCTGATCGGCGGGAATAGCCGGGTGGGGCGCTTTAAACCGGATTAAGCCTATCCGGTGGGGCGGAAAAGCCTTCAGTGCTTGCTGTAGCCCCCCAATTCGGAGGGGCACGCTGGGCGCGTAGTGGCTTTTGAGCATGCCGGGTGCTTTGGGGTTGGAAGTGGAGTGGGGTTTGACCTGTACGGGGCCTACTGCAGCCTCAATCTCTTCTACCGCAATGCCGCCTTTACGATACACAATTACCCGACCTTCGGGAAAGCCGACAATTGTACTTTCCAAGCCTACCGCGCAGGGGCCGCCATCCAAAATATAGGGCAGCTTTGGCCCCAGCTGGGCTTCCACATGCTGAGCGGTAGTTGGGCTGATGTATCCGAAGGGGTTGGCACTGGGCGCTGCGAGGGGGAAAGGCAGGTTATTGAGCAATTGGTGGGCAAGCGGGTGAGCGGGTATCCGTATGGCAACCCACGGAGACCCGGCGGTTACAATATCAGGGATACAGCTGGACTTCTTGAGGAGGAGGGTAAGCGGGCCCGGCGTGTAGAGGCGGGCTAACTGGCGGGCAGGCTCAGGCAGCGCTTGGATGTAAGGGTAAGTTGCTTCGAGGGAAGCGAAATGCACGATAAGGGGGTCAAAACTGGGCCGGTTTTTGACTTCAAAAATAGTAGCGACTACCTCTGGCTTCAGCGCATTGCCGGCTAAACCATATACGGTTTCTGTAGGAATGGCGACCAGCCGGTTTTCTTTCAGTAGTTGTTCTGCGTAGCCAACATCCGTACCTATCATTGAGCAATTGCATTTAGCCTGCAAAAGTCAGTACTTTATGGCTAAATTCAAAGCCCCAGCTTCCAGCGCAGCCAATGTTTGGCACCCCTCAGGTAGTTGACATTCACCTTATTCCCTTTTTTTGTCAGCAAGGGGCTATTGTCAATCTTAATAAAAACAGATTGAGGGACAGCGCGCAACTTATCGAAATTCATACCGCCGCCCCCACCGCCTGAAGCGGGCATGGAATCAAGGAAGTACCGGAATGTTTTTCCGTTTTCGAAGTTAATGTCCATCCGGTTGGAAGCTTTTGATGCTTCAATGCTCAAGTTACCATGGGGAGAGGTACACTGCAGGGAACCGTCAAGCTTGAGGTTGGAAAGGAGTTGATCAATTTGCATAGAAGGAAAATTAAAAA
>CAZNSK010000166.1:0-4153 GCA_964575505.1 uncultured Phaeodactylibacter sp.
CCGTTCGGGATTTTAACCCTATAAGTAGTACGCATGCATGGCACACAAATGGGGCTGCCTTCCATATCCGGAAGACAGCCCCACTATGAGTTTACCTTACGGTTTACGCCTTTACTTGCTCCACTCTTCAATGGAAGCTTTGTTCATGCGTACATAGTCATCGTTGCCGGCTTTTTCAGCGAGTTCCAGCGACATTTTAGCCGCTTTGATCGCTTCGGCTTTTTTGTCCATATCGGCGAGGATAAGCGCTTTGCGGCGTACCTGCCAGAAACGGGGCTCTTCCACATCCGTAGCAATTGTGATCCACTCCAGCGCTTTGTCCAGGTCCTTGCCCATGTCGTGGTAATAGGAAGCTGCAGCGTAGTAATCGTTAGGAGTAGGGCCCGCCATTACGCCGTCAATAGAAGCCTGTACCTGCTTTTCGGTATGCACTTCTACCGGGATTTTCACCATAGTCTTGTCCCATGTGAAGACGATATTGGCATCGGTCATTGTGACATCCTCTACAGTGAACCGCATACGCTCTACCATAGCAGGGCTTTTTTCGGGCACCACCGTAATGGTAGCGGCAGGGTCTTTTTCTACGTAACTGCCCCAGCTGCCCGATTCGTAAGGGTAGAACATGAGCTCCCATTCCTCGGCAGTTGGTTTGCAGAGCACCGCGTATTCGCCGGCTTCCATCTCCTCGCCAGCCACCACTACATCTTCATCAAACTCGAATTTTGTAGCGGCATTAGCCCCGAAGCGCCATACTTTGCCGTAAGGCACCAGGCCATCCTCCGCAAAGATGGTTCTGCCTTTGACCCCCGGGCGGGAGTAGTTGATCTGAATGTCGGTCAGGCCTACCGTCTGCTCCAGTTCAGCCGCCGGGCTGGGTGCAGGTGTCTGGATTTGGGCGATAGACTGCGGTGCCATTACAGCGGCGAGCGCCAAGGCAACAAGCGAGCATAACAGTTTCTTCATTTTAACTTGGTTTTGAGTTTAGAATTGTCAAAATTCGTGCACGAAAGTACAACTTTCATAACAACCAGAGAACAACGGAGCCCTGGCTTAGTTTTCCGGCTTATACACTTAGGCGAAACCACAGCTCCGGTGCAGCTTCCCTTTACCAATAAAAATATCAGAATAATATGAGTATGACCATTGCCATTATTGCCCACGACGGCAAAAAGCCGGAAATGGTAGCTTTTATCAAAGACCATGCGGAGCTGTTCAAGCAAAAAAGCATTGAACTGATCGCCACAGGCACTACCGGCTCCCACCTGGAGCAGGCCAACCTGCGTGTGCGGCGGATGGAGAGCGGCCCCATGGGCGGGGATGCGCAGATTGCCAGCCGCCTGGTGGAGGGCAAGGTGGATATGGTCATTTTCTTCCGGGACCCGCTGGGCAAACACCCGCACGAAGTGGACGTCAGTATGCTGATGCGCCTCTGTGACGTGCACAATATACCCCTGGCCACTAATCAGGCTGCGGCCATCCGGCTCGTGCAGACTTTGTAAACCAAACCTTTCCACATGCCTCCTGTTTTGATATAAAAACCTGGTATGCAAAGGCTTACCTTCTTTCTGTCTATGATTCTCATTGGGCTGGTTGCTTGCAATAGCCCGGACGCCCCCTCATCTGTTGACCCCGAGGCCCCCTTTCCGCTGGTAGACCGGGACCTGGAAGACATCAAATCTTCCGGAGTGCTGCGCGCCATTATGGTCTACAGCGAAACCAGTTATTTTCTCTACCGTGGGCAGCCCATGGGCTTTGAATACGAATTGCTTACCCGCCTGGCTGACCACCTGGATGTTGAACTGGAAATTATACCTGCCTACAACCTCGACGAGCTCATTAATATGTTGAATAGGGGGGAAGGTGACCTGATTGCCCACGGCCTGACCATCACTAAGCCCCGAAAGCAGTATATAGATTTCACGAACTATCTCTACCTGACCAAGCAGGTCTTGGTGCAGCGCAAGCCCGAAAACTGGCGGCAGCAGAAGCTGCATGAAATCGAACAGGCCCTGGTTGGCGACCCCATTGAACTTATAGAGGATACCGTCTCCGTCCGCCTGGCATCATCGTATTATGACCGATTGAAAAACCTGGAGCAGGAAATAGGGGGTAACATTTATATCGACACCCTTCCGGGAGCGCTTTCCACCGGCCGCATTATCAAAAAGGTCGTAAATGGCGAACTCGAGTATACGGTGGCGGACGACAACATTGCCGAAATTAACAGCGCTTATTTTCCCATCCTGGATGTGAGCACGCCCATCAGCTTTTCCCAACGGGCAGCTTGGGCGGTGCGCAAAAATGCACCGGAACTGCGGGCAGCGCTGAACGGCTGGATCAAGGACATCCGGAAAACTTCCGACTACTACGTAATTTATAACCGGTATTTCAAAGATAAACGGGAATTTCGGGCGCGGGTTGAAAGCGAATTTTATAGCGAAGCTGGAGGCAAGATCAGCCAGTACGACAGTGTGGTACAGCAGTTCTCTGACTCTTTGGGTTGGGACTGGCGCTTTTTAAGTGCGCTCATCTACCAGGAATCGCAATTCAACCCTTCGGCTACTTCCTGGGCAAAAGCCAAGGGGCTAATGCAACTCATGCCCGCAACCGCTCGCGAACTGGGTGTTACCAATCGTTCCAATCCTACGCAAAACCTTAAGGGTGGAACCGCCTATCTGCAGGAGCTGTATGACAGTTGGGGGAGTATCGCCGATAGCGTGCAGCGGGTTAAATTCACCTTAGCCTCCTACAATTGTGGCTATCAGCATGTGGTCGATGCTCAGGAACTGGCGGAGAAATACGGTAAAGACCCGGGGGTGTGGGACGAAAATGTGGAAGCCTTTGTGCAAAAACTTTCCTTTCCCAAATATTATAATGACCCGGTCGTAGACTATGGCTACGTAAGGGGCATAGAGCCGGTTACCTACGTGGATCAAATCTTTAAGCGCTTTGAGCACTACCGTCAGCTCATCCCGGAAGCCACCTAACGCAGCAGGGTCAGGTCGCCATTAAGCTGAATAAGTTCACCCGTTGCGGCCTCTACCGATGCCAGGTAAAAATACACTTCTATGGGTGCTGCATTCCCATTGAACTGGCCATCCCAACCGGCTTCAGGATTATCGGATTCGAAAACAAGTCCGCCCCAACGATTAAATACCTTTAGGTTGTAATTGCCGGCCGGGCAGTTCGACAGCAACCCGAAGGTATCATTTGTCCCATCGCCATTAGGGGAAAAAGCATTGGGAAAAGTGTAAGCGCACCCTCCCGGGGGCTCACAAAAAGCCACCTCAAAACTGAAATTATCACTGAAAGTGCATCCTTCCTCATCTACAGCCAATAGCACCACACTGTACAACCCAGGAGTATCATAATTGACGGTCGGCGCCGGCGAATCGGAGCGCCCCCCTGCACCCAGGTTCCAGTCGTAGACGGCAATATCAGCCGGGCCGGCCGCTGAGAAGGAAGCTGGGTCGCCCAAACAGACTAAGGTATCCCCTATGATTTCCAGTTGGGGCTTACCCAGGCAGGGGTCGAGGGTATCACAGGCCTCAATAGTAAAGGAAGTGCTGCCGGTCCGGGTACATCCTTCCACGTCTACTGCGGTAAGAGCGGCGGTGAACAAGCCGGTTTCCTGAAAGACGTTCGCCGGTGCCGGGTCCGTGCTGGAGGTCAGGTTGGAAAATTGCCAATCGTAGCTTGTCAGATTGACATCGGGTACAAAAAATACCAAGGTGCTGTCCCGGCACAGCGGTCCGGTCAGTGCAATCCCCAACTCCGGCAAATCCTGGCAGGGGCCGTCCCCACAATCCACTAAATCATCTTCAATAGCGGCGGAGTAGACACAGCCATTCACATCTACGGCTTCCAGGAAGATAGTGCCTACGCCGACTTCATTAAAGGTGGTCGTAAAGGAAGGCTGCTCGCCGGTGTCGCCATTAGTAGCCCCCCAGGAAAAAGACACCAGGTCCGCAGTGGTCTGAGCCGTAAAGGTCAGAGGCTGCTGCAAGCAATACTGATCTGGCGGAATGATGGCAATGGGAGGCTGCCCAATGCAGGGGTTATCACTGCAATCCTGAATCTGTACCTCATTTTGCCCAATGTAAGAGCAGCCCTGCAGGCTGATGGCCTGGAAGGTTACCGTATAGTTACCGGG
>CAZNSK010000166.1:4253-7757 GCA_964575505.1 uncultured Phaeodactylibacter sp.
GTAACCGTGATGGTGTAAGTTCCGGACTCATTGAAGTTTACTTGTGGGTTCAGGCCGCTGGTCTGCCCAATCCCGCCTAAATCCCAGGTTGCACTCACCGCCTGCCCTTCAAAATCGATACCCAATTGCGCCGGGCTGTTGGCACAAACCTCAGCAGGTGCCTGTATGCTCAGGCTTAGATCATCCGGACAGGGGTCCTCTTCACAAAGCTGAATGACCACCTCCAGCGTATCTGTGAAGGTGCCCGTGCTGGTTGTCAGCGTAAGCACAACGGTAGAACTGCCAATATCTCCGTAACTCATAGCAGGGTTATCTCCCCCTGAGGTTTGTCCGTCTCCAAAGTCCCAGTTTACACCAGTGACATCTAGGCTGGTTTGATAACTCCAATTTAAGGTAGAATCTACGCAGAATACGCCTTCCACCTGAATGTCCAGGCAGGCGTATGCTTCTTCCTCCACGTCGGTGTACCCGGCAAAGTAGGTGTAGGCATCGGCAAAACCTCTGCCATACACATACGCCTGAAAAAGCTCAGGGCTGCTGAGTATATGTTCCCCCGGGCCCAAACTAATCTTGCGGTAAACCTTGTTGGGGTCTCCCAGATAGCCCATCCATGCACCCGCAGGCAGCGGAGCCCCATCCAGCTGAATGTTATCCACTTCGTCCGCATTCGCCACAATATTCACGCTATGCTGGGTGAAGGGCACATCACCGATTAACTCATTGAAGCGGTCCAGGCTTTTGAACCGGACTTCGCGGGTTTTATACTCGGCCGGCCAAAGCCATAGCATATTGGGATCGCCCAGCCCTGACCCTGGCGATGAGCAGCCGCCGTTTGTATTAAACTGGGCTACAGCTACCGGCCGGCTGGCAGAAATCACCCGCCCGCTCAGGTAGGATTCATCATACACCGTGTAGTACTCGCCCTGGTCCAGCGTGGCCACCTGGTCACAATCCACAAATACCTCCGTATTATCCTCAGAAGCGAGGACTCTGACCAATTGCACCCCCTGGTTTTGGAAGGGCGTATGGTAATACAAAGCCCCCCACTTGTCTACCGGCAACGCCTGATCATACACATGGCTATCCGCCCCCTGCCCGCAGTCTATAATATCCGCTTGTTTGGCTCCGGAGAATACGGCAATGGGCTGCCCGGACAGGCTGCGCACCCTGCTCCCGGTCAGGTCTCCCACCGCCTGCACCTGGTAAATCTGCCCGGCATTGAGCGTGATGGTGAAGGGCACACCGGGCGGACGAAGGCCCAGGGTCAGCACGGAGGGTGTTATCTCTATTTCTGTCTCATCTTCAGTACTGAGCACGACGAATGAGGACGGGTCATCCCCCACATCATCGGCGTAACAGATGGGAAAATAGTCGGTGCCCAGCTCCGGCTCCGGCAACAGATGAGTGGCTTCTGAAAAATAGGCGCGGTAGTGCACGCCCGTAGCCCGGATCGGCGCATCCGAGACAATGCGAATCCCCGTATTGCCGGTGATATCTGAGCCCTGAATATAGTACAGGGCAGGCGGCAGCTCCACTTCTTCGGTCTCTCCGGCGCCCACTGCAAATGGGATGGAAAAGCCCGTGACCGGAATTTGGATTTCACCGGAGGCTTGCTGCTCTGCATGCAGGACCACAGCAAAGACGGGGTCATCGTTGAAGAGCAGATCAATATTCTCCATGTAGGCCAGCCAGAAAGTAGTGCCTTCGCTGGATTGGGCGGAGGTGTAGCCAAAGAAAAGGGGCGCCATAAAGGCGATCAGCAAAAAACGTTTCATAAGTCAGGTGATGATTTCGCAAAACAGGAAGTGGCAGTGTAAAGGTTTCAGACCAGCTTTCTATGAAACATAAACGCCATTGCACTCGAGATTGCTGTATGAGCGACTCAAATGCTACGGATTAAAGCAGGATATGACAAAAAATGGCAATTGCAACAGAATGCTTAATTTAAAGGCAAAAAGCACCATGCCCTACCCTCAGCCCCCGGAACGGATTACGATCCGGCACCTCCTGAATGAATTGCTGCTTCTGGCCAATCTGGAAAAAGGGCTGGGTTATACGATCCGGCAGTTGCTGCTCCGCCCCCGGGCAGCGGTCCGGGAATTTCTCTACGAAGACCGGCAGCGCATGATGAAGCCTTTCCCGATGCTGGTGCTGATGGTCACGGTAGCCACTTTCCTGTCGCTGCGCCTGTTGCCCCTTGGGGAGCCGCTTTGGCAGGACTTTAAGGAAGACGGCGGCGCAGGCCTGCTCTCACCTACTGTGCAAGAAGGCCTGCACTTGCTTACGGTCGCCATGCAGAAGTACTTCAACATCATATTTGTGCTCTCCCTGCCCGGGCAGGCCATTGGCTCTTACCTGCTGTTTCGTAAAAGCGGCTACAACTTTGCCGAGCATTTGGTCATTAACACTTATCTGTTCTGTTTACAGACCCTGCTGTACCTCCTTATCCTCCCGTTACTGCTCTGGAAGGAAGCAGTTGCCGGGCCATTGCTTATCCTGAGCATGACGGGGTACTGGCTGTACGCGCTGAAGCGTATTTTTCAGCCGGGGTGGTGGCCGCTGCTCTGGAAGTCGGCTGGTATCGCGCTAGTCGGGCAGGGCGTAACCAACTTTTTACTGCTCGCCGCGTTTCTCGTGTATTGGGTCTATGGATCCATTTTTCAATAAAAACCCAGGTATGAAATCAGCACTCGTCTTTTGCGGTGCAAACAAAGGCAATAAACCAATCTACACCGAAACCGCCCGGTCAATTGGACGGGAACTCGCCCAGCGCAATATCCGATTGGTGTATGGCGCCGGCAAGGTAGGCCTGATGGGCGAACTGGCCGAGGGGGCCCTGCAGGCCGACGGAGAAGTCATTGGGGTCATCCCTTTCTTCCTGCGCAAAGCCGAAGTCTGCCACGAAGGGCTGCACCACCTCTACGTGGTCGATAGCATGCACGAGCGCAAGATCAAAATGGCACAATTGTCCGATGCCGTCATTGTGCTGCCCGGCGGTTACGGCACGATGGACGAGGTTTTCGAAATGCTCACCCTGGCGCAAGTTGGGCAGGGGCAGCACCCGGTTTGCTTTTTGAATGTGGACGGCTACTTCGATTTCCTGGTCCGGCAGCTCGACCACATGGAGGCAGCAGGCTTTCTCAAACCCGCCCACCGGCAGCTGGCCATGGTGGCCGGGGATATTGGCGAACTTATGCACAAGCTGGACCAATACGAAGCCCCGCCGGCAGAAGGCAAATGGATTAAATTGTAGATTCCACAAATGCCTGACATTCAAAATTGAATAAGGCCGATAAATACCCTATTTTCGCAAACATAAGAGCTAGTCGCAGCCACGGCCGCCAACACCGGCCCGCTCCTGTGAGCAGTAAGCATTCTAGTTCCCTATTTATTTTCACTTTAAATTCATTCTTTGATGCAATCAGTAGATCAAAAGCTGAAATACAAGGTTAAAGACATTAATCTGGCTGACTGGGGCCGGAAAGAAATCGAGCTGGCTGAGGC
>CAZNSK010000166.1:7857-11333 GCA_964575505.1 uncultured Phaeodactylibacter sp.
ACGGATGAGGAATTCTGGTGGTGCATCGAGCAGACCCTGTTTGCATTTGAAGACGGGCAGCCCCTGAATATGATCCTGGATGACGGTGGCGACCTGACCAACACCGTTTTGGACAAGCATCCTGAACTGATTGATGGCGTTCAGGGCCTGAGCGAAGAAACGACCACTGGTGTACACCGCCTTTACGAGCGTATGCGCAAAGGTACGCTGCCGATGCCGGCGATCAACGTCAACGACTCCGTAACGAAGTCCAAGTTTGACAACAAATATGGCTGTAAGGAATCTGCAGTAGATGCGATCCGCCGTGCCACCGACGTGATGATGGCGGGCAAAGTAGCGGCTGTTGCCGGTTACGGTGATGTCGGCAAAGGTACGGCTGCTTCTCTGCGCGGTGCGGGCTGCCGGGTCATCATCAGTGAAATCGACCCCATCTGTGCCCTGCAGGCTGCTATGGACGGCTTTGAGGTAAAGCGGATGGAAAACGCCATCCCCCGGGCAGACATCGTTGTCACGGCTACCGGCAACAAAGATATCATCAGCGAGAAGCATTTCCGGATGATGAAGGATAAAACCATCGTTTGTAACATCGGCCATTTCGACAATGAGATTGATGTGGCGTACCTGAACCGCGAGCATGGCCATACCAAGACCGAAATCAAGCCGCAGGTCGATAAGTACACCATCGATGGCAACGACATCATCCTGCTGGCAGAGGGCCGCCTGGTCAACCTGGGCTGCGCTACCGGCCACCCTTCTTTCGTGATGTCCAACTCTTTCACCAATCAGGTCCTGGCGCAGATTGAGCTCTGGACCAACGGTGATCAGTACAAAAACGAAGTATACACCCTGCCGAAGCACCTCGACGAAGAGGTAGCCCGCCTGCACCTGGCCAAAATCGGCGCAGAACTGGAAACCCTGCGCGAAGACCAGGCCGAGTACATTGGCGTGAAGGTAGAAGGGCCGTACAAGCCGGAGTACTATCGCTACTAAGGCGACTTGAGGAAGGTATTAGCGGGGCATGTACAAATGCCTGGCTTTCCCGTTTTCCTCTGAGCCCTTTCGAGTTTGCAAACTATAAACAAAGTGGAGCCGTTCTGGTGAATTGCCAGGGCGGCTCTTTATTTTTGCCCTGCACCAACGCCATAGCTATGCAATCGGTATTTCAGACTTACTTACAGCTGGGATTTAGCCATATTTCGGACCTGGAAGGGTACGACCACATCCTCTTTATCGTCGCCCTGTGCGCCATCTACCGGCTCCGGGAATGGCGCAGCGTAGCCCTGCTGGCCACGGCCTTCACCATTGGACACTCTATTACGCTGGCACTGGCGGTGCTGGGCGTCATCCCCGTCAATGCAGCCTGGATAGAGTTGCTCATTCCGGTGACCATTGCGCTGACAGCCATCTACAATGTGGTCGCGCACCAAAAGGCCAGGAGCAACCGGTTCTGGGACCGGACGATGAAGGTCAACTACGGGTTTGCGGCCCTGTTTGGGCTCGTTCACGGCATGGGCTTTTCCAACTTCCTGCGCTCCAGCCTGATGCCTGGCCAGGAAGATCAGCTCGTCACCCAGCTTTTCGCTTTTAACCTGGGCGTAGAACTCGGGCAGCTGGCGATCGTCGCTGTTGTATTGGCCCTTTCGGCCATCGCCCTTCAACTGATGCGGGTGCAGCAGCGGGAGTGGAACCTTTTCGTTTCCGGCGGGGCGTTTGGCCTGGCGCTGGTGATGGCGCTGGAGCGGGTAGGCGGGGTCCTTTAGCAGGCCCCACTTTTCTGGCTGGCGCCAGGCCGCTTAAGGCTTCAGGGCTTCGACGATGCGCTCCGGCAATTGGTGCTTCGTGCTCTGGGAAAGCTGGGCCCGGCGCAGCGGGGCATTCCAGGCATCCGCCAGGGCTGCCCAGACGTGGTAATTGCCATCGGTATCCTTTTCGCAGTAGACCCCCAGCGGCATTTGGCAGCCCCCGTCGAGGAGGTTAAGCACTTTGCGCTCAATATTGGTGCGCTCCGCCGTATCGGATTGGTGGATGTGCCTGAGCAAGCGGCGGGTTGCTTTGTCTTCCTGCCGGGTTTGCCAGGCCAGAACGCCCTGGGCGGGTGCCGGGACAAACTCGCGGGGGTTGAATTTCAGGATGTCCAGATCATCCGCTTCGATGCCCAGGCGGGTCATGCCGGCCGCCGCCAGCAGGATGGCATCAAACTGGCCCTCGCGCAGCTTATTCAGGCGGGTCGGCACATTGCCCCGGATATCCTTGATCTGCACATCCGGCCTGAAGTCCAGAATCTGGGCTTTGCGTCGGGCGGAGGAAGTGCCTACCACCGCATTGGCCGGCAGGCGCAACTCCTTGCCATCATCCACCCGCTCCTTGCGGATAACCAGCCAGTCGGAGGGGTTTTCCCGGTAGGAAACGGCCGTAATGCACAGCCCTTCCGGGGCCGTGGTGGGCAGGTCCTTCATAGAGTGCACCGCCACGTCGATCTCATCGCGCAGCAGGGCATCCTCGATTTCCTTGGTGAAAAACCCCTTGCCTTCCATTTTATCGAAGCTGAGGTGCTGAATCCGGTCGCCCTTGGTCTTGATAATGACGAGTTCGGAGCCGATGCCGGCTTTTTCCAGTTGCTCTTGGGTGTGGTGGGCTTGCCAGAGGGCGAGTTTGCTGCCCCGGGTGCCAATGCGTATTTTGTCGCTCAAGGCTTGTATTTTTTATTTTTAAGGTGGCGCAAAGGTAGGAAATTTGGGCTTAAGTTACAGCAAGGGCAGCCCGGCTGCGTATGGTAAATGGCAAGGGGATCAGGCTGTCACAGTCAACCTTTTGCCAACCCCGGGCGTATTGCAAATGATCATCAACGATTTGCCTCCTATGCCGACTTCTGTTTATGCGTTGCTTTGGGCAATGGCCAGCCTGCTGCCCGCCCCCGTTCCCCGGGCGGCCGACCACGACTTCCACGTCAGCAAATGCCTGATGGCGTACAATCCGGACACGGAATCCCTGCAAATGAGCATGCATATCTTTCTGGACGACCTGGAACTGGCGCTGTCGCAGCGCGGGCACGATCAGCTGTTCTTGTGCACGCCCCGGGAGGCGCCCGAAGCAGCAGCGCATGTGGAAGCTTACCTGCGCGATCATTTCAAATTGGTGATCAATGGGCAGCCCCGGGAATTCACTTTCGTTGGCAAAGAAATATCGGATGACCTGTCTGCCATCTGGTGCTATATGGAAGTCGAGCAACTGCCCGCTGTGGAGTCCCTTCAACTCACCTACCGCATTTTATTCGATACTTACCGCGACCAGAAAAACCTGGCGAGCCTGACGCTGCCCGGCCGGGAGCCCGGCATGCTGTTCTTTCAGGTAGGGGACGAAGTCAAGAAGCTTTAGCCCCTCCCCTACTCCATTTCCAATGGTGCCAGCCTTTCCAGCACTGTTTCGGGAAGCGTTTCCTGAATCGCCGCAAACCAGACCCGCTCTTCAAACCGGAT
>CAZNSK010000166.1:11433-12672 GCA_964575505.1 uncultured Phaeodactylibacter sp.
GTCGACTTTGAGATGGAAGACGGGGGCTACATCAACGGCTTGCACTTCAGGGTGCCTAATGCCAAGGGGGTGGTTTTTTACCTCAAAGGCAACTCCCGCAGCCTGAAGGGGTGGGGCAAGTTTGCCAAAGATTTTGTCAGCAAGGGCTACGATTTTTTTATGCTCGACTACCGGGGGTTTGGCAAAAGTTCCGGCAAGCGCACCGAAGCCACGCTGTACAACGACGCGCAGACGGTTTACAAATGGCTCAGCGACCATTACCCCGAAGACCAGATTGTGCTCTACGGCCGGTCGCTGGGCAGTGGGATTGCCGCCCGGATCGCCTCCTGGAACAAACCCCGGATGCTGATTCTGGACGCGCCCTACTATTCCTTTTTGTACCAGGTGCAGCAGTACGGGTTCTGGCTGCCGCTGAAGTGGCTGCTCCGGTATAAGATCCGGACCGACTTTTTCATCAAGAAGGTGGAGTGCCCGGTCTTTATCCTCCACGGCACTCAGGACCGGCTCATCGGCTTCCGGCAGGGGCAGCGGCTGGCGGATGCCATTCCCAATAGTGAGCTGATCCCCATCGAGGGGGCCGGGCACAACAATTTGCCGGAGTACCCCGCTTACCACGAGGAACTCTACGATATCCTGCACGACGAGACGCGCTACGCCAAACTGGCCCGGCTCGTCCGGACTCCCTGAGGGCTTTGCTGGCTGCTGCGCATCAACCGGCGGGCGCATGGAGTAGTTGCCAACTCAAACATGGATCTGCTTCTCCGGCATGCTGGCTCCCCCTGCCCTGAACGCTACAAGGGTGGGGGCGTGATGGGGCGGCGTACATGGCAAATTCGTCAATTTCCACCCCCTAACCCCCGCCAAATAAAATTTTGCGCATATTGGCTTTTTTGAGCTGCGGGGGACACGAGCGGTGCCAATCGCGGTTGCTTCCGCAAATTCCATTTTGGTACGTTTGTCCTAATCGTTTTCCTTACTTGTGCTGGGCGGGGCTGGGAGCCCAGCCCACCTACCTGAGACAGATCGGCAGGCAAGCAAGGGGACGACAATAGCGACCGCCGAGCTGACACACCGGCAACACCTGGGCAACGCATGCCCGTTCGACCGGCAATGCTGGTTCTCCGTCTGCCGAAGCTTGAAAAGCGAAGGCAGCCTCCGTCCACCGAAGCCAACAAGGCGAAGGTGGCCTCCGTCCACCGAAGCTTGAAAAGCGGAGGTGGATCCCCCGCCACCCCGCAC
>CAZNSK010000167.1:0-12571 GCA_964575505.1 uncultured Phaeodactylibacter sp.
CGGGAGGCAACGGCATTTACTGAACGTGGCATAGTTGATTTTTTAGTACAGCGCAGAGGTGCCTGCTATCCCCTGATGGCAACGCTTTCGGCCTGCGCTCTCGTTAAAAAACTGAATTTGAGAAAAATTAGATGCAAAGCATGCGCTTCACACGGTCTTCGTTGTGTTCGTGCACGAGGGTAGAGTCCCGCAGGCGCAGCTTGGCTTTCTTGCTTTTGTTGCGCATCATGTGAGACGTCTTCGCCTGGTAACGCTTGATCTTGCCAGAGCCGGTGCGCTTGAAACGCTTCTTGGCGCTGGAGTGTGTCTTCATCTTAGGCATTATACTCAAGTTTCGTTGATCCTGATAAGAGTTCCCGAAAAGGGAATGCAAAGGTAAAAAAATATACCCTATAGCTAAACATTTTGCAGTGGTTTCTGAAAAAGTTTAGCTATAGGGCAATAGTGGCGTATTCACTCAGTTCGTATAGCCTGAATTCGGCTATTTCTTCTTTTTGTTGCTTTTCTTGGGGGAGATCATGACGATCATTCGGCGCCCTTCCATTTTGGGCAGGGCTTCTGCAGAGCCATGCTCTTCCAGTTCTTTGAGGAAGCGGAGGAGCAATAATTCGCCTCTTTCTTTGAAGACGATGGTCCGCCCGCGGAAATGTACGTAGGCTTTAACTTTGGCACCGTCTTCGAGGAAGCCCTTGGCGTGGCGCAGCTTGAAGTCGAAGTCGTGGTCATCAGTATTCGGCCCAAACCGGATTTCCTTGACTACCGTTTTGGCAGCTTTTGCCTTAATTTCCTTTTCCTTCTTCTTCTTTTCGTAGAGGAACTTGTTGAAATCGATGATTTTGACTACGGGGGGCTTAGCGTTTGGGGAAATTTCCACCAGGTCGAGGTCTACCTTTCGGGCCCAGTCTTTAGCTTTTCGGGTCGGGTAAACGGTGCCGGGTTGCAGTTCCTGCCCAACGGCTTCGCCAATCTCTTCGATATTGTCGCCCACCAGTCGGATTTCAGGTACGCGGATGTGCTCGTTCGTTCTAAACTCAGGTTTGTTGGATCTTCGGTTGTTAAAACCTCTTTTTCCGGATTTCTTTGCCAATAGAATCTTGTTTTGTTAAGAAATAATTATCAGGCATGCCAAACGCTTGCGCGCGGCAGCGCCTGTCGTACTAATTTAATTAAAAAAAATGAAAAGAAGTTCAGTTTATACAGGATTTGAGAGGATTCAATCCCCTCAGGCCCAACGAGAAAGACAGCTCCCTGCCACAAAAGCAGGAGAACTGCCTGTTTCGTCAACCGCCGGCGCTGTTAGGCGTCGGTATTCACTTCTTTGCTGATTGTAATTTTCAGGCCTAGATTATCCTCTTTCATGACAGCTTCCATCACGGAACCTGCTTCCGGGTTGTTGTTGAGGATGAACTCAGCAAGCGGGTCTTCGATATACTTCTGAATAGCCCGGTGCAGCGGGCGTGCGCCAAACTGCGGGTCATAGCCTTTTTCAGCTACAAACTTTTTGGCCTCTTCGGAGAGGGTGAGCGTATAGCCCATATTCTCCAGGCGCTTGTGCAAGTCTTTCAGCGTGATATCGATAATTCTGAAGATGTGGTCTTGATTAAGGCTGTTGAAGATGACCACATCATCTACCCGGTTCAGGAACTCCGGCGAGAAGGTCCGCTTCAGGGCATTCTGAATCACGCCCTTTGCGTTATCATCAGCTGCGCTCTGACGCGCCTGTGTAGCAAAGCCCACACCCTGGCCGAAGTCCTTCAACTGACGCACCCCGACGTTGGAAGTCATGATGATCAGTGTATTCTTGAAGTCTACTTTACGGCCCAGCCCATCGGTCAGTTGCCCATCGTCCAGCACCTGCAGGAGGATATTGTACACATCGGGGTGTGCTTTTTCAATCTCGTCCAAGAGGATAACGGAGTAAGGCTTGCGGCGTACTTTTTCAGTCAACTGCCCGCCTTCTTCGTAGCCTACGTAGCCCGGAGGCGCACCGATGAGGCGGCTAACGGAGAATTTCTCCATATACTCGCTCATATCAAGCCGCACCAGGGCGTCTTCAGAATCGAAGATGTAACGGGCCAGCGATTTGGCCAGCTCGGTCTTGCCTACGCCCGTCGGTCCGAGGAAGATGAAAGAACCGATCGGCTTGGTGGGGTCTTTAAGGCCCACGCGGTTACGCTGAATGGCCCGCGTAATTTTCGAAATGGCTTCGTTCTGCCCGATGATCACATTTTGCAGGTCATTATCCATGCCGACCAGCTTTTTGCTCTCGCTCTGTGCCACTCGCTTGACGGGGATGCCCGTCATCATAGAAACCACTTCAGCGATGTCTTCTTCTACCACTGGGTAGCGCTTCGTCTTCACTTCCTCCTCCCACTGTATTTTGGCAAATTCCAGTTGGCGGACGAGCTTGGACTCCTTATCGCGCAAATCAGCAGCTTTTTCGTATTGCTGGTTTTTGACAGCTTGGTTCTTCTGTTCTTTGAGCTCTTCAATTTTTTGTTCCAACTCTTCAATGTGCTCCGGCACATGAATATTTTTGAGGTGGACGCGCGCGCCCACTTCGTCGAGCACATCAATGGCCTTATCCGGCAGGAAGCGGTCGCTGATGTAGCGGTCGCTCAGCTTGACACAAGCTTCCACTGCCTCCTGAGAGTAGTTCACGTTGTGAAACTCCTCGTACTTGGGGCGGATATTGTTCAGGATATTTACTGCCTCTTCTGCGGTTGGCGGGTCGACCATGACTTTTTGGAAGCGGCGGTCCAGGGCGCCATCCTTTTCGATGTGCTGACGGTACTCATCGAGCGTAGAGGCACCGATGCACTGCAGTTCGCCTCTGGCCAGCGCTGGCTTGAAAATATTGGAAGCATCAAGGGAACCGGTAGCTCCGCCTGCGCCCACGATGGTGTGGATTTCGTCGATAAAGAGAATGACGTCGCGCGACTTTTCCAGCTCATTCATAATTGCCTTCATGCGCTCTTCAAACTGGCCGCGGTACTTGGTACCTGCCACGAGAGCTGCGAGGTCGAGCATAACGATACGCTTATTGAATAGCGTACGGCTCACTTTCTTCTGAATGATGCGCAGAGCCAGCCCTTCTACGATGGCGGTTTTGCCGACACCCGGTTCGCCGATCAGGATAGGGTTGTTCTTTTTACGACGGCTAAGAATCTGAGACACCCGCTCAATTTCGTTTTCCCGCCCGATGATGGGGTCTAGCTTATCTTCTTCAGCAAGTTTGGTAATGTCCCGGCCGAAGTTATCGAGCACCGGTGTGCGGGACTTTGTGGTGCCTTTGCGCTGCTGATAGCGGCCCCCGCCTTGCCCTTCATCGTCTTCGTAGGGGTCATCCTGGTCGGATGGCGCCTGAGCGAAAGGCTCGCTGGAGCTGGTGAAGTCCTGCTCCTGCCGTACGTACTCCAGTTCCGCCTTGTAGATATCGTAGTCGACGTCAAACTGGTTGAGCAATCGGGAAGCAGGGTTGTCTTTATGCTTGAGGATGGAAAGCAAGAGGTGCTCGGGGCTAATCTCTTCGCTTTTCAGCATTTTAGCTTCGAGGAAGGTCACCTTCAGTACCTTTTCTGCCTGTTTGTTGAGGGGAAGGTTGCCCACATTCAGAGCGGTTTGGCCGCTCGGTATCCGCTGCACAGAGTCCTCAACATTCTGTTGCAATTCGTTGGGATTCACATCCAGAGACTCAAGGACTTTAAGGGCGAGGCTATCCGTTTCAGCCATAATACCCAGCAATAGATGCTCGGTACCAATGAAGTCATGGCCAAGGCGGATGGCGGCATCCCGGCTACGGGAAATGACTTGCTTAACCTTCGGAGAAAATCGTTTATTGTTCATATTTCTTTCTTCTCTTACGCTGTTGGGTTACCCAAAACAATATTAAAACTAATTATCCAAGAATACAAAAGTTGATTTGCTTTAGTTTCAGGGGGCTTTGTCCTTAACTGCACACTAACGTTTCAGGAAAATCAGGGCAGGGCAAACAGTCTTTGGGTAAATATAATTTAAAGCAAACACTATTGACAACTCAGCTGCCCCTGTTCCCGAAAAAATGATGCCATTTTTTACGGCCTGCCATATTTTCGGGTATGAGGCCTTTGACAGCCGCTGCTTTTGCCGCATTTTCGGCATACTGTTGATCAAACACAAGAAAAGGCAATAGTGTTTAACGCCCGGATAACCGGCTGCTGCTCACCGGGCTGGCTAAAATATTGGCAGCAGGCTAGGTAGACTCCCCCTTAATTGATATTTTTGCGTTCGCCCATAATCTAAATGGTAATCAATTTTTATGGAATATAAGATAAAAACAGAAGAGCGCTATACCATCTTTACCCTGGAAGAGGAGAATTTCAATTCTTTGATTGCCCCGGAGGTAAAGTCTGAGCTCGTCCTCCTGGCCGATAAAGACATTAAAAACCTGGTAATGGATTTGTCTGAGGTGAAATATGTCGATTCGTCAGGGTTAAGCGCCATACTGACAGCAGACCGGCTTTGGAAAAAGATCGGCACCTTCGTGCTGGCCGGGGCGGAGCAACCTGCTGTTAAGAAGCTGATGGAAATCTCCCGCCTGGATACCATCCTCACGATGGTGCCCACGGTATCCGAAGCCGTCGACTACATTTTTATGGAAGACATTGAGCGGGAGCTCAATGACGAAGAAGACAACAGCTAGCCGGCTATCTGCCGGGCGGGCTGCCTGAAAAGCACAGCTAAACTATTTTGGCTGTGCTTTTTTTATAGGAGCATGCGATTCGAGCTTACCATATTAGGCTGCAGCGGGGCGGTGCCGGCCTACGGGCGTTTCCCTACCCAACAGCTGCTGAATATCAACGGCCAGCTTTACATGATCGACTGCGGGGAGGGGGCACAGATGCGTTTTTCCGACTATGGCGTGCGTTGGGGCAAACTCGGCCATATTTTTATTTCACACCACCACGGGGATCATGTCCTTGGGCTGCCGGGCATGCTCAGCTCTATGGGGCTGAACTGCCGCACTGCGCCCCTTCATATTTTCGGGCCGGCAGCGGTAGGGGCGTTCCTGCAGTCTGCCCGGGCTTTTCTGGGCAGGCTTTCGTACACGGTAGATTTTCATGAAGTCGACCCTGAGCAAAATGCACTGGTCTATGAGGATAAGCAGGTAGCGGTTTTCAGCTTGCCTCTGCAGCACAGTGCTCCAACTTCGGGCTACCTGTTCCGGGAGAAAGAGCGCCCGCGCCATATGATTGCCCCGCTTATTGAAAAGTATCAAATCCCTTATTCGGCCATACCGGGCATCAAAGCGGGGGGCGGGTTCGAGTCGCCGGCTCATGGGTTTATCCCCAATGAGGAGCTGACGTCCCCGGCGGCATTGCCCCGCAGTTTCGCGTTTTGTTCAGACACCCGCTATGTGCCTTCACTGGCTTCTTATATTAAAGGAGTGGACTTGCTGTACCACGAAGGCACCTTCCTGGAGGCGCAGCGGCAGCAAGCTGAAGAGACCGACCACTCCACCGCCCGGCAGGCGGCTGAGATCGCTTTGGCTGCCGGTGTGCGGCAGTTGGTGCTGGGCCATTACTCCACCCGGTACTACACCCTGGGGCCTACCCTGCGGGAGGCTTGCTCGGTCTTCCCCAATTCGCTGTTGGGGTTTGACGGCTTGACAGTGCCGGTCCCGCTGCGTTATCCCACAGCGCCCGGAGAAGGGTAGGGCTGCTGCAAGGCTGCTGCCGGCTGGGTAGGTTTAGGCGAGCTTGCCGACGTCGCGGATCAGGATGCTGCGCCGGTTGAAGTAGATCAGGTTGGCTTTGCGCAAGTCATTCATCACGGAAGTGACTGTCTGCCGGGAGGTGCCGGTAATATTGGCGATATCCTGCTGGGTAAGGGTATGCTTGATCAGCGTTTCATAACCAATGCGTTTGCCCTGCTTGCGGGCAGAATCTTTGAGGAATTCGATGATGCGCTCCCTGGCATCTTTGAAAATCAGGGACTCCAAACGGCTCTCCACGCTTTGCAGGCGATGGCCGATGAAACTAAGGATGCGCATAGCCAGTTCGTGGTCTTTGCGCATGACCTGCTGCAGCTGCACGGTTTTGATTTTCAGGATTTGAGTGTCTTTCTTAATAGCCACAGCAAAGTCTTTCCGCTTTTGCTCGCCCGCCAGGCAAAGCTCCCCGAACATGTTCATGGGGTGGAGGACATGCTTGATGATCTCCCGCCCATCGGAGGAGTAGCGGCCGATCTTGACAACGCCTTTAATAAGAAATAAGAGTGCATCCGAGCGATCCCCGGGATGGAAGACCGCTTCGTGCTTGCGGAGGCGCTGTAACTCTGCCTGCCGTGCCAGCTGTTCAAGGTGCGCCTGCTGTATGCCTTCGAAGATGGGGAACAGTTCGAGTAATTCGGCAGTGTCTTGTACGTTTTTCATGGTAAGGACTTTTTGGTGATCTTTTACGCTACAAATATGCAGGCGCTGCTTGCCAAAAAATAATACATGATTGCCGCTTTGTTCGGTAGTGTTTATAAATTTTAATTTGTAAATCAATGATTATCAATTGATATGGGTATAAAATAGTTGTGTTTTGTGTGGATGTAATGGGTTGAATCGCCTGGTTAAATCTTCGGCATCCGCATAAAATCCACCGGATGCAGAAACATTTTTTGCTAACTAGAAAAATAACGCAAATCTTTCTTTGATTACAATGTAGGGTAAATTAGTTATTTAAAAAATTGAAAATCAAGGTTTTGTGTAGTGTATAATGACTTATGAGTGGGGTTTTAATGCCTGAAATAGCGTTTATGCTGTCACAAATTCAGAAATCAGCCATTGAGCATCTGCGGTGCATCGGATACTTTTATCCTATGAATAGATTGAAAGCTGAAGGTGCAGGCCTGTTGCCATCCCCCCGCTAAGGCAGGCTGGCCTAAACAACCGGCAGCTTCTTCGGTCAATTCCAAACACAAAAACTACAAAACTGCCGACACGGTTAAGTGCAACGGCTGTTGAGCACACCCCCCTCGGAGCGCCTCCCCCCTGCTTGTTCCGGCACGCGTTCACAGACCCGCGCAAGTGTGGCTTGCCCAATGCCAGGGCTGCCGGGGTTGCCCGCAGCCCAGGTAAGGCAACGCTGCTCGCATTAGGGCTAGTGGCGGCGCCCCCTGCCTGATCACTTATGCTGTATAGCACAGGACAACGCTAAGGATAGTTTTAAGAACGTATACCCAGACAAATGCAAAAGCTGTCCTGCTTAGTTACGCTAATCGTTTTATTAAATGTGGCTTCTAACCCAAGCTACGCCCAGTGCACCCACCCTTTGCACAGCCTGGATGTTTATCTGGGCAAAAGCACTCAGGTAGTGGAGGCGACGGTCGTTGATGCCCAGTCCCTTTGGGGCAGCCGCGGCCAGTACATTTATACCCTTTACGGACTTGAGGTGCACCAAGTTTTTAAAGGGGTTTCCAAGCGCTATTTGACTGTGGCGGTGCTTGGCGGCACGGTTGGGGGCGATGCCATGGCGGTAGCTCCTGCTTCCAGCCTGGCCATAGGGCAAACCGGCATTTATGCCCTCCGCCCGCCCGCCTCGCCTTCCATCCTGCCCGGTGGAACGGTACTTTGGCCGGTCTTTTCAGCTGGTGCAGTAGCTGTCTACAGCCCTGCCCGGGACAAAGCCCTGGTGCTCGGCCGGGAGCAGGTGAGCTTGCCCGAAGCCCGGCGGCTGGTAGCCCGGCATACCGGGCAGCCCTTCAGCCAGGGCGGCATTGAGCCCGCGCTGCCCGTTTTGCGCAGCCCCTCCGCTCAGGTGGAGGGGGTCGACCCGCAGTCAGTAGCAGCCGGCACCGGCCAAACTATTACCATACAAGGCCAGGGCTTTGGCCCTGCCCCAGGTACGGTCTTCTTTGCAGATGCAGACAATGGAGGCAATGGGTTTGTGGCAGCACTGCCCTGGCATGTTGAGGAATGGACAAACAGCAAAATTACGGTAAAGGTGCCGCACCGCGCCGGCACCGGCCCCATTTTGATTATGGATGGCGACGGGGGGATTGCGTTCAGCCCCTTTGAGCTGGAAGTCAGCTATGCCTACACCAATGTACTCAGCTCCGGCCAGATTTATGCCCCCAAGCTGGTTGACCACCCCAGCCGGGCGGATGGTGGCTACCTCTTCCGCATCAGCGGGAACCAAAGCGAAAACGGTGCCTCCTTCGCGGAGGTGGCTGGCGCGGAGGCGGCGCTTCTGGCTGCTGCGGGTGCCTGGCAGGATTCGGTAGGGCTGCCCCTCTACATTGGGCACGACTGCCCGGCAGAGACCAGCATTGCTTTCGGTAGCGAAGACGATGGGGTCAACCTGATCAGTTTTGACCACGACGCCTGGAGCGTCCCCGCGCAAATCGGGGAAAATGTGCTGGCGGCCACCATTTCCCGCTACGCCCGCTGCGGCGATTCGGCCTGGGAACTGGTCGATGTGGATATTATCATCCGCCGCGGACAAGCTCAAAACGAGGCAGAAACCAGTCTCAAGTGGTCATTTGCTGGCAGCCCTGCTGAGGACGAACTGGATTTTCAGACAGTGCTTTTGCACGAGCTCGGGCATGCCTTGCAGCTACAACATGTGGTAGACCCGGATGGCGTGATGCATTACGCAGCTACCCACGGAGTGGCCAAGCACGAGCTTGGATCAGAAGACGATATAAAAGGTGGGGCGCATGCTCTGATAGCTAGCCGGCAGTACGACCCGCCCCAGCTACCCTGTTACCCCCTTGACCACTTCGGCCGCTCCCGGCGGCTCGGGAAGTACAACCCCGGCATTGAGTGCGGCCTGGTTTATAACGAAGACAATGATATTCAAAGCATGCAGCAAGCCGATCAGGGGCCGGCTGCTGCAGCGGTGAGCCTGGAGGCTTACCCTAACCCCAAAACGAAAGGAGCCCCCTTGCAACTATCTGTTTACACGGCGCAGGATGGCCATGCTGAGCTCCGGCTCTACGGTGCCGGCGGGCAGCTGATGCGGCAAAAAGCCATGATGCTGTCTGCTGGTACCCACACGATACAGTGGGCATTGCCAGGCCTGCCTGCCGGTATCTACTGGCTGCTGTTGCTAACCGAGCAAGACCGGCTTCCATTAATGATCACGATACATTGAGCTGTCCGGGCTGAAGGGGCACAAGCCTCTTGCCCGGCGGCCGCTAAGATTTAGCTTTAAGCAGGCAATTTTTGCGCTCCCCGCACTGTAACGATGGTGCCGGGGAGTTTTTTGCTTGCCCCTTTCCGAAGTTTTTCTGGTAATTTAGCGCTCAAGCATCTACTGCTCAATTTACTAGAGTGACTATGGAGGCCAGCCGAAAAATTATCCACATCGACATGGATGCTTTTTACGCATCGGTGGAGCAACGGGACCACCCGGAACTTCGGGGCAAGCCCATAGCCGTGGGCGGCTCCAGCCGGCGCGGGGTGGTGGCCTCGGCTAGCTACGAAGCCCGCAAGTACGGCGTGCGCTCCGCCATGCCCAGCGTGACGGCCAGGCGGTTGTGCCCTGAACTGGTTTTTGTGAAATCGCGTTTCGACGTTTACCGCAGCGTCTCCCGTCAAATCCGCGCCTTGTTTTTCGAATACACCGACCTGGTGGAGCCCCTTTCGCTTGACGAGGCCTACCTGGATGTGACCGAGCCCTTCCGCGGCCCCCGATCGGCTACCCTGATCGCTGCGGAAATCCGGGAGCGCATCGAGGCTACCACCGGCCTGACGGCTTCGGCGGGCATCAGTTTTAACAAGTTTTTGGCCAAAGTCGCCAGCGACATCAACAAGCCTAATGGGATGAAGGTCATCCCCCCGGAAGAAGCCCTGGCCTTTCTGGAGCAGATGGAAATTGAGGCTTTCCACGGTATTGGTAAAGTGACCGCAGCCAAAATGCGGCGCATGGGCATTTTTACCGGCAAGGACCTCAAGCAGCTCTCAGAGATCGAGATGGTCCGGCGCTTTGGGAAAGTGGGCCGCCATTATTACCGCATCGTGCGCGCCGAAGACCACCGCCCGGTCAATCCCAACCGCATCCGCAAGTCGATCGGGGCCGAACGGACCTTCAAGGATGACCTGACGGCCACTCCGGCTATGCTGGATAAACTCGCCTACCTTTGCCAGGTGGTGCACCAGTATATGACAAAAGCTGACAACTTTGGGCGTACGTTGACGTTAAAAGCAAAAACCCCGGATTTCAGGATATTAACCCGGAGCCGGACGCTCGCCCGGGAGGTGCGGGAGCTTGACGAAATGGTTGCTATCATCACGGCTCTGCTCCACGAACACCGCTCAGAAATCCCCAGCGCCCGCTTACTGGGGGTTTCCGTTTCCAACCTGGCCAAAGAACAGGAAGACCTGGGCGTTCAGCTGGAACTGGATTTTGAGCAGGGCTCCGGAGGGGTACAGCAACAAATGGAGGAAGAATAATGGAACTTGTAATTTTTGATGTAGACGGCACGCTGGTGCACTCAGACAAGCGCGACAGCCAGACTTTTGCTGCCACGTTCGAGCGTGTCTACGGCCGGGCTTTTCCGACCATCGACTGGCGCAATTTTCCGCACGTGACTGACAATATCATTTTTGGTACAGCCATTGCCCAGCACTTCGAACAGCCGCCTTCTTCCGAAGAGACGCAGCGGTTTATGGGGCAGTACATGGAAGCCCTGCAGCAGTCGAGGCAAACCGCCCCCCACCACTACCAGGAAGTGCCCGGTGCCCGGTCAGCCATCAGTGCCCTTCAGGGCAGCGGGCGGCTGATCGGCATTGGCACCGGCGGCTGGAAAGCCCCCGCCGAGATCAAGCTGGCGCATGTGGGGATAAGGGTGGAGCAGCGCCTGTTCAGTGGGGGCGATGGCAAGCCCAACCGGGAGGCTATCCTGGAAGAGGCGATACAGGCTGCCGAGCAGCTCAATGGCGGGCCCCTGTCGCGGGTCGTCTACATCGGTGACGCGGTCTGGGATGTAGAAACTACGCGCAATCTGCAGGTCGACTTTGTGGGAGTGCGCCACCGGGGTGATTTCGATATTTTGCAAAGTGCTGGCGCCGGGCAGGTGATACAGGACTACACCTGCTGGGAGACTTTCAAGATGGCTTTGGAACAGGCCCAGCCGCCAAAAAAAGAGGCAGGCCCGGAAACTATTTTGTAGAAGCACCTGTTAACCAGGCGTCTACGGCAAACGGGGCAGTACATGGGAAAAAAGTGAATCATAGTTTTGGTTTTTTACCCTTAACTGCCCTATATTTGCAACGCCTTTGAAAAAGGGCATGACAACGACATTATTTTTAGGAACCCGTAGCTCAGTTGGCTAGAGCACTTGACTTTTAATCAAGGGGTCCTGGGTTCGAGCCCCAGCGGGTTCACAAGCAAGCCTTCAGCATGGTGCTGAGGGCTTTTTTATGCTTCAAACTACTGATCAAAAGGCCATGCCCGCTGAGGCGAGAAGCCTGTCCCGGTGCAACCGGGAAGCCCCAGCGGGTTCACAAGCAAGCCTTCAGCATGGTGCTGAGGGCTTTTTTATACTCCAGACTATTTTTCACTGTAACTTCCTTAAAATTGGCTTACAAACAAGAGGCGCAGATCGGGTGCCGGCCGGTTTCGCCCTTTCTGGTGACACCGTATCTCCAGGTGTGTCCGATTATGTGAATTCTGAATTCAAAAAAATTGAAAAGCAGGAAATGCAGACTTACATTGAAACCCATAGGCTAATACTAAGAGCCATTGAAGAAGATGACCTGCAGGGTCTGTTTGAGCTCGATTCCGACCCGGACGTGCACAGGTACTTAGGAAGAAAGCCGGTAAAAAGCATCCAAGAAGCGGAATCCGTCATTAGATATATTCAGAAGCAATATGAAGAAGATGGAATAGGCCGATGGGCGGTAATTGATAAAAAGACCAATGAATTCATCGGCTGGTCAGGGTTAAAATACGAAAGAGAAGTAAGGAGCGACATGCATTACTACGATCTTGGCTACCGGTTGAAGAAAAAGTTTTGGGGAAGAGGCATAGCAACCGAAACCGCCTTGGAGGCACTAAACTATGGCTTTCGGATAATGGGCCTTGAAGAAATCTATGCAGGTGCTCATGTTGATAATATAGCATCAAATAAAGTCCTCCAAAAGGCTGAGTTAAGATTTATAGAGACCTTTGAATACGATAGCGAACCTCATAATTGGTATAGAATAGACAAGCGCGAATGGCAGGAAAAATACTGGCAAGCAACTGACAAAGGCAACTAAGCTTAAGAGGACTGAAAAAGAACAAAAGCAGTGAATCAAAAACCGCACGAATACACTCATCAGACGCTTTACGAGCGGTTCTTTGGTCTTAATCTGCAGGGATGTGCTTATCCATTGTTACCTTTGAACCGGGCTGGTCTTTTGGGTAAAACCGAAGGTACAATGCGAGCCCAGCTGTTTTCACGCCTCATTCATGCAAGCAAGCCTATGCGTACCGCTGATTGCAACGAAATTAAAATGCATAAATAATAACATGAAGTTTACAGCAATCCATTTATTCCTTTTGCTCTCTTTAAGCATCTGCGGGCAGGCACAAGTGACCACTGACGATCTGGAATT
>CAZNSK010000168.1:0-12453 GCA_964575505.1 uncultured Phaeodactylibacter sp.
AAAAAATAGCTGCGCCATAATTTCACAAATCTTAAGTTGTTGGACTATAAAGATATCTAATTCAAGAAAAATAGTAGATACCAGAAATAGAATTATCCATGGCTACGATAATGTCTCGGATCAGATATTGTGGGCGATCATCCACAAGAGTTTGCCTGTTTTAAAAAATGAGGTGGATCAGCTACTGAATTAGCCGCCTTTATTTAGATTCTGGATATCCCTACTATCACCCCTCCACCGGCCGGATCAGCCCCTCCTGCACCACCGAAGCCACCAACCGGCCTGCCTGATTGAAAATACTCCCCCGCGTAAAGCCCCGCGCATTCGAGCCGCTCGAGCTGTCGATGGCGTAGAGCAGCCACAATAAATACCCCAATACCGCTCCAGCGAAGCTTCCTCTTGCACCCTTCTCCAATCTTTTGCAACGGGCATTGCCAAGGCCCCCACAGCCGTTCCCTGATTGGCGTGTTGACACCGGAGTCAGTCAGTGCTTTGGGTATTCCCGCCTTAACCGACTTTCACACCAGCATATCCCCCACCTTCACCTCTGTACGCAGCGCCGTTAACGGCAGGCGGTCTTCAGCGGCAAATAGTTCTCGTTTCTTGTAATGTTCCCCTTCCGGGATCGTATGCAAAGCGATGGTGTTATCCTTAAGGTTTACCAGGCAGTAGGCTGGAATGCCAGCCGCAGCGTATAAAGGAAGCTTAACTTCTTCGTCGTAGGCCAGAGAAGAGCCGGATACCTCTAATACAAAAAGTACATCCTCCGCCTTTGGGTGCCCGGAGGCGTAACGGTCTGCCCGGTAACGCAGCACCGCAACGTCAGGTTCTGGCTCAGAGTGATTGTCCAAAATGATGGGGTTCTGCCCCCGGATGAGCCTATCCTCCGGGGCGATACGGTTAAATAGTGCCAGGATATTGTCGACACAGGCAGCATGGCTGCTTCCTATCGGGCTCATATTGATAATCTTTCCAGCAATCAATTCCACGCGCTTACCTTCAGGCAGTATACCTACCTCTCCCATCTTATGATAATCCTCAACCGTAAGTAAATGCTGTGCTAGTGTGACCGCCATATCTGGTTGTTCTGTTTCAAAAACAATATACACTTTTCCCCCCTAAAAATCACCCCTCTACCGGCCGGATCAATCCCTCCTGCACCACCGAAGCCACCAATCTTCCATCTTGGCTAAAAACACTCCCCCGCGTAAAGCCGCGCGCATTCGAGCCGCTCGGGCTGTCGATGGCGTAGAGCAGCCACTCATCGGCGCGGAAGGGGCGGTGGAACCACATGGCGTGGTCGAGGCTGGCGAGCTGCACCTTGGTCTTCGCCACCTGATCGCCGTGGGGCAGCAGAGCGGTGGTGAGCAGGTTGTAGTCGGATGCGTAGGCCAGTACGGCCTGATGGGCAGAGACGTCATCCATCATCTCCCCTTTGGACTTCATCCATACGTGGCGGATGGGCTGCTGCTTGCCGCTGAGCATCGGGTGTACGCGCTCCACCGGTCGGAACTCGATGGGGTGGGAAATCTCCAAAAAGCGGCGAATCCCTTCCGGCAACTGATCGCCCATTTTCTCCACCAGGTCATCCCAGCTCATTAGCCCATCCGGGGGCTGCACATTGGGCATGCTGAGTTGATGGTCGAAGCCGTCCTGCTGCTTTTGAAAAGAGGCCGACATATTGAAGATGGCGCGCCCTTTCTGTATCGCCTTGACGCGGCGGGTGGTGAAGCTGCCGCCGTCCCGGATGCGGTCGACTTCGAAGATGATGGGCAGGGACACATCCCCCGGCAGGATGAAGTAGGCGTGCAGGGAGTGCACGAAGCGGCCTTCCGGCACCGTGCGCATAGCCGACTGCAGGGCCTGGGCCAGCACCTGCCCACCGAATACCCGCTGGCTACCGACGCTGGCGCTTTGCCCGCGGAAGATGTTTTCTTCGATAGGTTCGAGGTCAAGCAATTGAAGGAGGGCTTGGATATCTTTCATGTGGTCGTTCGTTTTTTTTGTAAAGATAACAGCCTGCTTAATTTTCCGTCTTTGGATCCGCTCCCCGCATCAAGTCTAAATCTCCTTCCCATTTCACTTTACCGTACAAAGCTAACATGCGCTGACGCCGATGCCTGCGAATAAATTCCTCGAGAGCCTGCTCCACAAGTTGCTCTATTGACTCAGAGCCGCTTAAAGCGGAGAGGTCCTTCACCAAATCCTCTTTTATTTCGATAGTCATTTTTGAATCTTTTACCCAGAAACGCCGGAACCAATGAGCTGAGTTCATTTACGCCTGCTCCTTTTTTCACATCCGCTCGTGGTATAACTTCACGCCCTAATCGCTATTTCCTTTCTTTAATAATTCCCCGCCTTCAAAAAAATCTATATTTTGCCTGGGTTAATCAACTCTACACACGGCCGAATATGGGAAAACGGAAGGAAAAGAGCCAGACTGCAGCCAGCCAAAAGCGCCCGCTCAAAGGGTATCCCGATTGGTTTACCAACCGGAAGTGGCACATGTGGGGCTTGTTTGCCTTTAGTTTTTTGCTGTATGCCAACACCCTCGGCCATGATTATGCACTGGACGATGCCATCGTCATCTACGACAATATGTTCGTCAAGGAGGGCATCAGCGGCATACCGGGCATTCTCAGCAAAGATACCTTCTTTGGGTTCTTCAAGGAGGAAGGCAAAGCAGCCCTTGTAGCCGGTGGGCGCTACCGCCCGTTTTCGCTTATCCTCTTTGCTGCCGAAGTCCAGTTCTTCGGCGAGACGCCCTTTGTGGGGCATCTGTTTAACGGCTTGTACTACGGGGCCACTACCGTGCTTTTGTACCTGCTGCTCTTACAGCTTTTCCGGCCGCAGCACGGTCAAGTTAAATCGTATTTCATTGCTTTGGCCGCCAGCCTGCTGTTCGCCGCCCACCCTGTACATACCGAGGTGGCCGCTAATGTTAAAGGGCGGGACGAAATCCTCACCCTGCTGGGCAGCCTGGGTGCCCTGTATCTATCCCTTAGGGCTTTCCACGCCCAAAAGCCGCGCTACAATCTCCTGGCCGGCCTGGTTTTTTTCCTAGGGCTGATGTCCAAGGAAAATGCAATTATGTTCCTCTTTATCGCCCCCCTGGCGTACTACTTTTTCACCCCGGCCAAAATCGGCACGATTGCCCGGCAAACCCTACCCTTTGCGGTTGCCGCCGGGGCCTTCCTGGCTATTCGCTTTTCCGTGCTGGGCTTTGGCTTCAGCGAGCCCTCTATGGAGATGATGAACAACCCCTTCGTAAAGGTGCAGGGCGAGGGGTATGTGCCATTTACCACACAGGAACGCCTGGCTACGGTCCTGCACTCCCTGGGCAAATACCTGCAGCTGCTGTGCTTCCCCGTCACACTGAGCCACGATTACTACCCCCGCGCCATTGAGGTGATGACCTTTGGCGACTGGAGGGCGGTGCTTAGCCTGGTGCTGTACCTGGCCATGGGCGTATACGCCGTGCTGCGGCTGCCCAAACGCGACCCCATGAGCTTCGCCATCCTCTTTTACCTGATCACGCTGGCGATCGTGTCCAACCTGTTTTTCCCGGTGGGCACCCACATGGCAGAGCGCCTGCTGTTTATGCCCTCGGTAGGCTTTAGCCTGGCCCTGGCTTTGCTGGGCTACCGCTGGGCCGTGCGGGGCGCGCCGGCTGGCAAAATTCCGGCTTACCGCCGGTTCAGGCCAGCCCTTGGTGTAGGGGTTGCGCTGGTTCTGCTGTTTTCCGTAAGGACGATAGCCCGCAATCCTGCCTGGGCAGACAACTACACCCTCTTCACCACCGATATCGAACATACGCCCAATAGTGCCAAACTCCGCAATGCTGTAGGTGGCGAGCTGGTGACGCAGTCCGTGGCACCGGAAAATGCTGCCCGGAAGGAAGCTATGCTGCGCGAAGCCGTCGGCCACCTGCAAGCAGCCGTGCGCATCCACCCCAACTACAAAAATGCCTACCTGCTCATGGGCAATGCCTATAATTATTTGCAGGAATACGACAAATCCATTACTGCCTATCAGAATGCGCTGGCCATTGACCCCGATTACCGGGATGCCCGCCGCAACCTCGGCATTACCTATAAGGATGCCGGCAAATACTACGGCGAAAAACTGGGGCAGGTCGATCAGGCTATTCAGTACCTGAACAAAGCCTACGAACTCATGCCGCAAGAATACGAGGTAGTGCGGCTGCTGGGCGTAGCCAACGGTATCCGGGGCAATACCGCCAAAGCCATTGAGTACTTTACGAAAGCTACGGAGCTGCAGCCCGACAACCCCGGCGCCTGGTTCGACCTGGGCACCGCCTATCTCAATAGCGGCAATGCCCAACTCGGCCAGCAGTACCGCAACAAGGCCCTGGAAATCGACCCCAACTACCTGAACAACATGCCGTCTAATAACCAATAACAAGCGACCAAAATGATCCGACAACTGACCTTGCTAATCTTGCTGGCGCTCGCCACCTGCCTGAATGCCCAAGACGATGCCGCCCAGGCCTGGGCCGATTCCGTTTACTACACCCTCTCCGAGACCGAGCGGTTGGGGCAGCTTTTTATGATCCGCGCCCATTCCGACCTCGGCCCGGAGCATATCGAATCGGTAGAAGCCCAGATCCGCAAGTACAAAGTCGGGGGCTTATGCTTTTTTCAGGGCACGCCCGAGCGGCAGGCCGAACTGGTCAATCAGTACCAGCAGCTGGCCTCGCCTGTGCCCCTCATGATCGGCATCGATGGGGAGTGGGGGCTCGGCATGCGCATGAAAGCCAGCACCATCAGCTTTCCCCGCCAACTGACGCTGGGCGCCATTCAGGACAACCGCCTGATCTACGATATGGGCGCTGAAATTGCCCGTCAGATGAAGCTGGTGGGCGTGCACGTCAACTTTGCGCCGGTGGCGGATGTCAACAACAACGCCGCCAACCCGGTGATCAACAACCGCTCCTTTGGCGAAGACCGCACCAACGTAGCTGCCAAGAGCTGGCGCTATGCACAGGGCATGCAGGACCACGGGGTAATGGCGTGTGCCAAGCACTTCCCCGGGCACGGCGACACCGATGTCGACTCCCACCTCGACCTGCCGGTTATCCGCCACAGCCTGGGCCGCCTCGACAGCATTGAGCTATTCCCCTTCCGGGCACTGGCAGAAAAGGGCATTGGTAGCATGATGGTCGCCCACCTTAATGTCCCCACGCTGGACGAGCGGGAGAACCGGCCCACTACCCTATCCTATAACACCGTGACCCGCCTGCTCAAAGAAGGCATCGGCTACGAAGGGCTGATTTTCACCGACGCCCTGGAAATGAAGGGGGTCACCAAGCATTTCGAAAGCGGGGAGGTAGAAGCCGAAGCCCTGGTGGCCGGCAACGATGTGCTCCTGCTGCCCGAAGATATGGAGGCGGCCTACCGGGAAATCCGCCAATACATCGACGAGGGCCAGCTCAGCTGGGCCGACCTGGAGCCCCGGGTGAAGAAAGTGCTGCGGGCCAAATACAAACTTGGGCTCCGGCAGTTTCAGCCCCTGCGGACCGACAGCTTGCGGCAGCGCCTGAACACCCCGCAGGCCGAAGCCCTTCGGCGCGACTTGCTTGCCAATGCCCTAACGCTGGTGCGCAACCCAAAGGACCTGATCCCGTTCCGGCGCATTGACGCGGTGGAAATGGCTAGCCTGAGCATCAACGCCTCCTCCCCAACCCCCTTTCAGCAGCGGCTGCTGGAATACAAAAAGATGCCAATCTTACAATGCGGGAAAGCACCCGGCAGCCGGGAGCAAGCCCGCCTGCTGTCGAAGCTGGGCAAGGCGGATATTACCCTCGTCAGCCTGCACAATATGAACAGCCGTTCGGGCCAGGACTTTGGCATTTCGGCAGAGGCGCGGCAGCTTATCCGGCAGTTGCACGACAGGACACAGGTAGTGCTTGTCGTTTTCGGCAACCCCTACAGCCTGAAATTCTTTAATAAAGTGGATTGGGTGCTGGAAGCTTATGAGGACGGCCGCGACATGCAGGAGCTCGCCGCTGAAGGGCTCTTCGGAGCACGCGCCTTCAAAGGCCGTTTGCCGGTGACTGCCTCGCCTAAAAGCCAATTCGACGATGGCGTTGTTACCCCAAAGCTGCCCCGCTTTGGTTTCGCGCCACCGGCGGCCGTAGGCATGGACCCCGCGACGCTCGCTAAAATCGACGAAATCGCGGCCCGGGCCGTAGAGGCCAAAGCTACGCCCGGCTGCGTGGTGCTCGTTGCCAAAGATCAACAAATCGTCTACAAAAAGGCGTTTGGGCACCACACCTACGCCCGGCAGCAACCGGTACGCCCCGATGATATCTACGACCTCGCCTCGGTGACCAAAGTTGCAGCCGCCACCTTGGCAGTGATGTGGCTGGAAGAGCACGGCCGGTTGAGCCTCGACACCCCGATTGTACGCTATCTGCCCGAACTGAAGGGTACGAACAAGGCACAGCTTCGCCTGCGCGATATCATGGCGCACCGGGCGGGCCTGCGAGACTGGATCCCGTTTTACAAGCAAACCATGACGCGCCACCGGCGCCGGTGGGCGCATAATAAAACGTACTACCGCCCGAAGGCGGAGGAAGGTTACGAAGTGGAAGTGGGGGCCGGGCTCTACCTGCGGAGCGACTTTCCGGACGAGATTTACCAACAGATTTACGACTCCCGGGTGGAGCCCAACCCTAGCTATAAATACAGCGACCTGGGCTTTTACCTGATTGCCCGGATGGTAGAACGCTTGTCGGGCATGCCGCTGGATGAATTCGCCTGGCGCTTGTTTTACAAACCCATGGGGCTGCAAACGGCAACTTATCGCCCGGCTGAGCGCTTCCTCGCCAGCAATATTGTCCCTACGGAAATTGATGATTACTTCCGCCTGCAAGCGGTGCGGGGCTACGTGCACGACATGGGCGCCGCTATGCTTGGGGGCGTAAGCGGCCATGCCGGCTTATTTGCCAATGCTCAGGATGTAGGCGCTATTATGCAGATGCTGCTCAATGGCGGCACTTATGCAGATGACCGCCTGCTGAGGGCAGAGACGATCGGCCGGTTTACCCAGCGGCACCCCGAAAGCACCCGCCGCGGCATTGGTTTCGACATGCGGCAGCAGGATCCCAGCAAGTGGATCAACCTGCCGGCTGATGCTTCCGACGCCGCCTTTGGCCATACGGGGTTTACAGGCACTTGCGCCTGGGCGGACCCGGCGCAGAACCTGGTCTTCGTTTTCCTCTCTAACCGTACCTACCCCGATATGAATAACTACAAGCTGAACAAGCTCCGCACCCGGCACCGCATACTTAGTACGGTATATGAGGCCATCGAGCAATACCAGTACCTTACGGCCAGGGAGCAAGATGAGGGCTTGCGGTTGGTGCGGCGTTAGCCGGTAAGATGGCTGAAGCAGTCAACCTCAGCCTCTGGCCGGACCCCACAAAAGGCGCTTCCTTCCAACTTAGTTTTTCAGCAGCCGGCGGACTGCAGACCGCTCGCCCTGGCTGACGCGTACAAAGTAGAGCCCCGCCGGGTAGGCATCTACTGGCAAATGAACGATTACTTTACGACCTCCGGCTTCCACCGCCTGCCGGCTGAGCAGCTGGCCTTGCGCACTCAATAAGTCTACCTGATAGGCCCCATTTGCGGCGCCATCAATAGACAGGGTCGTTTGTGCTACAGCTGGATTGGGGAACAGCGCCAGCTCGGCATCCAGGCTTTCCAAAGTGAAGCGGCTGCTGGCTGTGCCTTCTGTGATGACTACCGGTTCGGTCAGAAAGGTCGAGCCATCGCCACCAGAGCCCGCTGCGTTATTCGCAGTCACTACAGCGCTGTAGAAGCGCACATCGCCGGTACCGGCAGCCGGGGCTACCCATTCTACCTCAAAAACGTTGCTATTGCTGCGCTGGCTGTGCTCCGGGTATTCCCGCCCGTTAAGATCCGTGATTTGAATGCCGTTGCCCGGATTGTCAAAATCACCAGCCTGGGCATCGTCCTCACCGGCCAGCGCTACTGCCTGAAAGCCATAGACCTCAGGGCTTCCGCTAAAGCCGGCGGTGACGCGCATGGTATAGGCTTCGCCGGGGGTGTACTCGGTAATCGCTGACCCGTCCTGTAGCAGCTCGAGTTCAATAGTAGGCGAAAAAGCGCCAGAGGAATGGCAAGCCTGGCAGGGGGCACTGCTTAGGGGGGAACCGGTACGGTCCTGCCCTTGTACCTCGGCAGGCCCGGAGCTGTTGTTGAAAAACAAGAAGGTGGCCCCAAGGAGGGTGAATAAGGTGTAGAGTAATTTGAACTTCATCTTTAGGTGTATTTAGTGCGTGTAACCTGTTGTAAAGACGAAGGTAAAGACAGCCGAAGGTTTAAAAGGTTTAAGCGGGCCGGTAAGGATTGATGAGTTAATGACCGGCTAGGTCGGGTTCGCGACGGTAGTTGAACCCCTGCCGGGGGTATTTGCCAGCTGCACCCGCGTAAAATTCCGCGATCTGCCGGAAGTCCTCCTCCGCATCTTCGCCGGGGTGGAAAGGCGCACTGACCGTGATTTGCCGATGGGCCCAATCGAAGCTTGCCATCAGGATGGGCACTCCGGCACCTTTGGCGATGTAGTAGAACCCAGTTCTAAGCCGGCTTACCCGCTTCCGGGTACCCTCCGGTGCTATACAAATGGCAAAGGCCTCCTGAGTGCTGAAGAGGCCCACTACTGCATCTACGTACCCCTGCCTCCGGGAGCGGTCGACTGGGTAGCCGCCCAGCCAGCGGAAAAACCAGCCGAAGGGCGGGCGGAATAAGCTTGCTTTGCCCACATAATTGATGCGGGCCCCACAGCGGAGCGGGCGAGCAAGCCGATGATGAAATCCCAATTGGAAGTATGGGGGGCGGCAATGAGCACATACTTTTTCGGTAGCGACTCGTACTGTGTTTCGATACGCCAACCCAACCGCCGGAGGATGAACAAACTTATGATTCTGGCCATAGTACCTGAAAGTTGAAGCAGCCTGTAAAGATAAACAAATTAGCGGCATGTAACTTTCTTTCTGGCTGCTTCGTAAAAGGAACAAGCACTGTTGCTGGCAACACTTGCCAAATAATTGTAATTTGCAGGCTAAACACAAGCCAAAAACCGAGTATAACACCCAAACACCTTGAAGCGACTACTTCTCTTTTTACTCTGCTGCAGCGGCGCAATCCACGGCGCAGCGCAATCAACGGACGGCCCGCCACCGGCGGAAATTATCCTTTCCATGCCTGCTGGTTTTTACCCTGCCCCGGTAGAGGTAACCGCCAGTTGCCCGGGCGGGAGACTTTACTACACAACGGATGGTACAGTGCCCTCCCGCGCTTCACGGGCGTACCAAGGCCCAATTGCCATTGGACAAACTACAGTCCTCCGGTTTCTGGCAACGTACAGTGACGGCCGGGAGGACCGGTTGGAGGGGCATACCTTTTTTATCGGCGAGCCCGCCACCGACTTTGCGGTCGTCTCCATCGGCATCGACCCGCCTGCTTTATTCCACCCTTTTCACGGGCTGTTCATGCTCGGGGCTAATGCGGTAGATACGCTTTGGAAAAAACCTGGCGCTAATTTTTGGAGCAAGCGGGAAATCACCTGTAACCTCGAAATCTTTGAAAGCGACGGGCAGTGCGTGTACCGCAGCCCCTCCGGCTTCCGGCTGTTCGGCGGCATGAGCCGCTTGTTCCCCCAAAAGTCGATGGCCCTGGTTGCCCGGGACCGCTACGGGGAGCACCGCATCGACCATGAAATCTTTGGCCAATCCGGCAAGAAGAAATTTAAGTTCCTGGTGCTGCGCAATTCGGGCAGTGACTTTGGCAAGAGCCATTTCCGGGATGCCCTGATGACCAGCCTGGTGGAAAACTGGGACCTGGAAACCCAGGACAACCGCCCCGCCCACGTCTATATCAACGGGCGGTATTGGGGCATTTACAACATCCGGGAAAAGGTCAACCGCTACTTCATCGACAGCCACTTCAAGGAAGTTGAAAATGACAGTGTAGACATCATGGAGCACCGCTACACCGTCAAGAAAGGCAGTGGCCGCCACTACCACGACCTGCTGCACTATCTGCAGCACAATGATTTGAGCGATCCGGGCAACTTATTGTACGTCGAACAGCAGATGGATGTAGATAACTTCCTCGACTACCAGATTGCTCAGATCTACTTCGACAATCAGGATGCAGGCGGCAACATCCGGTACTGGCGCCCGCAAACGGAGCGGGGGCGCTGGCGCTGGATCCTCTACGATACCGATTGGGGCTTTGGCCTGCATGACCCCGACGCCTACCAGCACAATAGCCTGGCCTTTCATACCCGCCCGGATGGCCCTTCCTGGCCCAACCCTCCCTGGAGCACCTTCATTTTGCGGAAGCTGCTGGAGAACGAGGACTGCCGCCGCCGGTTTGTCAACCGCTTTGCCGACCATCTGAACACCTCCTTCCACCCCGAGCGGGTATTGGACCGTATCCACTTTTTTTATAAGCGCCTCAAGCCGGAGATGCCCCGCCACCTGAAGCGCTGGAAACTGAGCGGCCACGACTGGGAATACCATGTGGGGGTCATGCGCACCTTCGCGCGCGAGCGCCCGCATTACGTCCGCATGCACCTAATGGAGCATTTCCAAACCGGCGCCCAGCGTACGCTTACTCTGGGCAGCACCAAAGGCGGGCAGGTTTTGCTCAACAACAACCTCTCGGTGTCCAATGACACCCTCGAAGGCACTTATTTCGAACGCTTCCCGCTGCAGGTAAAAGTCATCGCGTACAATGGCTATCAGTTCTCGCACTGGGAAGGCGGCCTGAAGGGAGACAAGCGCCGGGCGCTGACGCTGCCCCTGACTGAGGCATCTACCCAGCTCTACGCTGTATTTAAGCCCTACCAGCACCCTATGGAGGGCCGGTTGGTTATCAACGAGATTTCCCCCAAGAGCGGCGCTTCCGGAGATTGGCTGGAGCTATACAATGGGGCCAAGGAACGCCTCAACCTAGCCAAATGGACGCTTAGCGACCTCAAGCACAATACCTTCACCTTCCCCTCCATTACGATTGAGCCCAACGACTACCTCGTAATCGCAGAAGACTCCGTGGACTTCCGCGCCCAGCATCCCAAAGCCTACAATGTGGTCGGCGGGCTCAACTTCGGGCTCAACAAACGGCGGGAGTCGATCGCGCTCTACTCCATCCTTGGGGCGGTGGTCGACAGCATCAGCTACGAGGCCCCGCCGGTAGACTCAGCTTTTACGCTAAGCCTGCTACTGCCCAACCTCAACAACGCCGACCCCGAAAACTGGGCCTTCCGGCCGGGCACCGGCACACCCAATGCTGCCAATCCGTACTACGTAGAAAGCACCGTGCGGGCACAGCAGACGCTTTGGATGCAGATTGGGCTGGCCGGGGGCGTCTTTGTGCTTGGGCTTTTGCTGCTGATTCTGCGTCAGCGGGGGGTGCTGTAGCGTAGGGGCACGCTCAATCCACCACAAACTTCCGCACCACCTGCTGCTCCGCCCCGGCCTGCAAGCGCAATAAATAAACCCCAGATGGCCAGTCAGCAACATCTATCTGTTCCGTTCTGACTACAGAGCTGCCTTCCACTTCGAGGTGGCGCATCATTTTACCTTCCAGATTTAGGATTGCAACTTCCACAGACTGTCCAGGCACTGCAAAATCTATATTGACCATAGAAGCTGCCGGATTGGGGTAGATACTGACCACTGCCGGCAACGGCCCAGCTCCTGGCAAGGAGGATAGAATTAATTCTTCAGTGACCAGCATCGTCATCGCGCGCATCGTGGTGGACATGAAAAAGGTATCCAAAACTCCATTTAACTCCCTCTGCCGCCTTTCCCGGACGACTATCCCAACAGCATAACGGCCAGGAGCGATCGGGTCGTCCCATATCATAGCTGCTCCTATCGGAGGGGCCATGTAAATGCTGTCGCTTGCCTCAGGTACACTATAGCCCTCAGAGGGGAAATCGGCTAACTCACCATTAAAGTATTCTACATGAAAATCTACTGTTTCTAAGTCGATGTTGAATACTACTTTATTGTCAACTACATTTATATTTCCTTGTTGCGTAAAAAATCTGGGAGTCTGATTTGCAGCCAAGCTGCCCGTTTCCTGTGGGTATAGTGCCACGGTATCTCTTAGCTCAAGTTGTTTATTGCCTGAGTCTTCAATGTTTATAATATCGTTTACCAAAAAACTATCACGAAACCCCATTATATAGACCCCTGCAGTATCGAAATCATGACCGCCATAATAGATATCCAGATAATAGTTTTGCCCTTCGAAGAAGCCGAGTGGCAAGCTATTCTCCAAGTGAATAGAGTCCAGTGGGCTGCCATCGCCCCAGTCATACAGAATGAAAGGCTTTGAGCCGCCCTGCCGCCAAACCCATGCTTCTATTTTCACGTTATCGATAAATATTTCT
>CAZNSK010000169.1:0-12401 GCA_964575505.1 uncultured Phaeodactylibacter sp.
TATTATGATAATCGGGTGAAACCAGGAATTGTTTGTTGCCGGCCCGGCAAGCGAGCCCTTCCTTTGCACATCGTGCAGCGGGCAATGGCGCACTCACTGAAAAGCTCATTCCGCTTTCCGCTCCACCTCCAGTACTTTGACTTCGAAAACCAGGGGAGTATCCGGCGGGATGACATAGCCCTCTTTGCCATCGGGCACGCCCTCCTCCCCGTACCCCAGGGCAGAAGGCACAAACAACTGTATGCTGCCGCCGGGCTTGATCAGCTGCAACCCTTCGTTCCAGCCATCAATCATATTCCCGATATAAAACTGCGTCGGGCGCCCCTTCCGGTAAGAGGAGTCAAATACCTTGCCATCCAGCAGGTACCCCTTGTAATGGGCTGTAACGTAGTCCCCCCACGCCAGGAAGGCCCCCTCCCCTTCCTCCAGTATCCGGTAAAACAGCCCCGAGGCGGTGCGCTTTAGAGGGATAATCTCATCAATGGCGTAATTGATGATCGCGTTTTCTTGTTTTTCGGCCAGGGTAGCTGGGTCGGCGTTCAGGAAAGCCGACAGCTGCATAATGGCTTTATCTTCGTCCACTTCTGGCCCCTGCGGCATTTCTTCTGATGCCTGCTGCGTGGCAGCGGAACCTCCCCCGCCACAGCCAATGGCAACCCAAGCCAGCAGGAATACGATAAGGCGGTTCATCTGGAATGGCTTTTTGTCAAATATACACTTTCTATTGCAATCTTCTTCTCCTTACAGAGGAGCGTGCATAAGCTTCTGACGGGCAGCCGCCTGAAGTGCCGGAGAAGCAGCCCAGGGCGGGTTCCGTTGGGCGCAGGCTCAAAATTGTCACAGAATCTACTATATTTGTCCCGCTAGACCCGCTTGCTGAGGCCTAATGAGCCCCAAAAAAATAAAGGGGGCCACTACGGCCAAAAGGACAGCTCAAAAGGGCCCGCTGTCCGGTATAACAACAAGTTAAAAACCGGCTCGCTTTAGCAAGCGGAAGCCACCAAGTTAAAACCTATGCTGAGTCAATTGACGCCAACCATCATACTCGGGATTATAGCTGCCTACTTCCTGATTTTGATTGCCGTTTCTTACTTCACAGGCCGCAATGCGGGCAACGCCGAGTTCTTCCTGGCCGGCCGCAATTCTCCCTGGCCGCTTGTGGCGATCGGCATGATCGGCTCCACCCTTTCCGGCGTTACGTTCATTTCTATTCCGGGCGTAGTAGGCGCCGGGGGCGAAAACCAGGCTTTTGCCTACATGCAAATGGTCTTTGGCTATATCCTGGGCTACATCATAATTGCCCAGGTCCTCCTGCCGCTGTACTACCGGAAAAACCTAACTTCCATCTACGGCTACCTGGAAGAGCGGCTCGGGCTCGAGGCCTATAAAACCGGGGCAGCCTACTTTTTGCTTTCCCGTACTATCGGCGCGGCTTTCCGGCTGTACCTCGTTGCCATTGTGTTGCAAGCTTTTGTCCTGGGGCCTTTCGGCGTGCCTTTCATTGCCACCGTTGCCGCCACTATTATACTGATCTGGATTTACACCTTTAAAGGCGGAATCAACACGATTGTCTGGACCGACTCCCTGCAAACGATAGCAATGATTGCCGCTGTGGTGCTCACCATCCTCTTCATCGGCAATGCTATGGAAACGGATATCGGGGGCATGGTGGCCATGGTGCGCTCCAGCGATTACTCTCAGATGTTCTTCTTCGAAGGGGGATGGAATGACCCCAACAACTTTTTCAAGCAGTTCATCAGCGGGGCGCTGATTACCATCGTGATGACGGGCCTGGACCAGGATATGATGCAGAAGAATTTAAGTTGCCGCAATATCGGCGATGCTCAAAAGAATATGTACGTGTTCAGCAGCGTGCTGGTGGTTGCCAAATTCTTATTCCTTTCGCTGGGGGCCCTGCTGTACATCTATGCGGCCAGCATTGGACTGGATTTGCCAGCACGTACCGACGAGCTTTTCCCTATGATCGCCCTCAACCACTTGCCGGCGGCAGTAGGGGTTTTCTTTGTGCTGGGCCTGATTGCAGCTGCCTACTCCAGTGCCGACTCCGCCCTGACGGCGCTGACCACTTCCTTTTGCGTCGACTTCCTGGGCTTTGAAAAAAGCGAAGCGTCGGAGGAAGACAAGCAACGGACACGCCTGTATGTACACATCGGCTTTTCCGTGCTGCTGCTTATCATTATCGTAGTCTTCAACGCGCTTAATAATAAGGATGTGATCAGTCAGCTTTTCAAGGCAGCCGGGTATACCTACGGGCCTATACTCGGGCTGTTTACTTTTGGGCTCCTAACGGACCGGCGGGTCAACCCCCGCCTCGTCATTCCCATCTGTATAGCGGCACCGATACTGTCCTATGTCCTGAATGCCAATTCCGAGGTGCTCTTTATGGGTTTCCAGTTTGGCTTTCTGATCATCGCCCTCAATGGCCTGCTTACCTTTGCCGGACTATGGGCGATTTCAGAAGAGGCCTAAGCCAACACTCATTAAATGAGGCCATCCCTTTTGAAAGGACGCGCCGCTTAGGGCATGTAGTAGTGCAGAGCCGCTGGGAAGCCAAATTCTGGGCCGGGCCGCCACGGGGCCCCGGGCAAGCGCGCCACCCTGAGCGCTGCCCTTTCAATAAATTGCCTACTCCCTAAGATTTTCCTACCTTGCTCCCCGATTTTTGGAGGCCGGCAGCCAACCGCTGCCACATCAAAACGGATTAGCAACAACTTATAAGGAAACTATGTCCAATCTACATGCTGCGATTACCGGTGTACAAGGGTATGTCCCCGACTATATTCTGACCAACGCCGAATTGGAAACCATAGTCGACACTAACGACGAATGGATACGGACGCGCACCGGCATTGAGCAGCGCCATATCCTGAAAGGAGAAGGGCAGGGCACTTCCGTCATGGGCATCGAGGCGGTAAAGGGCTTGCTGGAGAAAACCAATACGGACCCCGGGGAGGTAGAGCTCGTCATCTGCGCGACCGTAACACCGGACATGGTTTTTCCCGACACTGCCAATATCATTGCCGATGAAACAGGCATGAAGAACGCCTTTTGCTACGACATCCACGCTGCCTGCTCTGGCTTCCTCTATGCCCTGACGACGGCCGCGCGCTTCATCGAAGCCGGCGCGCATAAGAAGGTCATCGTCATCGGGGCAGATAAGATGTCCTCCATTATTGATTACACGGACCGAACCACCTGCGTTATTTTCGGAGACGGGGCCGGGGCTGTCCTGTTGGAGGCTACGGAGGAACCGGAAGGCGTACTGGATGCACTGCTCAAGAGCGATGGGGCAGGCCGGGCTTACCTCTACCAAAAAGCCGGGGGCTCCCGCTATCCGGCTACAGCTGAAACAGTGGCCAACCGGGAGCATTTCGTTTATCAGAATGGCCGCCCCGTATTCAAAGCAGCGGTATCCGGCATGTCGGATGTCGTCCTCCAGGTCATGAACCGCAACGGGCTCAGCGCCGACCACATCGCCTGGCTGGTGCCACACCAAGCGAATAAGCGCATCATTGAAACCGTAGCCCGGATGGCCAATTTCCCCATGGAGCGCGTCATGGTCAATATCCAAAAATACGGCAATACCACTGCCGCCACCCTGCCGCTTTGCCTCTGGGACTGGGAGGAGGAGCTTCAGAAAGGGGATAATATCATCCTGACGGCATTCGGAGGCGGCTTCACCTGGGGGGCAATATATGTCAAGTGGGCTTATTAGGGCACCTGGCTTCACTGCATAGTGCCGGCAAAGGCCTGTGCCGTGTTCTTGCCCGCCCCGCCAAGTCTTGGGATTTTTCTATCTTTGCATCGCAATTTGAATACCAATAAAACGCAGCTTTAGCAAATGGCTACAACATCTGACATCCGCAAAGGCATGTGCATAGACCACAATAACGACATTTTCACGATTGTTGAGTTTCAGCACGTTAAGCCCGGAAAAGGTGCGGCATTTGTGCGCACAAAAATCAAGAGCCTGACTTCAGGCAAAGTATTGGACCACACCTTTCCCGCCGGGCATAAGGTGGACGAAGTTCGGGTGGAGCGCCGGAAATTCCAGTACCTCTACAGCGACGATATGGGTTACCACTTCATGAATAATGAAACCTACGATCAAGTCGCCCTCACCGAAAACCTGGTAGAACACGCTGACTTCCTCAAGGAAGGCATGGAGGTCGATATTCTTTACCACGCCGACCAGGAAGTGCCCCTTACCATGGAAATGCCACAGTATATTATCCTGGAAGTCACCTATACCGAGCCCGGCGTTAAAGGCGATACCGCCACCAACACATTTAAGCCGGCCACCGTAGAAACCGGGGCGGAAGTCCGGGTGCCTTTGTTCATCAACCAAGGGGACAAGGTCAAGATTGAGATGGAAACCGGTTCCTACATGGAGCGCGTAAAAAATTAACACCTATGACATTTAAGGACATCCAAGAGTTGGTCAAGCTCATCAATAAGTCCAACCTGACCGAATTTAAAATGAAGGATGGAGAGTTCGAGCTGTCCATCCGCACCAATAAACACCAAAAGCAGAAACAGGCGCCGCAGGGCACGCCTCCGGCTCAATCCGCGCCTCAGACGGCTCCGATCATACAAATGCCTCCACCGGTGCAGCAGCCCTATACGCCGGCGCCTCAGCCCGCCTCTGCGCCACCTGCTGCCAAGCCTCAGGCAGAGCCGGCCCCAAAAGAGTCTCCGGCTCAGGAAAGCAAGGACGAGGAATCCAAGTACCTCGAAATCCGCTCTCCGATCGTAGGTACGTTCTACCGGTCTTCCAGCCCGGAAAAACCACCCTATATTAAGGTAGGAGATACCGTCGAAGTCGGGCAGGTCGTATGCATCGTAGAAGCCATGAAGCTTTTTAACGAAATTGAATCGGAAATCACCGGTAAAGTCGTCAAGGTCATGGTGGAAGATGCCCAGCCTGTTGAATACGATCAGGCGTTGTTCCTGGTTGACCCCAAAGGCTAAGAACTGCTTTTCGAAAATACCCATCGCTGCAGCGGGCCACCCGTCGGCAGCTCATCCAACTAGAATGGTTTTATGTTTGAAAAAGTACTCATAGCCAACCGTGGCGAAATTGCCCTGCGGATAATCCGTACCTGCCGGGAGATGGGCATCAAAACGGTGGCCGTTTATTCTACTGCCGATAAGGAAAGCCTACATGTGCGCTTTGCCGACGAAGCAGTCTGTATCGGGCCGCCTTCTTCGGCGGAATCCTACCTGAGCGTGCCCAAAATTATGGCAGCCGTGGAAATTACGAATGCCGATGCTGTGCACCCTGGCTATGGCTTCCTAGCCGAAAATGCAGACTTCGCAGAAGTTTGCGCCGAGTATGGCATTAAATTCATCGGCCCTACCCCTGCTCAAATCCGGAAGATGGGCGATAAGATTACCGCCAAGGAGACGATGGTCAAAGCGGGCGTCCCCGTTATACCAGGCTCCGATGGCTTGGTCAAGGACCTCAAATCCGGCTATAAAATTGCCAAAGACATTGGTTACCCTATTATCCTGAAAGCCACAGCCGGCGGGGGCGGCAAAGGCATGCGTATCGTCTGGGAAGAAAAAGACTTCGAAGGCAACTGGGACCGCGCCCGGCAGGAAGCCAAAGCCGCTTTCGGCAATGATGGCATCTACATCGAAAAATTTATCGAAGAGCCTCGCCACATCGAATTCCAGATTGCCGGCGACCAAAAGGGCAAAGTGGTGCACCTGTCAGAACGGGACTGCTCCATTCAGCGACGCCACCAAAAGCTGGTGGAAGAATGCCCCTCCCCCTTCATGACGGATGAGCTGCGTGAAAAGATGGGGCAGGCGGCCGTCAAAGCCGGCGAAGCCATTAAGTACGAAGGGGTGGGCACCGTAGAGTTCCTCGTCGATAAATACCGGAACTTCTACTTCATGGAAATGAACACCCGCATACAGGTAGAACACCCGGTTACGGAAGAGGTCATCGACCACGACCTGATCAAAGAGCAAATCAAAATTGCGGCTGGCGACCTGATCAAGGGGGGCAATTACTACCCCAACGCCCACGCTATGGAGTGCCGTATCAATGCGGAAGACCCTTTCAATGACTTCCGGCCCAGCCCCGGCAAGATTGCTTCCTTTCACAGCTCCAAAGGGCATGGGGTGCGCGTGGATACCAGCGTATACGCGGGCTACACCATCCCGCCTTACTACGACTCCATGATTGCCAAGCTCATCTGCCGTGCGCCCACCCGGGAGGAATGCATCCGGAAGATGGAGCGCGCCCTGGATGAGTTTATCATCGAAGGCGTGAAAACGACCGTGCCCTTTCACCAGCAATTGATGAAGGATGAGCGCTTCCGGGCCGGCGATTTCCACACGGGCTTCCTCAATGATTTTGAGCTTAAGCCCGAAAAGCCGAAGAAAGCTAAATAAGGCTTTCTTGCCCGGGACAGAAGAACAGGTTTGCCAGAAAAAACATGGAATCGGGCAAACCTGTTCTTATTTTGGTACCTGTACTTCCACTGATTGACCTAAAAGTAAATGACTATGAAGCCCACCACCCTCTGGCTGATTGCAATTTCCTGCTTCTTGTGCAGCTGCGGCGGCAGCAATGAGGCCACCACTGATGCCTCCGATACGCCGGCGCCAACCACAGCTGAGACCAGCCTGCCCAGCCGGGAAGAAGCCACGCCTGACGCCCGTGAAGCCGGCCCGCAGTCTGCTCAACCCGCTTCCGCTGCCCCCAAAGGCCCCTTTAAAGAAAAATTGACCGAAGGCCCGGTATCCTTCATCGTAAAATCCCCCAATTCCAGCCCCAATTCCTTTACCGTCACCACGACGGGCATGAGCGTCCGCAACGAAGCTACTACGGTTGATGTGCAGGGGCAGGTGGTCCGGGCTAAACTCGCCGACCTCAACCAAGACAGCTACCCGGAGGTTTACATCTTTACGCGTACGGAAACAGGTACCGAAGCAGTGTATGCGTTCGCCTCCTACCGCAACCGCTCTTACGGACAGATCTATATAGCGGAAGCAGAACCAGGTGCTTCCCGGCGGGGCAATGGCGGCACTTACGAACTGACGGAAACCAGGCTAATCCGCAAATTCCAGCCCCCGCAGAACGGGCAGCGCACCGGGGATACGCAATCGGTAACCTACGCCTTGAGGAAAGGGGAAACCAGCTACCGTCTGGAGCCCGTGGAATAGGCAGACTTATCTAAACTATGAAAAAAGAACGCAGCAGCTTTTGGCGATTGCTCGGCTATATGCGCAACTACAAAGCGTACGTAGGGCTGAACATATTCAGCAATATCATGACGGCTCTTTTCACCGCCTTGAGTATTCCGCTGCTGGTCCCATTCCTGGAAATCCTCTTCGACCGGCGGGAATTGGTGATGGAGCAGCCCGTTTTTGAGTGGAATATCGAAAGCGCTGCGGCGGCCTTCAACTACTACATCAGCCAAATGATCGTACAGCAGGGCAAAGAGTCGGCCCTCGTTTTCGTTTGTGGCGCTATCTTGTCGGTCTTTCTGCTCAAAAACTTGTTCCGGTACCTGTCGCTCTTCTTCATGGCCCCGGTCCGAAACGGCATTATCCGCGACCTGCGGGCCCAGATGTACGACAAAGTCATGGCGCTGCCCCTGGCTTACTTCAGCGAGGAGCGCAAGGGCGACCTGATGTCCCGCATGACCAGTGATGTACAGGAAGTAGAGTGGAGCATACTTAACGTCCTGGAAGCCGTCTTCCGTGAGCCACTTATTATCATCGGTGCGCTGGGCTTTATGATTTATGTGAGCCCCAGCCTGACCGGCTTCGTTTTTCTGCTGATGATTTTCACGGGCGTGGTCATTGGTGGCATCGGCCGGCGGCTGAAAAAGAAATCCGCCGATGTGCAAAACCGCCTTGGCAATTTGGTAGCCATCCTGGAGGAAGGGCTGGGCGGGCTGCGCATCATCAAAGGCTTCAATGCCGAGCACTACCAACGGGAAAAGTTCCGCGCCCAGAACGATGGCTACCGCCGGTCCCTGACCCGATTGTTGTGGCGGCGCGACCTGGCTTCTCCGCTTTCCGAGTTTCTGGGCATTGGCACGGTAGCGGTACTGCTTTGGTATGGCTCCCGGCAAGTGTTCAGCGGCCAGTTGGATGCCGAAACCTTCCTGACGTTTATCTTTGCGTTTTACAACGTTATCGACCCCGCTAAGAAGCTGTCCAAAGCGGTGTACAACGTACAAAAAGGCGTGGGGGCCATGCGCCGTATGGAAGCCCTTCTCGACGCACCGGTGGGCATCAAAGATGCACCAGACGCTCTGCCGCTAACCGGCTTCCGGCGTGGCATTGAGTACCGGGGTGTCACTTTCGCCTACCGCAAGGAGGAAGGCCCGGTTTTGCACAGTATCAACCTGTCGCTGCCTAAAGGCAAAGTAGTGGCCCTGGTGGGCGCCTCGGGTGCCGGCAAATCCACCCTTGCCGATTTGCTGCCCCGGTTCTACGATGTAGAAACGGGCTCAATTTTATTGGACGGGCAGAACATCAAAAACTACCGGCTGAAGGACTTGCGCCAACTTATGGGTATTGTCACCCAGGAGGCCATCCTCTTCAATGACAGCATTTACAATAATATTGTATTCGGCATGGAGGGGGCTACACAGGAAGCCGTTGAGGCGGCAGCCCGCGCGGCTAATGCCCACGATTTCATCCTGGAAACGGAGCAGGGCTACCATACGAATATCGGCGACCGGGGCAGCAAGCTGAGCGGCGGGCAGCGGCAACGGCTGACGATTGCCCGGGCTATTCTCAAAAACCCGCCTATCCTGATTTTGGACGAAGCGACCTCAGCATTGGACTCCGAATCGGAAAAGCTCGTTCAAAAGGCCTTGCTGGAATTAATGCGCAACCGGACCTCTATGGTGATTGCGCACCGGTTATCCACCATTCAGCACGCCGATGAAATTGTCGTGATGCGGGATGGCCACATCATCGAACGGGGTACCCACGTAACCCTGCTCCGCAAAGACGGGGAGTACCAAAAACTGGTAGAGTTGCAGGCTTTCTAAGCCAGCGGAGGGCCTCCCAATGAAAAAGACCCGCTTTAGAGCGGGCCCTGCCTAGATCGTATCTACCTTAATTAATCACAAAACATTAATCAATAACCGTGCCAGCGTATAGCCAGCCCTACGCGCTGAGCAGTTCTTTTGCATCCGGACACGCCCGCGAGCACTCACTTGCCAATGGTCAAATACTTGCCTTGCCCGCCTAAGCTCTGAACACCAGCAGTGGTATTTTAGTATGAAAGGTCATTATCTTGGTGAAGCTGCGGTGGAACAGCCGCTCCAGTAACCGTCGGTCAGGTACAAAGAGCGCCAACATATCAATTTGGTTATTCTTAATGAAGTCGTTGATGCCTTCAGCAGGCGATGGGTTGGCCACCACGGTGAAGTCCGTAAAGGGGAAGGGGTACTGCGTTACCCGGCGGTAAGCTTCTACTTTCCTGGCATCGGCCTCTTTGTCAACATGAAGGAAATGGATTTTGGCCTGCAGCTTTTCCCCCAGTTCGGTGAGTTCAGAGATGGCTTTCTCATCTTTAGGCTCAAAGTTGGTGGCGTAGGCAATCCGCTGCACCGGTGCAAGGGGGGCGCTTTCCGGCACAGCAATAACCGGGCAGGGGGCATTCATTAAGGTATGGGTGGTCACGCTGCCCACCATTTGCTGTACAGCATTCCGCTCTCCTTTTGTGCCCATGACGATGAGTTGGTAGTTGCCCTGCCGGGCAGCGTCTATGATCTCCTGGTAGACAAACAGGCCATAGTCAGCCCGCAACTGCCCGGTCCTGTTAGCCGGCGCTTTTTCGGCCAGCGCACCCAGCTTCTGCATCACCTCGGCCCGCTTTTCCCGGAGCAAATCGTCTACCTGATAGGGAGCTACGCGGCTGGTGTCGCCCACTGGCAGGTGGTAAACGCTCATCAGGTCGATAGAAGCTTCCAGTTTTTTGGCCAGTTGCAGGGCGTACTGAAAGGCGTGATCTGCTACTGGGGAGAAATCAGTGGGGAAGAGGATATTCTTGCGCATAGGTTATTGGGTTTTGCGATGGCCAGGCAGGCCGGCCCTGCCTGGCGCGTTTATCGCGTCTGGCTAAAAGGGTAGCTGCTGCCGTCTGGGCTGATCCGTTGGCTGAAGGCTACTCTTTTTTTCCTCCAGGTAATCTACGCTCAGCACAGGGATATCGGAGTGGTTGACCAGCGCTTCCACATTGCTGCCGCTGAGCATCCGGCGCAATGGGTGCCGGTTGTGGTTGGAAATGCCGATCAGGCCGGCACCGATCTTTTCGGCGAAGACCCGCACGCCACGGTCTACGCTAAAGTTGCGGAACACGTGGGTTTCGCAGCGGAAAGGTGCACACAACCCTTTGAATTCCTCCATTGCCTGCCGGCTCAGCACATAGGGGGGGTCAAAAAAGGAAGAGGTGTGGATTTCCACCAGATGGATTTCCGGCACGAAGGGCTTGACGAACTCCTTGAACTTCAGGAAGGCTTCCCGTTCTGTTTGATGGAAAGAAGAGGCGAAGACGACTTTTCCGAAGTCGAGCTGTTCGAGCGGTTCTTTGACCACCAAAACAAGGCAGTGCACTTCCCGTACCACTTTCTGGGTATTGGAGCCAATAAAATATTCATTTTTGCCGCTGGCACCGTGGGACCCCATCACCACGAGGTCGGTGGCTGAAGCCGAGACATAGTTCGCTACTGCCTTTGGAATTGGCCCCTCACAAATATTGGCTTTAACCTCGAGGTCCGGATAGACCTGGCTCAATTCCTGCATTTGCAGTTGAGCGTTGGCTACTTTCTGCTGCATGTCAGGGTGCATAGCGCGCTGTTGCTCGTTCCAGTTGTCCCACCCCACAGGCAGGTTGATACAGTGCAATAGGTGAAGCTGGGCATTAAGCCGGCGGGCGAGTTGGGCAGCGGCATCTGTAGCGTACCGGGCGCAAAGAGAAAAATCGGTAGGGCTGAGTATGGTTCTCATGGCTTGCAATTTGGTCGCGCAGCTGCTTTGACAGCGGCATCGGTTAAGGAATAGGACGGGTAAAATCTTATCATAATTTAACCAATTGTTGCGCATGGGGCTTTGAAAAAGATCATCAGATGAAGTGACTTTTGTCAGGAACAGGGAGCCACAACGCGCTGTCTTCCCACCCTGCCTCCCGCCACCTCCCTCCTGCCTGGCCGGGCAGCCCGTGCGTGGGGGGTGGTGCTATCGCTGCCAGTGCTGCCTGCGGGCGCATGTACGCTGAAGGTGGGAAGGGAAAGGGCGGAGCGGGTGGTGCTGAAATCATGCAAGGCTGGATGCCCAATAATAGAAAAGGGCAGCCACCAATTGCTGGCAGCCGCCCCTCATCCTAGTCGCAAAAGCCAATTTAGTCTTAAATGTCGGCGAAGTGCTTCACCAAGTCACGCGTTGTGATGATGCCCACGACCTTGGTGCTTTCCACAACGGGTAGGCATTGGATGCGGTTGCGGGCAAATAATTCAGCTGCTTTCTGAATAGAATTGGCTGGACACACATAGACCGGGTTGCTGGTCATCAAATCGGCAACGGTGAGTGATTGATCAAGGGAGATAGAGCCATCGGCACTGGAGAGCAGCCGGCGGCTAAAGCCACGCATCACGTCATTGGCGCTAATGATGCCGATGAGCTCTCCGGACTCGTTGGTAACCGGAAGGTGGTGGATGTCCAGTTCGGCAAACAGCCGTGCCACTTGTGCGAAGGGCTGATCGGGTTTGGCGAATAGTACATTCTTGGTCATGATATCGCTGACAGCGACCGTTGATGTGGTCATACGTTATGCTTCTGGTTGTAGTGGCCCTCAGAGGAAGAACCCTTGCGGTTTTGTTCGCGCAGCGCCCAGTGATCGGTGGAAGTGGTCTGCATCCACAGGTTGCCCGATTTACGGAAGACTTGCACATAGAGGCCGAAGCGTTCTGCCATTAGCTGCTCGAAGGAAGCCACCGTCATAGAAGGATCAATTTCGAAATCCTCTTTATTGTGTATCTGCCGCACGAACTTCAGTTTCATATCGGCATTGAGGCGCTCCTTGACCGGAGAGCCCTGCCCGGATTCGTGGGCCTGTTTGTAGAATTCGATTTTCAATCCAGGGAAAGTCCGGTGGAATTCGGCCTGAATGTCACGTATTGTTTTACTGTCTGATATAATCATGACATTGACTTTTGCAGCGCAGCGCCGTAACCTGCGCAAGGGTTTGGTTAAATTTGGCGGAGGCTGAGGGAAAGGGCCGCCAAAATCTAGTTTTGGCGGCCTCCCGAAAAACTAACCTCACTAAATAGATTCTTTATACGGGGATCTATAGTCCACCAACCCAAAATTTGTGATTTCTGACTTGCTCTTTTCCCACCTCG
>CAZNSK010000170.1:0-12280 GCA_964575505.1 uncultured Phaeodactylibacter sp.
TCACAATTCCCCCCATTACTAAGGGGGTCCGTCTCAATTCTGGCGGGCCCCTTTTTTTATGAACTTGTGCAAATTGCACAACTATAATTGGAATTTCAACACCAGATTTGGCAAAAAAGTAACAGGCTTTTAATCATTCATGGGCATTTAGCCCACCTGAGTCCCTGGCTCTTGACCCTGTTGCTTTGGCCTGCAACCCAATTTGAAAGAAAGAAAGGGGGCCATGCAAGGCAATAGATAGCGCATCGGCGGCCGGGGGGCGAATTTTAACAGAGCTGTTTGGCCTTCATCTTCAGCCCGAGCAAGGGCAGTGTGACATCCTATACATCCGCCCAACCGCAAAAATAGCATCTCCACCAATGGCAGCCGCCCTTTTCCAAACATGCAGGAAAAGGGCGGCTGCTGGTTTTGTTCGTCTCAGCGCCTCGTTTTCCATCATCCGGTTGAGGCGCTTGCTGTCGAACAGCAAGTCAATCCCGTACGATTGTAATCCTCGGATCAAGTCGACGATAACCGTAGCGCCTACCCGGGCAATAATATCCTTGTCAATCATCCAGGAAGGAGTGGTGAACAGCTGCCTTTAAAGGTCAATACATGGCGGACTTCCACGTTAGAAGGGTAGGCCCGCATGTGCTTGATGAAGCTGCGGTCGCCGTCCAGCCCCTTGACCTTGAATTTCTTGCGCTGGCTGTCAGACAGCGGGCCAATCATAGGGACATCTGCCGTGAAAAACTTGCCGATCTCCAGTACGACGGCAGTAGAGTCGGGGTTGTAGGCTTGTATGGCAAAGCGTTCGATAATGGGTTCGAAGTTGTTGTTTTTGACAGATTCGTAGATGGGGTCTTCGAAGCTCGCCACGCTATTGTAGGAAACCGACCGCAACAATACATGATCGTCTTGCTGTTGCCAGCGGATGACCTGCTGCGGGCGGGAACGCATGCCAGCACCGCCAAAGTTCAGCCCCTTGACATGGCCGGAAATACGGCTGACCACCAGAATTTCCCGGCCGAGCAGCTCGGTGGGGATTTCAAAGTAATACTTATCGTCCACCTTATGGGTGGTAAAAAGCCCTTCGTCCGTCACGGCCTCTTCCGTAATGATATCTTCGTAGCTCTTGTCTTTATCTTTTTGTTCCTCTTTTTCAGCAGCCGCTGCGGTAGCCTCTTGCGCTTTTTGGGTAGTGGCACAAGCATTAAACAGGAAAAAAATGAGCAGGCTGAGCCCTGCAATGGTAACTTTTCTCATAAGCCTTTTGATCGTTTGACAATTTGATTAGCGCTTGGCTTGGGGATGAGCCTAAAGATAGGGATGAAAATGGAAATAGCAGAGCTGCCATCACAATAACAACGCCCGTGAGCAGCAATGCACCCACGGGCGGTCGTTGAGTTATTCAGGTAAAAGCTGCAGATGCTTATCCTTTATTATGGTTGCCGTTGGTAGTTGAAATGGTTTTATTTTTCATTTCCTCGCCCATCTGCTGAGCCGTAACGAAAGAGGCGGTCATTTGCGACAGCATATCGGCACCGGCGCTCGGGGCGTTCGGCATCATGATCAGGTTGCTGTTGGAGTTCTCGCCCATGGCCTGAAGGGTATCGTAGTGCTGGGTGACCACGATTAGCGCGGACGCTTCCTGAGAGTTAATGCCCACCTTGTTCAGGACCTCCACGGACTCTTCCAAACCCCGGGCAATTTCCCGGCGCTGATCGGCAATACCCTGACCCTGCAGGCGCTTGCTTTCGGCCTCAGCCCGTGCTTTGGCGACGATGCGGATGCGCTCGGCTTCCCCTTCGTACTCGGCGGCGAGCTTGATCCGCTCAGCGGCATTGATCCGGTTCATGGCGTTTTTCACTTCAATGTCCGGGTCAATGTCGGTCACAAGGGCTTTCACAATGCCGTAGCCATACTCATTCATAGATTCTTCCAGCTCCCGGCGGATGGCCAGGGCGATGTCGTCCTTGCGCTCGAAGACATCGTCAAGCTTCATTTTAGGCACCTCAGCGCGGACGGTGTCGAAGACGTAGGCTGTAATCTGCTCGTGCGAATTCTCCAGGCGGTAGAAGGCATCGTAAATTTTTTCCGGAAGGATGAAGTACTGCACGGAGACCCGGAGCTTAACGAATACATTATCGCGGGTCTTGGTTTCGACATTGACATCCAGCTGCTGTACTTTCAGGCTTACGCGGCCCGCAATACGATCAACGATCGGAATTTTGAACTGCAGCCCCGACCGCCGGATGCTGTAAAACCGGCCCAGGCGTTCCACTAGAGCAGCAGACTGCTGCCGCACCGTAAATATGCCAGTGAAAAGGACAATGAGCCCAATAAAAATGAGAATAATTAATATTGGTGAAAATCCCATAGTTATAAATTTTAGCGTGCGGAGGTTAAGAGATGCTAACATAGCATCTCTAGGTCGCACCACGGTTTTTTAATGCTCCATCAAAGTACAAAATTCCTGTGGCAAATGCTTGAAAATACGATGAATCTAATTGGAAATTCGAGGAATGGTCACCAAGACCAGTTGGTACGCAGGACCCACCGCTGACCGTAGCGCCCCTCGGCGGGCTCCCTGGAAAAGCGGGGCTTCCCGCTCATACTTCTGAGCGTGGGCAGTGCAGAGCAGGCTAAGAAAAACGGCCAGCGTTGGCCACAGGTACTTGATCATAGACAACATTTGCGCTCAGTTCTTTAACGGCAGGGGGTAGGATTTAGGCCGTGTTTTCTGATTTTCTAAAATTGTATTTTACTCATTTATAAATTTCTCGACAAGTAAAAATTTAGTGCAAAAAGTAAGTAGCTCAAGTATTGAGCCTTTTAGTCTGCGCCGGATAAAACAGGTGGATCTGTGGTTTGAATAGCTACCTAGTAGGTTGAGCTGTGAATGCTTAACCATTTGAAGTGCAGCAATGGCAATGGCTAAAGGGGCAAAAAGACTAGCAGGTAATTCGGTCTAGTCGCATTAGGTGGAGCACTACAGAGGAAGAAAAACCAGGCAACGCAGCAAAAATTCAGATGCCATGGGCTGCCTTATTCCAGCTAAGTAATTAAAGCAGCCCCAGGGCATCAGCCGTTACAGGTTCTTAATCTCAGATGCCAGGCTGCCCAGCGTATCCTTCGCATCTCCGAACAACATACGGGTCTTTTCGTGGAAGAACAATGGATTTTGAATGCCAGCGTACCCCGGCCGCATACTGCGCTTGAGGACGATGACATTCTTGGCATCCCATACCTTCAGGACCGGCATGCCGTGAATGGGGCTGCCCGGATCATCCTCAGCAGCGGGGTTGACGACGTCGTTGGCCCCCACGATGACAACCATGTCGGTATTCTTCAAAGCGTCGTTAGCTTCTTCCAGGTCGAGCAGCTTGGGGTAGGGGACATCCGCTTCTGCCAAAAGGACATTCATATGGCCGGGCATGCGGCCAGCTACGGGGTGGATGGCGTACCGGACCTCCACGCCGTTTTTTTCCAGCAATTCATCCACTTCTTTGCAAACCTTCTGCGCCTGGGCGACGGCCAAACCGTAGCCCGGGACGATTATAGCACTTTGAGCATAGAATAACTGGATAGCCGCGTCGTTCAGCGTCACCTCCTTGGCTACCTGCTCGCCGTCTGCCCCTTTACTGCCCCCACTTTCGCCACCAAAGCCACCGATGAGGACATTCATCAGCGAACGGTTCATCGCTTCGCACATCAGCACGGTGAGTATAGTGCCCGAGGCACCGACCAGGATACCGCCCACGAGCATAAACTGCGAACCGTAGATCAAACCAGTTACGGCAGCCGAGAGGCCGGTAAAAGAATTCAGCAGAGAAATGACCACGGGCATATCCGCCCCGCCAATCGGCGCTACGAAAGAAAAGCCGTAAATCAGCGCCAGTATCATAAAGACAGAGCCCAGCGCCAGCCCGCCATCTACACCACTGAAGATCAGGTAGCCGCCCAGCCCCAGCGTGATGAGCAGCAGTACCATATTGACGATGTCGTGCCGGGGCAGGGTAATGGTGCTGTCCCAGACCAGCCCCTGCAATTTGGCGAAAGCCAGCATACTTCCCGTGAAAGAAATACCGCCAATGAGCAAGGCGAGCAGAATGATGACCAGCCCGGCGATGTCAAGTTCCTTGATGCCGCTGTAGTAAGGTACCAGTTCGGCGTAAGCCAGGACTACTGCACAGGCACCGCCCAGCCCATTGAAGATCGAGACCATCTGCGGCATAGCGGTCATTTGTACCCGTTTGGCAGAGACCAGCCCAATAATGCCTCCGGCAATGATGGCTCCAACAATCCAAAGATAGTTATTGGAAGCCCCCTCAATAGGCTGGCCAATGGCCGCCAAAATAGCAATGACCATGCCTATACCCGCTACGACATTGCCGCGCCGCGCGGAGTCCGGCGAGCTAAGCAGGCGAAGGCCCCAAACAAAGGCCAAAGCCCCAATCAAATAGGCGATATTTATGATGAAGTCGATAACCATGGTTTACTTTTTTTTCTTTTTGAACATTTCCAGCATACGGTCGGTGACAGCAAAACCACCCGCCACATTCACCATTCCGAGAATAACACCGAGGAAGCCCAACCCCAAGGTCAGGTAGTCATCGGGCTCAGACTGCCGGATGAGCAGTATAGCCCCGATAATGACCACCCCGGAAATGGCATTTGCCCCTGACATGAGCGGGGTATGCAGTACGGTGGGCACTTTGGAAATCACTTCGAACCCAAGGATGATGGTAAATAAGAGCAGGTAGATGAGCAGCAAATTGGACTCATCGTTGAAAAACTGAATAAAGGCATCCATGATTACTCGTTTTCTTTGGCCGCCGGTGCCCCTGCAATGCATGCGCCCTCTATGATCTCATTGCTGAGGTCCAGGTTCAGGGTACCGTCTTTGACCAGTAGTTTCAGGAAATTCACCACATTATTGGAATAGAGTTGGCTGGCATTCTGTGGCATCAGGCTTGCCAGGTTGGAGTTGCCGACGATACGGACTTGGTTGTAGGTAACCGTCTGGTTGTCTTGTGTCAACTCGCAGTTGCCGCCCGTAGAAGCCGCCAGGTCGATGATCACAGAGCCGGGCTTCATTTGCGCGACTGTCGTTTTGGGCACCAACAAGGGCGCTTTTCTGCCGCGGACCTGGGCGGTGGTGATGATGACATCGGCTTTCATAGCCCGGTTTTGTACTTCTTCCCGCTGCCGCTTCAGGAACTCCTCAGATTGCTCCACGGCGTAGCCGCCGGCATCTTTGTCATCTTTGGCCCCCTCAATTTCTATGAATTTAGCCCCCAGGCTTTTTACTTCTTCCCTGGCGGCGGAGCGCGTGTCGAAGGCTTCCACCTGAGCACCCAGCCGGCGGGCGGTGGCAATAGCCTGCAGGCCCGCTACCCCGGCACCGAGGACCAAGACCGTTGCGGGCCGGATACTGCCGGCTGCAGTAATCATCATGGGGAAATAGCGGGGGAGGAGCCGCGCGGCTTCCAGTACAGCTTTATAACCGGCAATAGAAGCCATTGAGGAGAGGACATCCATGGACTGTGCGAGGGTTGTCCGGGGGATCATATCCAGGCTTAGCGCAGTGAAACCTGCTTTTTCCAGGCGTTCGGTGATCGACTCATCTGCGAAAGGTTTGAATTCTGAGATGAGAACGCTGCCGGAAGAAAGCTGAGGCCACTCTTCCGCCGGCAGGGGGTGGATGCTAAGCACTGCATCTGCTTCTGAGAGCAACTGGCCGCGCCCAAGCACCGATGTGCCTTCGTAATCTTCATCGGCGTAAAAGGAACCGATGCCGGCTTCGGATTCCAGAAGCACATCTATGCCGATCTCTTTCAGCTTTTTGACGGCATCTGGCGCGAGGGCTACTCTTGGGTCGCCCGTCTCTCTGGGGATTGCTAACTTCATGGTCGAAAAGTCGGTTTTCGAGGGAAAGGTACTACCTAATCCCTAAAATGCAAAAGATGACTGGCCATATACATGTCCGTAATTAAGACCTGCTTACTGCGGATATATAATCGCCAACCCAGGGGATGATTTTGTAAAGTGCTGGCCCCTAATTTATTAGACTTGAAATCAGGCGCTTTTTCGTTTATCTGCAAACCGCTCCCGGAACTTGCGGACCTTGGGCGTGATAACGAAAGTGCAGTATGGGTTGCGGTTGCCAACCTTTTGGTAGTAGTCCTGATGGCTATCCTCGGCCGGGAAGAACGCCTCCAGGGGGCTGAGCTCGGTGACGATAGGGTCATCCCAAAGGGTAGGGGCGACTTCCTGCATCGACCGCTCTGCTTCCGCTTTTTGTGCATCATCGTGGTAGAAGATGACAGAACGGTACTGCGGCCCGCGGTCATTGCCTTGCCGGTTGAGCGTGGTGGGGTCGTGGATGGTCCAGAAAATATCGAGGATGTCGGAGTAGGAGAGGGTTTCCGGGTCGTATTGTACCTGCACGACTTCGGCGTGCTTCGTGCTGCCCGAGCAAACGGCGCTGTAGTTAGCGTTCTCTTTCGTCCCGCCGGCATAACCTGAGGTAACTTGGTGCACGCCTTTGACGTCTTGGTAAACGGCTTCGAGGCACCAAAAGCACCCCCCGCCTAAAGTTGCATATTCAAAAGATTGGCTCATGCTGTTCTTGTTTTATAGCCCTGCCACGCTCACCGTGGGCTCATTCCGGGCAATATCAGCCAAAAACTGTTTGAGGGCTGCCCGCTTGGGCGCATCAAATTCGTAGCTGATGTGCTCGGTGAAATAGGTTTCCAAGCTAAAATCGGGATGAGGGGCAGGCAGTAAGTATTTTAATTTTTCTATCTGCGCAACACCTGATTTAAGGGCTTTGTTGAACCGTTCGGTAAATGGTTCCGGCAGCGGCCGGTTGCTAACCCAGGCGGCAAAGACAAAGGGCAATCCAGTATGTTCCATCCAGGCTTGGCCCAGGTCGTAGGTATACCGAAAGCGGCTTTCCAACCCAATCGTACGGTCTCCAATGACGAGCCCAGCGGCCCGCCCGCCAATTTTCTTGATGTAGCCATCCTTAGCAGGAATCAGGGTAGGCTGCAACTGCCAGTAGTCGCGCAGCAACAGCCGGGTCAGTTGCACGGAGGTGCGGGAATGGTGGTCGAGGTAGACCGCCTCCGCTTCGGGCAGCGGGCAGTCGCTGTAGATGCAAACGGTCTTTACGGCGCCCACCGTCCCAATACAGAAGTCGGAAATGACGTGGGGGTTATCCAGCTCAGGGAGGACGGCAACGGGCATCAGCGCCAAGTCTGCTTTTCCGCTTTTAAGGAGGGCAGCGCACTGCGCAGGGACGTTGAGCTCCAGGTCAATTTCTGCAGCAAGGCCACTGTTTAGCAAGCCGTAAAGCAGTGGTTTCGTGTTGATGTAGGATACGGCGGTGACGCGTATTTTTCCCATTAGTGCCGTTGGGTTTTGATCGGTTCGAGGTGCCTCAAATCGTTTTCCAGCAGAAAGGTGTAGCGCTGTTGTTGATAGGCGGCTTTGTACAAACCGGTATTGGCATGCTTGTAGGTATTCATCTGCTGCAGGGGCTGCTCCCGCAACAGGCACATAAGCGCACGCATGGCCCGGCCGTGGCTGCAAACCAAGATGTTGGCTTCGGGCCGCTCATTGAGGTGCCGGACAAATTCCGACAAGCGGGCCCGCATATCTTCTGCACTTTCCGCACCTTCGAGGCGGGCGTCTAAATGACCCTGTTCCCAGGCCTCCGTAACCTCCTTGTACTGTTTGTGCATCTCCGGCGTGCTCTTTTGCCCTTCGTGCTTGCCCCAGCATATTTCATTGATGGTGGCATGCTGTTCCCAGGGAAGCCCGGCTGCAATAAAAGGTTGCATGGTTTCCTGCGTGCGCTTGAGGGTAGAGGTTAGCACCAGGTCGAAGGGGTGGGCATGATAGTGGTCGTAGAAAGCCTGTGTCTGCAGCCGCCCGGTCTCATTAAGGGAAGCGTCTACGCCCGACCCCTGAACAATGCCCAGCCGGTTGAACTCGGTCTCCCCGTGGCGGACGATAAATACGTGTTTATCCATGTTATCGGTTTACTACTGGCAAAGCGGTATAGCCTTTGAATTGTTCATCCGCTTCGAAAGTATGGTCCGTATAGTCCTGAATGACGTTATATAAGGTGTCGCGCTCAATCGGCTGCCGGCCCACCCGGCGGATGAGGTTGACGAGCTCCCGGGTGCTCATGGCAGGCGTTTGCTCCTCCGATCCTGCCATACTGTAAATCTTGGTGGTATCATCAATCGTCCCGTCGATATCACTGACGCCGAAGCTGAGCAGCATCTGCGCTACGTTCCGCCCGATCATCGGCCAGTAAGCCTTGAGGTGGTCGAAGTTATCCAGGTAGAGGCGGCTGATGGCGTAGTTGCGCAAATCCTCCACGACTGTAGATTCGGGCACATGGCTCATCTGATTGCCTTGATTGCGGAACTTAAGCGGGATGAAGGTTTGGAAGCCTCCTGTTTTATCCTGTAGCTGCCGCAGCTTCTCCAGGTGGTCAATGCGGTGCTCAAATTTTTCGATATGGCCGTACAGCATCGTCGCATTAGAGCGCCTGCCCAACTCGTGCCAGACCTCGTGTATGCGCAGCCATTGCTCGCCGGTACATTTCCCGCCCGCAATCTGATCCCGGATTTCGGGGTGGAATATCTCAGCCCCCCCGCCCGGCATGCTGTCCAGGCCTGCGTCTTTCATGATCTGCATACCCGCTTCGTAGGATACCTTATCCTTTTTGAAGATATAGTGGTACTCTACTGGCGTCAGCGCCTTAATGTGGAGCTCTGGCCGGTGGGCTTTGATCGCCCTGAAAAGGTCAGTGTAGAACTGCACGTCGTATTGCGGCAGCACACCGCCAACAATATGCACCTCCGTGACCGGTTCTCCATCGTACTTTCGGACGATGTCCATAATATCCTCCAGGCTGTATTCCCAACCCTCTTCCCGCTTTTTGATGAGGCGGGAGTAAGAGCAGAAGGTACAAGTGTACAGGCAAACGTTGGTGGGCTCTACGTGGAAGTTGCGGTTGAAATAAGTCCGGTTGCCGTGCCGTTTCTCCCGCTGGTAATTAGCCAGGGCGCCCAGGTAGCCGACTTCTCCTTCTTCAAAGAGCAGCAGGCCTTCCTCCGGCGTCAGCCGCCCGCCCTGCTGTACCTTTTCGGCAATGGTCCGTAGCGGGGCAGAGAGGCTTTTATCGTTGAGCAGATGATCAATGCTTTTCGCGGTAGCAGTCATGAAGTTTGTTTTCTTAATAAGCAAACAGTCTTTCTAAACTTTCAGTTTTAATTGAAAGCGTTAAACCTGCACCGGCAAAGATATTAATGATTGGGGATAGAAGGCAACAATAGGGCTATCAATGCATTCCGCACTCGCTGCGGGTGCCGTGCTAATGTAGTAAGTACTGCCTGGAGAACACTGCTTACAGCCAACGCCCAGGCGCTCCGCTTCCCTCTTTTAGGTTTTAGCTTCCTGTTTTCAATACCCGGGTGCTTTTCCATTGCCCGTCCGATAGCTGTAGCTGTACAGTATACAGCCCATTGGGCAGCCCTCCCAAATCTATTTCAGCGCCCTGCATCCTTGGTTGCACCGCCAGTTGCCTGACTTCCCGGCCCGCGTTATCCAGCAGCCGGATGGATTGCGCAGTGGTTAGCTCTGCCTCCCAGGTGAGGGTAAGCCTGCCGGTGGCGGGGTTGGGAAAAGCGTTTAGCGTGGGCCAGGGCCCTGCAATGCGTACCTTGCGGACGGGGCTGAGTTCATAGGATCCGTCTAAATCTAACATCTTTAGGCGGTAGTAGTAGGCTTGCCCCTGGCTGAGGCCGGAGTCGGTGAGTTGATAGTTTGCGCTTTGCTGCCCACCTTTTCTTGCCACCCATGCGATTTTGCTAAAATCCCGGCCATCCGTTGATCGCTGCACCTCGTATCCTTGAAAAGCGGTCTCAGACGCGGCCGACCATTTGAGCTGTGCGGCCCTGCCATTGGCCTTGGCTTCAAAGTTAGTCAGCGTAACCGGCAGCGGGGCATTGCTTTGCTGTAAAAATACGGCGTAGGAATAGGCAGGAAGGTCAAAGTAAAGGGAGTTGGGAACGCCATTGGGGCTGTTTTCTACCGTTGGGCTGGTAAAATTGGCGGTGCCGGCTACGAGGTTAAAGTCCGTCCCCAGGGGGGCATTTGCTGTGTTGATAGTATGATTGACCCGCAGCGGGGCATTTTCAAAATTGATCGCCACGATAAGGTCTCTGCCGCTGGGGGTATTTTGCAGCTGATACAGCAGGCAGTCAAAGGGGCCAGACTCCAGGTAAGCGCTGCCGTAGGGGGTGCCCACACGGTTAAGGTAGTCAACGAACGAGGCGCCGGCAATGTAGGTCCGGTGCACCTGCATCAGGTTATTGATATCGCTTTGAATATCGGGGAAGGGGTATCCGGAGCCATAGATATCCACGCCGTAATAATCGGGATAAAAGACTGAGGGCAGCCCAATCTGGTTGTTGGTCAGAATGTAGGCGTAGGCCAGCTGTAGGTTCTGCAGTACGTGCTCGGGGCCGGACCGGTAGTCATGGTTATTGATGAAGCTTACGACATTCCGGCCATTCATGCCCTGCCCGTTGACCATCCCGATATTGTACAGGTTCCTCACATCGTAGAAGCCGTTTTCGCAGGCGTTCTTCAGGCCTGCCCGCAGCTCGAAGTCAAAAGCGCGCACGTCGATTGCGCTGGCCGCCCCTGGCGTCATGGAGGCATAGACTTGGTCCACCCAGTTCTTGAGCACGCCGGCATTCACAGTGAAGTGCTCGCCCACCACCATTGGCGGATTGATCCCCGCAGCGTGGAGGTCGTTGAGCAGGGTAGCGGTAAACCAAGCCGGGAAGTGCTTGACTGCATCGATTCTTAAGCCGCGCATGCCTACGGTATTCCAGAGCCATTTGTTCCAGGCATCGTAGGTGGTGCCGGTTGTAGGCTCGGCTTGTTCCACATCGAAGAAGAAGAAAGGGAAGTCGAGGTCGCCGGACATGCAAGTGGGGATACTGCCGTTGGGTTTAAAGTTGCGCCAGTCCATGCCGCCCTGTCCGCTGGGCATGCCATTGAAGTTGGTGCGGGTCTGGAACTGCACCTCGTTGAAGATGCTGGCCGCCCGGGGTACGGAATAGAGGTCGTACAGCCGGATGTCGATTCCGCTGCCGCCTCCGCCCACTTGCTCAATGTAAATTTCCAGCTGGTCGCCCGCCGCATCGAAGTCGCTGGCATTGAGCTGAAGGTAGAACTCATCGGTATTGCAGCCGGTGGTGGTTTCCTGAGTAGCGAGAACGTTCCGGCCCAGAAAGACCTGGTCAAAGGCCTGCCCGCAGTCGCCCCCGCCATTGGGCTCTGACTCCGTTATATCCGGAGTGGTAAACCCCGTACTGGTGGTCCGGAAAAAGAGCTTATAAGAACGCCCGTCAAAGCCCGATTGCCCGGAGGCTGATGCAAACTTGAAGTAGTAGTCGCCAGCCCCGTTACCGCTGCTGCCGCCCAGGGGCAGCAGGTAGCGCATTTTCCCATTTACGGGGTAGGGGGTGGCGGAGCTGCTGCTGCAGCCGGCTCCGTTTGGGTAGTTCAGGATGTAATCGCGCACAGCAGGGTTGTTCTCCCAGTCGCCACCATCCCGGTGGTTGTAGACTACATCCGCCACCGGCAGCATATTGTTGGCTTGCAGGGCCGCTATCCAGGCTTCCACCTCTGCCCCTGTGCCCAGCCCGGTTGCCCCCGACACCTGGCCGTAGTCGTACAAGTCCTGCGGGTCGTACCCATTGCTGCAGTCCCCAAAGCTAGCCTGCACCAGGGGCGGCATCCACATCATGGTGAAGCCGGCGGCCCGCTGTGCAAGCGACCTTCTTCCTCGGAGGCCAGTTGAAGTCCTTTAAAAATAACGGAAGTGATGTTACCGGGGCGTCTATTTTCTATATCATTTACGAATCAGGTAACCGGCCAGGGGCTCCGGTTTTTAATGAAATCAGCTACGCTTTCCAGATTGATGATGTAGGAGGCACAACAGATGACCAGCAATGGGGTACGGATATTAACGGCAGCAACACAACCGATCTGGCAGTCGATATTTTTGATGGGCTTTCCTTAGGAATTGGTTCCTACACACTTGAAGTCTACGCAAGAATAACAACTAACGGGGTAGATGCAGCTTCTGAAATATTTGATAGTAATTTCGGAAACAACTATTTAGCTAGTTTTAGCATTACCAGCCCCCTCCCCGTCACCCTAACCCACCTCAGCAGCCGCGCCCGCCCGGGCAGCACCGCCC
>CAZNSK010000171.1:0-12230 GCA_964575505.1 uncultured Phaeodactylibacter sp.
AACTTAGGCAGTCTTTTTCATATATGAATAATTTCGGTTGACGCCTATGCGGTAACACCGGGACCGCTCTAACCAACTCCCCGGTTTCTAGCGGAGCTAAGGGCCCAATCTAATCACTGCTCCCCAAAACGCGCCTCCAGCCCACGGCGCAGGGTCGCTGACTCCGTCAGCTCCTGGAGATAATCACGGTCTTTATAACTCTTGATATGACGCTCCATACGCATCGCTGCACTACGCGACGGCGCTTCCAAAACCGCGCGCAGCTCCCATGGCCGGTGGCGGGAAGTGTAGGACTTCTCCGACAGCTCATTGTGGTGCCGCAGCCGCTGCTCTACATCTGATGTTTGGCCCACGTAGTACTTGTCGGAGCCCGATGAGTAGAGTATGTAAACGTAGTGCATGCGCAAAGGGGTGAAACACAAAAGCCCCGAAGCTTAGCTTCGAGGCTTTAATTGCGCCTCAGATAGGACTTGAACCTATGACCTACGGATTAACAGTCCGCCGCTCTAACCAACTGAGCTACTGAGGCAATTTTCTATTTCAAAGCTCTAACCAACTCCCCGATTTCTATCGGGGCTGAGCCAATTTGCGACCCAGAATTGTTGGTTTTGTAGCACCTATTTATACCTAAATCCTCTTTCTTTCAAAAGGCGACTGCAAAGTTATACCATCTAAAATAAATGTGCAATCTTTGTAACTGAAAAATTTAAAAAATAATTCAAATGAGCCTGTTAGCTGTTGGTACTGTAGCCTTTGATGATATCGAAACGCCCTTTGGCCGCGCCGAAAAAGTAGTAGGCGGAGCCGCCACGTATATCACCTTAGCTGCATCCTACTTTACTGATAACCTTAAGATTGTATCCGTTGTTGGTGACGATTTCCCCCAGTCCGAATTAGATTTCATGAAAGGGCGGGGCATAGATTTGGATGGATTGCAGGTAAAAGCCGGAGAAAAATCCTTCTTCTGGGCAGGAAAATACCACGATAACCTGAACGAACGCGATACGCTGGACACTCAACTGAATGTGCTGGCCGATTTCCGGCCTACCCTGCCCGCGTCTTATAAGAACGCTAAATTCCTGATGCTGGGTAACCTTACGCCTTCCGTACAACGGGCCGTTATTGAGCAATTGGACAACCGCCCGAAGTTTATCGCATTGGACACCATGAACTTCTGGATGGATACTGCGATGGAAAGTCTGCTGGATGTGCTTAAACACATTGACGGCCTGATCATCAATGACGAAGAAGCCCGCCAACTATCCGGTGAACACTCTTTGGTAAAAGCCGCAGAAGTCATCCACGAAATGGGACCCAAACACCTGGTCATCAAGAAAGGAGAGCACGGTGCGCTCCTGTTTGAAGGCAGCAAAGTGTTTTTCGCGCCTGCCCTGCCACTCGCCGAAGTGTTTGACCCCACTGGTGCCGGAGACACCTTTGCCGGTGGTTTTATGGGATACATTGCCCGTACTTCGGATTTATCGTTCGAAAATATGAAGCGGGCTGTAATCTATGGCTCTGCTATGGCTTCCTTCTGCGTAGAGAAATTTGGTGTGGAACGCCTTAAGGAACTATCCAACAAGGCCATCAATAAACGGATTGCTCGATTTGTGGAATTGGTCAATTTCGACGCTGATATCGAGCTATAGCCTAAACTGTCAATCGCCTCTGGATTTTTAAACCCAGAGGCGATTTTTTTTGCTGGTCAGGCCTCCATAGCTTCCAATATCTGCTCGGTGTGCGCCTTCGTTTTCACCTTCTTGAATACCTTTTCTATCACCCCGTTTTCATCGATGATAAAGGTGGTGCGGTGCACCCCGTCGAATTTTCGGCCCATAAATTGTTTAGGGCCCCATACCCCGTAAGCATTCAGCACGGCTTTCTCCGTGTCTGCCAGCAACGGAAAAGGCAAATCGTGTTTTTTGATAAAGTTCTGATGCTTGCGCACACTGTCCGGGCTTACCCCCAGCAGTGCATACCCCTTGGCTTTCAGGTCTTCGTAATTATCGCGGAGATTACACGCCTCAGCAGTACAGCCCGGAGTGTTGTCTTTTGGATAAAAGAAGAGAATAAGCTTTTGGCCTTTAAAATCAGACAAGGCCACTTGGTTCTCATCCTGGTCGATACCGGAGAAGTCCGGGGCCTTGTCGCCTTCCTTAAGTGTAGTCATTTAAATTCCGTTTTGATTTGAAACACCACTAGAACAAAGGCTAAGTCCGGTGGTTCAATTTTGCAGCCGGTGCTTGCTGATGAGGCCAGCATTACAATTGATGGTACAGCCGGCGCAGGCTTTCCACATTGTGCCCGGGCGCAAACACATCTACATACGGCAGCGCCGCCTGCATACCCTTGGTTTCTGCTTTGTAATTCGTATTTCCTGCCAGGGGGTTTAGCCAAATGACTTTGGCAGCCTTGCGCTGAATTTCACACATGCGCTCTTCCAGCAATTGCACTTCTCCGGTATCCCAGCCATCACTGATGATGATCACCACCGTGCGGCGGTTGAGCAGGCGCCCAGCGTAATTTTTGCAAAAATGCGATAGTGAGGCTCCAATCTTGGTCCCCCCCGACCATCCGTTAACCTGGGCGGTGGCTTCATCAAGGGCGGCCCTAAAGTCTCTCCGCCGAAAAGCAGCAGTCACTCGGTGTAGCTGGGTACTAAATACAAAAGCTTCGATGCGCCGGTAATTGGATTGAAAAGCATAAATGAACTGCAAAAGGAAACGGCTGTACAGGTCCATAGACTTACTGACGTCGCAGAGCAGCACAATCTGCGTCTTGCGCCGGGCGGGCTGAAAGTGGACCAGGTCCAGCAGTTCTCCTCCGCAGCGCATATTTTTGCGGAGGGTGCGCCGCAGATCGAGCTGCACTCGCTTTTGGGAAGGTTTACGGCGGCGGCTCTCGCGCAGCGCCAGTGTGCGGGCGATACGATGGATGAGCCGGGCAACTTCAAACAGTTCTTCTTCGGCCAAGAGGGAGAAATCTTTTCGGCTTAGCACCTCCTGCGTACTGTAGGTAGCCATCTCTGTTTCTTCCGTCGAAGCATTGCCCTGCAGCCAATTTTTAATCGATTGCAATCCGGGGTTATTGGCGGATTTTCCGCTTTTGGGCTTGTTTTTATCAGCCTGATGCCTGATTTTCGAGTCTACTGCTTTATCCAATTCCCGCCAGTACTGAGTATAGAGCTCATCAAATAGAAGGAGCTGCCCGTAGGTACGCGCCAGGGCAGTGCGCAGGCAAAGCTGTAGATGGGCTGGGTTTTGGAATGGCTGCAAGGCTTCCATAGCCCTTAGTGCATCTGCCTCTTCTTTGGGCCCAATGGTGAACCCCTTGGTACGCAAAAAGCGGCAAAAAGCTACGATGTTAGCGGAGAGGGAGGTCTGCCGCTTGATCAAGGGGCTATCCATCAACGGGAGTATTTAGAAAGGTTGGAATTGGCGCTTTCAAGGCCCGCTCCTCAGGGTTTGCAGGAGCTCCCCCCATGCTTTCCCCCCCTCCCTGTTCGGAAGCGGGATAGTGGCTCATAGGGCAACCGCAGTTGTAAGCCCGGCAGCTGCCCAAGCTCAGGGCCATCACAAAAAACAGCGTCCCGGTAAATACACTCCGCATAGTTTCACGATATTGTTAGTTTGAAAAGGTAAGAAAAAATCAGCCAATAACCAGCTTGAAACCACCTCGCCTACTTTTTGCCATCCTGGATTGGGGCCTGGGCCATGCTTCCAGGAGTTTGCCTCTTATTCGTGCCTTTGAAGAAGCAGGGGCAGTGCCTGTACTAGCTTCTGCCGGAAGAGCGGCTGAGTTGCTCCGGGCGGAACGGCCAGACCTTCCATTTTTGCCGCTGCCGACCTACAATATCCGGTACGAAGGGGCAAACATGGTATCCAATATGAGCCGGCAACTTCCTAAAATCGCCCAAACGGCGCTACGGGAGCACCGCTGCACTGCAAGGTATATCAAATCCCACAACCTGCAGGGGGTCATCTCCGATAACCGGTTCGGTTGTTTCTCCCAGCAAGCCCCTTGTCTGTTTGTGACCCACCAACTGCACCTGCGCATGCCTTACCGGTACCTCACGGTGGTTGCCAATGGGCTGAATGCCTTTTTTATCCAACAATTCGACGAATGCTGGGTGCCTGATTTTTCCGGGCCCGCCAACCTCAGTGGGGCATTGAGCCATCCGGCCCAAAGGGCCATGCCTACCCGTTATATAGGGCCCTTATCCCGGTTTAGCCAATTGCGCCCGCCATCTGCCCCCATCGTGTACCGTACAGTCTCTGTCCTGTCCGGCCCGGAGCCCCAGCGCACTCACCTCGAAGCAGAACTCCGGCAGCAGCTCCGGGAAGTTCCCGGCCAACATCTTATCGTACAGGGCGTGACTGCGCTGCCCGGTTGCCGCCGGGAAGGGCGGGTGGAAATCATCCCCTATCTAACGCACCGGGAGCTTTGGAAGGCCATTCATCAGTCAGAGGTATTGATTAGCCGGCCGGGCTACAGCAGCCTGATGGACTGGTCGTTTACAAATAAAAGAATGCTGCTTATCCCGACCCCAGGGCAAACGGAACAAGCGTATTTAGCAAAACGGCTGAAAGAGCGGAACAGGGCACAGGTAGTGGAGCAAGGCGCAATCCATCTGAAAAGCGCTATTGAAAGCGCTCAGCGGACACAGCCGCTTTCCTTGCCTCAGCCGGAGGAAGGGTTACTGGAAAAAGCGATTCAGCAATTCCTGGCTAGGCTTTCTCCTGCTCAAGCAGGTTGAGCAAATACTCACCGTAACCGCTTTTCAGGTACTTATGCCCAAGGCGCTCCAGTTGTTCGGCACTGATGAAGCCCTGCCGGTAGGCCACCTCTTCTATGCATCCGATTTTGAGGCCCTGCCGGTCTTCGATGACTTCAATGAACTGCCCGGCCTGAATAAGAGACTTGTGGGTCCCGGTGTCTAACCAAGCCACGCCGCGGCCCAATACGCCCACCTGCAATTGGCCTTCCTGAAGATAATGCTTATTGACATCCGTGATTTCGTACTCTCCCCGGGCACTTGGCTTCAGGCTCTTCGCGATGTCAACCACCCGGTTATCGTAGAAATACAGCCCGGGAACTGCGTAGTTGGACTTCGGCTTTTGGGGCTTTTCTTCTATGGAAATAGCCGTGGCGGTGTCATCAAATTCGACGACACCATACCGCTCAGGGTCCGCCACCCAGTAAGCAAAAACTACCCCGCCCTTAGGGTCTGTGCTCGCCCGCAGCTGTTCTTCCAAACCCGAGCCGTAGAAAATATTATCTCCCAGAATAAGCGCGGCGGGGTCACTGCCTATAAAGGACTCCCCCAGCACAAATGCTTGCGCCAGGCCGTTGGGCTCGGGTTGCGGTACATAAGTAAAATTGCACCCAATCTGGCTGCCATCTCCCAAAAGCTTCTGAAAATTAGGGACATCGCCAGGGGTGGAAATAATGAGGATATCCCTGATCCCAGCCAACAACAAGGTAGACAGTGGATAGTAGATCATGGGTTTATCATAGACTGGCATTAGTTGCTTACTGACCGCCAGGGTCAATGGATACAGGCGAGTCCCCAGCCCGCCGGCTAGAATAATTCCTTTCATGGTATTTAGGTGATCATTTTTTCGAATCCAGCGCTTGGAAAATACATCGAATCCGCAAGACCAATTCCACCGGTTTAAAAGGTTTTGTGACAAAGTCCGTAGCTCCGGCTGCTTTAGCTTTGAGAATGGATTCATCATCTTCCATAGGCGCAATCATAACGATAGGGATGTCCCTGCCTAAGTCTTGGCGGACATACGCTACCAGTTGCAAGCCATTCAGTTCAGGTACTTCGATATCCGTCACCAGCAAATCAGGCTTTTCCTGTTGGAGAAGGTCTTGCGCCTCCTTGCCATCAGCGGCCAGGAAAAGTTCGTAACCTTGTTTTTGCAGTCGGAATTTGAGCGCGGTAAGCAAAATTTCCTCGTCTTCGCAGATCAGGATTTTTTTGTTTTCTTTCATAGAGGTTGCAGGTAGGTCTAAACCAAAGATACTAAAAACAAAACTTATGCCTGCTCCAGCGCTCGTTGTGCTTCTGCCAATACCGCCTGGCTTTCCTTTTTAATCTGCTGCAAAAGGCCCGGCAGGTGCTCCACATCGGCTCCATCCCTTAGGCTTTGGTAAAGCGCCTGGTTTAGACCAATCAACTTCTGGTAGCCTGTAAAGGGGAGCGTGGATTTAAAGTAGTGCGCCTGTTTTTCAAGCCGGGGCCAATCCTCTTCTTGAAAAGCAGCTTGCATTTTTTCCGGATACGCTGCAAGGTCCTGAACCAGCATTTTCAATAACTGGCGACGGTCTTCCGCGTCTCCGCCCGCCATCCGCTCCAAATAGCTCAACTTTAAGTGTTTGTATTGCATAGCCTATTTCAAAACTGCTTTTCCGCCCGTTGCAACTGCTGTTCTATAGCGATGAATAGTTGTTCAGGCTCAAAGGGCTTAAATACAAAATCATTGAAACCACTTTGCTTAAACCGCTTCTGCTGAGCGATGTTGGCGTGGGCGGTAATAGCCAATACGGGCAATTGGGAAATAGGTTTCGGCATCCGGTTACGAATTAGGTCAATGGTTGTAAAACCATCCATAATGGGCATTTGAATATCCATAAGGATGAGGTCGACAGGCTGCGCTTTCAAAACTTTGAGGGCTTCTTCCCCGTTGCCGGCCAACAGGATATCGACTGACGGCCATTTCTTCTGAATCGTACGGCTGGCCACGAGCTGATTCATTTTGTGGTCCTCCACGATCAACAGCCGAAAAGAGAGGTCTTTGGAAATCACTACCGGTGGCGATGGCTCTTCATAACTAGCCTGGCCTACCGAAACGCCCTGGTAGTCGAATGACAACTCAAAGAAAAAGCGGGAGCCTTTTCCGGGAGTGCTCTCCACCCGGAGTGTGCCCCCCTGTTGTTCGACCAATTTTTTGGCGATGCTTAGCCCCAGCCCAGTCCCCTCGTAAATTTTATCAGCTGTAGGTAAGCGCACAAAGGTTTCAAAGATTTTTTCAATTTGGTCAGCCGGGATGCCCAACCCCGTGTCTTCGACTTCAAATAAAAGCCGGCACGCTGCTTGCGTTTTGTGCAAACAGCGCACGGAGAGCCGGACGGCCCCATGTTCCGTGAATTTAATGGCATTCCCGACCAGGTTGTAAAGGATTTGGTTGAGCCGCAAGGCGTCCCCTTCCAGTTCAGCCGGTATACTTTCCTCAATGTGCAGTTGAAACCCCAGTTGCTTTTCGCGGGCTTTGTACTTAAGCACGCTCACCAGGCCTTCCAGCAACTCGCGAATGGAGAAAGGCTTGCGCTGGATTTGGACCTTGTCGTTTTGAATAGTAGACATTTCCAGTATATCGCTGATGATCCCCAGCAGCAAATCGGAAGAGCGCTTGATGGCCGTTACGTACTCCCGCTGCTCTTGGTTCAGGGGTGTATCGTGCAGGAGGTTGCTCATGCCTAAAATGGCGTTCATCGGCGTGCGCATCTCGTGGCTGATACTCGCTATGAATTGTTCTCTCACATTAGCCGCCTGTTCCGCCAGGTCGCGCTCTTTTTTGAGTTCCTGCGTTTGCTTGCGCTCCGTGATATCCTGAACGATACCGTTAAAAAACGGCTCTCCATTCGCCAGTTGGTAAGCGGAGCACATCATAGACACAAAGCGGGGCACGTGGCCGGATTCGGGTTGAATCCAGGTATCGATCTGCACCCGCTCTTCTACCTGGGCCCGCTCTTGCAAGGTTTTGAAAACATGATACGGACCTGACTCCGCTTGAATATCTTCGCAATCCAGTTTGTTTTGGAAAGCGCGCCCGAAAATCCGGTACAGCTCTTCAGAGCCTGAAAAATAGTGCTCGCTGGGGCTGCATTCCCAGTGCCCTATTCTGGCCATGCGCTGGGTTTCTTCCAGCCGGTTGATGATGCTGTTGCGCTCTATCGAAAAGCGCAGCGATTTAGCCAACCCCCCTTCCGTAAACTCCCCTTTGACCAAAAAGTCCTGCGCACCTGCTTTCACGGCTTCCACCCCAAGCCTTTTGTCCATCTGCCCGGTCATAACAATCACATTCAGTTTAGGGAAATGGTAAAGCAGCGTCTCCAAGGTATTGAACCCGGAGCTGTCGGGCAGGCTCAAATCAAGGAGTACCGCAGCAAAGCTCGGGGAAGGTTTGCGAAGGGCAGCGCGCCCATCCGACAAATTGGTGACGTGGGTAATTGTGCAGCTTAGCAGGTCGACGTCCGACAGGTAGGCTTTGACCAAACGGGCGAAGGCAGGGTCATCCTCAATCAACAGGATGTGATGGGCTTTCTCTATTTTGGCACTTCCTTCCATGCGGTTGGTGGATTAGCGGGAAATGAACATAAAATTAGCGCCCAAATCGCTAAGGACAAAGAGGCATAGGTTTTCTCTTGGGTCTTTATACACCTGCCGGAAGTTGTTCAATTTATCGACTTCCACTACCTTTTTGGTGACCAGCTCTTCCAGTGTACTGGCGTGTACCGACCAGGCCGGCCCGGCTTCTGCCTCGTGGCTGAGCAGGGGTATGCCAATGTCAACCGTAATCTGATGGACAACAAAGATCGGGTAAGAAGAAACATCCTGGTCCAAAACTGCATCGGCAGCCTTACCCAGTATAGGCAGGTAAGGCTTCAGTTCTGTTTCAAGTTGCTCTATCTTGGCGTGTATAAATTCTTTGTTCATAATGGTGAAGTTAACGAAGCTCTAGCAAAGCCACATTTTCTATGTGGTGCGTATGCGGGAACATGTCTACCGGCTGCGCCTTGACAACCCGGTATTTTTCGCTGAGCAGTTGTAAGTCGCGGGCCTGGGTAGATGGGTTGCAGCTAACGTAAACGATACGGGGGGCAGCTAGTTCCAGGAGCATCTCTACCACTTTGGCGTGCATGCCAGCCCTTGGGGGGTCCGTAATCAGCAAATCAGGCCGGCCATGCTGCTCAGCAAACTCGGGCGTCAGCATATCCTTGACATCCCCCGCGTAGAACACCGCATTGCCGATATCGTTGAGCTGAGCGTTGGCTTCTGCATCAGCGATGGCTTCTGGTATCTCTTCAATACCCACTACCTGCCGGCAGGCCCGGGCCACATAAAGCGCGATGCTGCCAATGCCAGTGTAGAGGTCGTATACATTTTCTGTACCGTTTAGGCTGGCAAATTCTACCACAGTATCGTAGAGGACTTTGGCCTGATGGGTATTGGTTTGGAAGAAGGACTTGGGGCCCACATTAAAGCGGATATCACCCAGGCATTCTTCTACATACCCTTTGCCGGCATAGGTATGCATATCGAGGTCGTACAGGAAGTCATTGAGCTTGGTGTTGATGCAGTAACATACTGTAGTGATTTGCGGGAAACGCTCCATTACTGCATCCATAAACGGCTGGTATAACTCGGGCTTATCTTCGTGAAAACTAAAAAGCACCAGGACTTCGCCTGTGGTAGTAACGCGGAACATCACCTGCCGCATGAAGCCTTCGTGGGCTTTGGCGTCATGGAAGCTCAGGCCCTGCTGCAGGGCGATTTCCTTGATGGCATTCCGCATTTCGTTAGAGGGGTCTGGCTGTAGCCAGCACTTATCGATATCGATCACTTTATCAAAAGCGCCGGAGCGGTGAAAGCCCAGTACATTGGCTTTGTTGGAAATATCAGAATCGATTTCCTCGCGGGTGAGCCAGCGTTTGTTGGAAAACGAAAATTCGAGCTTGTTGCGGTAGAAGGTGGTCTGTTCAGCTGCACGGATTGGCAGGAATTCCTCTACCTCCACCTTGCCAATGCGGCGGAGGGTATCACGGACTACTTTTTCTTTCTCCCGGGCCTGGGCTTTATAGCTCAGGTGCTGCCATTTGCAGCCGCCACATAGCCAGAAGTGCTCGCATACCGGTTCTGCCCGTTCGGGTGAGTAGGACTTAATTTGCTGAGCCGTGCCCATGAGCACGCCTTTCTTTTTACGCTTGACAAGCACATCCGCCACATCGCCTGGCGCTACGCCATCAGAAAAGATGACCTTCCCATCTTCATCACGGCCTACGGCCCGACCCTTGTCGGCAATGCCGGTGAACCGGACATCGGTGTATACTTTTGGCTTTTTTCTCCTGCCCATGCTTTTCCTGATTTTCGGGGCAAAGGTAAGCATTTGTTACGCCTTAAAACAGTTTGGACTGGAATGGATGTCCACAAATACCCCTAAGCCACTTCACTGCCCTTTCTCACCGGTGGCAACTGAGCCAGTTCTTCGTCTGTGAACAAGCGGGAGCGTATGATAAATCGGATCCCTAAGGGGATTTCCAGTGAAAAACTGGCGCCCCGGCCCTTGGTAATGCCTACGGCGAGCTGTGTGTGCTTCCAGTACTCAAACTGGTCGTTGGACATCAGGAACGGACAACCGTGTATTTCGCCCATCCAGACATCATTATCATCCAGCATCATTTCTCCCTGGGGGAAACACATTGGGGCGGAACCGTCACAGCAGCCACCGCTTTGGTGAAACATCAAAGGGCCGTGCTGCTCCCGCAGTTGGTCGATTACTTCGATCGCTTCAGGGGTTACAAGTACGCGGTTTACCATATTGGTCAGGTTTTGGTCAGGAAAAATAAAGACAGGCTTGACCGACTGTTGCGTCTGCCAAGCCTGCCCGTTCGGGAACTAGAATTCCGGCTCTAGAAGAAGCCCAGCTTTTTCTTATCGTAAGAAATCAGCATGTTCTTCGTCTGGCGGTAGTGCGCGAGCATCATCTTGTGGTTCTCCCGTCCGATACCCGACTTCTTGTAGCCGCCGAAGGGTGCGTGCGCAGGGTAATTGTGGTAGTTATTCACCCATATCCGCCCTGCTTCTACCGCACGGGATATCTGATACGCCTGGTGCATGTCGCGTGTCCAAACGCCGGCACCTAATCCATAAAGGGTATCATTAGCGATCTCAATGGCTTCGGCCTCATCCTTGAAGGTGGTGACGCAAACGACTGGCCCGAAGATTTCCTCCTGAAAGACGCGCATCTTGTTATTGCCTTTAAGGATGGTAGGCTGAATGTAGAAGCCGCCGGATAAGCCTTCGTTGTAAGCTGCTTCTCCGCCGCAGAGTACCTCTGCACCTTCTTCTTTGCCAATATTGATGTAGTTAAGGATTTTCTCATACTGGTCGCTGGATGCCTGTGCGCCCATCATCGTCTGTGGATCTAGTGGGTGGCCAAGCTTGATGGCTTTGGTACGCTCTACTACCCGTTCGATAAATTCATCGTATATACTTTCTTCCACCAGCATACGAGAGGGGCAAGTGCAGACTTCGCCCTGATTGAGCGCAAACATTACTGCTCCCTCCAGGCACTTGTCGAAGAAATCATCATCTGCATCCATGATGCTCTTGAAGAAGATGTTGGGCGACTTACCGCCCAGCTCAAGGGTCACCGGCACAATATTCTTGGACGCATACTGCATAATCAGCTGCCCCGTAGTTGTCTCCCCGGTAAAGGCTACTTTATTGACACGCGGGTTGGAGGCAAGGGGCTTACCGGCTTCCACACCAAATCCGTTGACAATATTCAGTACACCGGCTGGTAAAATATCCTGAATCATTTCCATCAGTACCAGAATACCAACCGGGGTCTGCTCAGCGGGTTTTAACACCACACAGTTACCGGCAGCCAGAGCGGGTGCCAGCTTCCAGGCCGCCATCAGGATTGGGAAGTTCCAGGGGATAATCTGACCAACAACGCCTAGTGGCTCTTCCACATTAACGCATACCGTATTGGCATCCAGTTCGCTCATACTTCCTTCTTCTGCGCGGATCACACCGGCGAAGTAGCGGAAGTGGTCGACTGCCAGGGGCATATCTGCGGCCATTGTTTCACGCAACGGCTTGCCGTTGTCCCAGGTCTCTACGCGGGCAAGGGCTTCGAGGTTTTGCTCCATCACATCCGCAATCTTCAGCAGCAGCCCAGAGCGGTAAGCAGCAGCGGAGGTGTTCCAGGCCGGGGCTGCTTCCCAGGCGGCATCAAGGGCCAGCTCGACATCTTCAGCCGTAGAGCGAGCGATTTTGGTAAAGGTGTTACCATCAACGGGAGAGGTATTCTCAAAGTATTCCCCCTTTACCGGCGCAGTCCATTTGCCTCCTATAAAGTTATCGTACTGCGCTTTAAATTGGGGCGGGCTCAGTTTGTCGTGAGCGACAGTGGATACATTACTCATAATGTTTT
>CAZNSK010000172.1:0-12142 GCA_964575505.1 uncultured Phaeodactylibacter sp.
CAGCTTTAATTTTGATCACCGAGCTAAATTGACTTTTAGCTCTTGATTCGCATTTATCATTAAGATTTGTCCCGAAACAACCAAGCTGTAGGAAAAACGTTCTAGAAACAGCTCACAAAAACTCCAATTTTATGTCAACTCGTCTTAGCGTCAATATCAACAAAGTAGCTTTAATCCGGAACAGCCGGGAAGGCGACCTTCCTAATTTGGTGCGTATCGCTCAGGACTGCGAGCGGTTCGGTGCCCAGGGGATTACCGTGCACCCCCGGCCCGACGAGCGCCACGTCCGCTACAGCGATATCCCTCAACTCAAAGCCGTCAATACAACTGAATTCAACATCGAGGGCAACCCCTCTGGACGTTTCATGGCACTGCTGGAAAAAAATCCGCCCGCGCAGGCTACCCTCGTGCCTGATAGCCCGGATGCCCTGACTTCGGACCAGGGTTGGGATACGATCCGGCACCAAGCATTCCTGAACGATATTACGCAGCAACTGCACGAATGGGGGGTGCGGGTCTCTATTTTTGTAGACCCCGTGCCGAAGTTCGTGGAGGGCGCACGTGCGGTAGGGGCGGACCGGATTGAGTTTTATACCGGCGATTATGCCAAGCAGTTTGAAGCAGACCGGGACAAAGCCGTTGCTCCCCATGTTCAGGCGGCAAAAGTAGCTCGGGAAGCAGGGTTGGGCATCAACGCCGGGCATGACCTCAACCTGGACAACCTCCGGTACTACAGTGAGCGGGTTGAAGGCCTGCTCGAGGTGTCGATCGGGCACGCGCTTATTTCCGATGCGCTGTACTTCGGGCTATCCAATACGATACAAATGTACTTGCGCCAATTGTCATAATGCAGCGATTGTCATTCAAATTGCGAATCTCGCCAATGGGTGCACCAATGTTTGCCCGCTGCCGTTTTTTCTGCCCTCGCCAAGCAGCGTAAGGGGAGTACCCGGCGTTAAAATTGACATAGAGTTAACAAAAACTTAAAGCACAAACTTTTTTTGTTTGTGAAAAGCCCTACTTTAGCATCAAAGACTCTACGTTTTAAAACAAAAAGTAATTAGTATGAAAAAACTCTCACTAGTGTTGGGACTGGTGGTCTTTACCATTGGTTCCATGCTCGCACAGAGAACCGTCACTGGTACCGTCAGTGACCAAAACGGCGACCCGCTCCTGGGCGCCAGTATTCTAGTCAAAGGAACAACGACAGGTACAATTACCGACATCGACGGGACTTACTCCATTAATGTTAAGTCTGAAAACCCCATATTCGTAGTCAGCTATACCGGCTTCGAAACGATGGAGGTAGAAGTAGGTAATCAGACTAAGCTTGACATTACCATGGCTGAGGGCGTAAATCTTCAGGAGGTGGTAGTGGCAGCCCTTGGTATCGAGCGCCAGGAAAAAGCCCTTGGCTACTCCGTACAGGAGGTAAAGGGGGCAGAGCTGGCAGAGACCAAGGAGGTCAACGTTGTCAACTCCCTCAACGGTAAAGTGGCCGGTATCCAGATTCAGGGTGCGCCATCTTCACTGGGTGGCTCTTCCCGTATCACCATTCGGGGTTCCAACTCCTTCCTGGGTGACAACCAGCCGCTTTTTGTGGTGGATGGCATCCCGTTGGACAACTCGAACTTTGCTTCTAACTCGCAGATGCGTGGTTTCGGAGAAGATGGTACTGCTTATGACTATGGTAACACCATCCAGGATATTGATCCGGAAAGCATCGAAAGCATGACTGTACTGAAAGGTGCAGCGGCATCTGCCCTCTACGGGCAGCGTGGTGCCAACGGCGTTATCCTGATCACCACTAAGGATGGTTCTGGCCGCAAGGGCAAAGGCATTGGCGTTGAGGTGAACTCCAGCATGACTTTCGATCAGGTAAACAACCTGATCCCGCACCAGCAGGAATACGGTGGCGGCGCTTCAGTAGCTACCCCTTCTGGTTTCAATGTTTTGAATCAGGATGGTCAGGAGTACCTCTATCCTATTTACTCTAAGGATGGTTCCTGGGGGCCGAAGTACGACCCTAACGTGCTCGTACGCCACTGGGACAGCTGGGACCCCGGCAGCCCATTTTACAAAGAGGTGCGCCCCTGGGTGGCTCCTAACGCGGGCTACGAAGAGTTCTTCGAAACCGGGCAAACACTGCAGAACAGCGTCGCGCTTAGTGGTGCCAACGATCAGGGTAATTTCCGCCTTGGTTACACCAACCTGAGCCAGGCGGGCACGATGCCCAACGGTGAGTTGGAGCGTAACACCGTAACCATCAACTCAGGCTACCAAATTCATGACCGTGTTCGCGTTGAGCTGGCCGGTAACTACGTGCGCACCGATGCGCAAAACCGTAATGTAACCGGTTACAATAACGGTAACCCAATGCAAGCCTTCACGCAGTGGTGGCAGACCCAGCTGGATTTGGACCGCCTGCGCAACGATACCCGCACCGATGGGTTCCAGCAAACCTGGAACCCCCGTGGCCCGCAGGTGGATGATAATGGCAATCTGCTGTTTTTTGACGAGGAGCCGAACTTCTTCGACAACCCTTACTGGGTACGAAACAACTTCCTGCAGGAAGATACGCGTAACCGCTTCTTTGGTAACGGTCAAATCGTAGTTGACCTGGCAGAAGGGCTTTCCCTCTCCAGCCGGGTAGGTACAGACTTCTATCAGTTTAGCACCCGGGAAGCTATTCCTATTCAGTCAGTAGAGACTTCTCTTTACAGTGAAGAGGAGCGCCGCTTCCAGGAAACCAACATGGAAGTGAAGTTGAACTACAATAAAAACTTCGACCGCATTTCCCTTAACGTAGTAGCTGGTGGTAACCGCATGCGCCAGTTTATCCGCCGTACTACTGCTGAGACCAACGGTGGCTTGGCATTGGAAGGCTTCTACAACATCAGCAACTCCATCGCGTCTCCAATCGTGGAGACTCGTCAGGATGAGTGGGGGATCAACAGTGCTTTCGGACTGGCTTCTATCGGCTTTGATAACTGGTTATACTTCGACGTTACGGCTCGTAACGACTGGTCTTCCACACTGCCCGATGGGGACAATTCTTACTTCTACCCATCTGTGTCTATGAGTGCAGTCATTAGCGACCTGCCGGTATTCGGTGGCGCGATCGGCCCCATTTCTTTTGCGAAACTGCGGGCCAGCTATGCACAGGTAGGCCTTGATGCAGACCCTTACCGCCTGACGGATGTATTTTCTCCACAGGTGCCTAACTACATGGGCAACCCCCGCTACTCAGTGCCTAACTCTCAGAACAACCCAAATCTCGGCCCGGAGCTGACTTCAGAAGTCGAGTTTGGATTGGACCTGCGGATGTTCAACGGCCGCTTCGGTATCGACATGGCTTACTATGACCGGACAACCGAAGACCAAATCTTTACGGTGCCGGCTTCCGCAGCGACCGGGTTTACTTCCAAGGTGCTTAATGCCGGTGAGATGCGCAACTACGGGGTAGAATTCCAGGTGAATGTCATCCCGGTAGAAACCGAAGACTTCCAGTGGAACATCACGCTGAATGCACTGCGGCAGTACAACGAGGTAGTTAGCCTCGTGGAAGGTGTAGAAAGTATCGCCCGTGGTGGTACCTGGGCAGCTGACTTGCGTATTGCCGAAGGCCTGCCATACATGGCAATCTTTGGGCAGGATTATGTCTTTAATGAAGATGGGGAGCGCCTGGTTGATGAAGATGGTTTCTACCAGTTTACCAGCGAGCGGGTATTCCTCGGTTCTGCCATCGCAGACTGGACGGGTGGCCTGCAGACGGGCTTCCGTTACAAAGGCCTGTTTGCCAGTGTGCTGTTTGACTTCCAGAAAGGCGGTGCGATCCATTCTACGTCTCTTCAGTGGGCGAAGTACTCCGGTATGCACCCCGAAACGGTTTCTTTCAACGGTATCGATGATATCCGTGCAGATGGTTTGATCCTGCCAGGCGTGAAGCCTGATGGAACACCGAATGACATCCCCGTTGACCCACAGGTTTACTACCAGACTTACTGGAACCGGGCTGCGCCTAACGTATTCGAAGCCAGCTTCATCAAGCTGCGCGACTTGCGCTTGGGCTATACCATCCCCAACCGTCTGTTTGGCAAGGCGCCATTCCGGGACGTTACAGTATCTCTGTTTGGCCGTAACCTGGCTATCCTGACCGCTGACTTGCCTTACCTCGATCCACAGATCATCACCGGTGCTGGCAACGATCAGGGACTGGAAAATGCACAAGTGCCCTCGACTCGTTCTATGGGTGTCAACCTGAGCTTTAAGCTCTAAATTTTAACGCAACCAAAACGTTTTGCGGGCAATGTCAATGCTCGCAAAACGTTTTAACCCGCGTTGTTTAACTAAAACAAAATTTTACGATGAAATATATCTTTCAATATAAGTACGCCCTCCTGCTAAGTGTGCTGTTTTTTGGGGCGACTTCCTGTGATGACATTACAGAGTACAATGTCGATCCGAACAACCCGATCGATGTCCCCGCTATCAATCTGGTTACGGAAGCCGAGTACCAAGTCAACCGGGTACTTTGGAGCCGGGGTTACAATGCCGAGTGGACGATGCTCTGCGTTCAGCACTGGGCACAAAACGAGTACGCAGAAGAGTCTCGTTATACCGTAGATGGAAATGACTTTGATGCAGAATGGCTTGACTTTTACGCCGACGTCCTCAAAGAGCTTGATGTGGCGGAGGAGATGATCATGATGGATGAGACCCTTACCGAGCCGGTACGGGCGAATCAGACGGCAATCATTGAAATCCTGATGGTGCACACTTTCCACAATATGGTGGATGGTTACGGTGATATTCCTTACACGGAGGCATTGCAGAGTATTGACTTCCCGCTGCCTGGCTACGATTCTCAGCAGAGCATCTACATGGACTTGCTGGCGCGCCTGGAAGCTGCTGTTAATGCGCTTGACCCTTCTGCAGGGTCGTTTGAATCTGGCGAGCTGATTTACGAGGGTGACGTCGCCCTCTGGCAAAAGCTGGGCAACTCCCTAATGATGCGCATGGCTATGCGGATTGTAGATGTAGATGAGAATACAGCGAAAAACTACATTGCCAAAGCGGCTGACCCCAACAACGGCGGCATGATCTCCAGCAACGAAGAGAACGCACTGTTCGAGTTCTCTGACGACCCGAACATCGCAAACCCGTTGTTCATCGATGCCGTTATCGACACCCGTGACGACTTCGCAGTTACTGATGTACTGGTCGACAACCTCAAGGCTATGGGCGACCCCCGTCTTGATGTGTACGCCAAGCCCAACAACAGCGGCGAAATCGTAGGTATGCCTTACGGATTGACAGATGGCGAGGCCTTCTCCCTGAAGTCCACCACTTCCCGCCCAAGTGACTTGGTCCGGGAAGCTACTGCTCCGGCTGTAATTATGGATTATGCAGAGGTCAAGTTCCTGGAAGCAGAAGCTTATCAGCGGGGTATCCTCTCCGGAGATGCAGCCCAAGCGTACGCTGATGGCGTAGCCGCATCTATGAACTACTGGGGCATCACCGATGAGGCAGCGATTGCAGACTACGTTTCGGCCAACCCTTACGATGCCGGCAACTGGAAAGAGTCTTTGGGCTGGCAGAAGTGGATTGCCTTTTACATGAATGGCCCACAGGCTTGGGCAGAGTGGCGCCGCCTCGACTTCCCGCAGCTGGAAGTTCCGGCAGCAGCGACCAATGATGTGATCCCGGTACGCTTGCCTTACCCTATCAGTGAGCAGACTCGTAACAACTCTTCGCTTCAGGCGGTAACGGGCAACCCGAACGACCTGAGCACCAAGTTGTGGTGGGACGTGAACTAAGAATGGCATAACTGAGTTTATGCGTCTTGTAATTGTAGGGGCTGTTGTTACGCTTTTGGTAGCAACAGCCCTTACGCGTTTTAAGAGCCCTTCACTGTCGCATTGGAATGAAATACCTTTTGTGCTTCTTATTGCCGCTATCCCTCTGCTATGGGTGCAAGCGCCCGGCGGAGCAGCCTCAGCCCGTACCTGCTGCCAGGCAGAGTGCCCGGCTGATTCAGGAAAACTTTGCAGGCAGCCCTGTCGTGGTGGCTGGTCATCAAAGCCGCAACTGGGTGGTCGCTTTTGAGCGGGTGTGTGAAGGGGTGCTACTGGAGTTCGAGCCGGCTTTCCGGCCTTTCCCCATCGTTATGAAGGATCAAAATGGTACCGAGTGGAACGTCTTAGGCCAGGCGGTTAGTGGGCCGATGCAAGGTGCAGAATTAACCCCTCTGAATGCAAGTATGGGGTTCTGGTTCGTCTTCAGTGCCTCTTACCCTGGCCTGGAACTATACGGTGATGGTGCTTTGCCTACCCCTCAGCAATGGGATACGCTGCCAGGCTGGGAAGTGCCGGGCGGTGGCTTGGCGCAAGGGGCTGATTTTGATGAAATCAAAGCTTTGAACAACCCGGCTTTTACCCATTACCACCCTTTCGCGATCTCCCCGGAAGATGGTTTTTACCTCAAGGACGATGACCTGGTTATAGCCGTCCGTATCAATCAGGAAACCAAACTGTATCCACATGCCATTCTGGACTGGCACGAAGTCATCAACGATGAGGTAGGAGGGGTGCCGGTTTCCGTGACTTACAGCCCCCTGACCGGCACGGCCCGCGTATGGGAGCGGGATACCATCCGTTACGGGGTATCCGGCCTGATTTACAACAACAATATGCTGGCTTTCGACTGGTTTACGGAGAGCTATTGGTGGCAGTTGGAAGGCCGTAGTGTATTCGGTGGGCGGAAGGGCGAACGGTTGGCCCTGCGCCATTTTGTGGAAACGGAATGGGGGACCTGGAAACAGGCAGACCCATCTCCTGAAGTGGTGGCGGGCGAACAAAGCAATGGCTACCCTTATGGCACTTACCCCTATGGCGATTACCAAACCAATAGCCATATTACCTACCCACTACTGTACGAGGATGACCGTTTGCCGCTGAAAGAACGGGTGTTTGGCATTATCGTTGACGGGCAATGCAAAGTCTATCAGCTGAGCAACTTCTAACGCTGGGAAAGCTAGCCTGCGCATAAGAAAAACTGTGAAGTCAGGGCAGCCGGACGTACCTGCCAACCAAACCATTAATGTTTTAGCCCGGACAGTAATGCTGGTACTTTCCCCTTATCTTTGGTAGTACGGAGAGGGGCACTAGTGCGACTAAACCGAATTACCTCTAGTTTTTTGCCCCTGTAGCCCTTGCCATTGCTGCACTTCAAATGGTCAAGCATTTGGGGCTCAATCCACTAGTGCGACTAGTCCGAAATAGCACAGCGTATTTCACGCTTGGGCGCCCTGGTTTTACTGGGTTTCTTCGGTTAGTCATTTCTGAAACACTCCACTAGGGATCCGTTTCCTATGGCGGTCGCCCATATAGCTGTAGCCGGTTGGCAACCCCTGTAAAGGCCTCGTGTTGGCAGCAGCAGCAAGCAATCAGAGCGGCTAAATTTAAAGCAATTCATCATGATCAGGAAGCTATTCAGTATGGCATTTACAGCCGCCCTCCTTGTTGCAGGCTGTCAACAAGACCCGGAAAGTGCACCTCAACCGTCCAACCCCGCCGGCAATTCAGGGGCAGGGACCATAAAGCTTATACAAGAGACCTTCAATGGCGTTCCGGTGGTCGTTGCCGGCAGTGGGAGCCGTAATATTGCAGCCGCTTTCTCAAGGCAGGTCGATGGCACCACCCGGGACTTCACTCCCGTGCAGGGGCGCTTGCCCGTCATTATGGAAGATGAGCAAGGGAACCAATGGGATGTCTTCGGAAAGGCGACGTTTGGGCCAGACAGGGGGGCGCAGTTAACCTACATCAATTCCGGTATGGGGTATTGGTTTGCATTTGGCGCTTTTTACCCCGGGCTGGAAGTGCATGGCCTTGGGGAAAAGCCGGTCGATTTGAGCCCAGACACGACCGCCGGCTGGCGCATCCCCACCGCTTACGTCGGGCAGGGGACGGGCTTCGACGGCATACCAGCCCTGGATGACCCTCCATTCATGACGTATAATCCTATTGCCATTGACCCCGATGCACCTTTCCTCATGGAAGACAACGACCTGATTATCGCAGTTTCCCAAAACGGAGAGACCAAGCTGTATCCCCACAAAATTCTGGACTGGCACGAAGTCGTTAATGATGAGGTCGGCGGAGTGCCCATTACCGTGACGTATTGCCCACTGACCGGCACCGGCAAAGTCTGGAAGCGCGGGCACGGAGACCTCGAAGCGGGGTTTGGCGTCTCCGGGCTGCTTTACAACAGCAACCTGCTGGCTTTTGACCGGTCTACTGAAAGCTTTTGGCACCAATTGGAGGGCACTGCTGTATTTGGTGACCGCATGCCGGAGGAGCTGGAATTGCTGCCCTTCGTGGAAACGGCATGGGGCACCTGGCGGGGGCTGGCTCAGGACCCGCTTATAATGAGTGAGGCGACCGGCTACGACCGGGACTATACCAACTATCCCTACGGCGACTATAAAACCAGTGAACTGGTAGCCTACCCCCTGCTCTACGATGATAGCCGCCTGCCCCGCAAACAACGGGTCTTCAGTATTATTGTGGACGGGAAAGCGAAGGTGTATCAGCTCAGCGACTTCTAGATTATGCAATGGAAATTACTTTGGATGGGTGCGTTGATACTCCCGGCTTGGCTGTTTGGGCAAGGGTGCTGTTCCGGGGGCACGCCGCTGTCCGGCAGCCTGGGGCTTGAGCCGCTGGACGCTAAGCACCTGCAGGCCGAATGGATTTTTGACTACAATACCCAAAGCACTCTGGTAACGGGCACCCGAAAATTGGGGGATAACCCCCGCAACCGCCTCACTTACGCCGGGTTGCTCCGCTTTAGCTATGCCATGAGCCGCCGTTTGTCCTTCACCAGCCTGCTTTCCTGGGTACGGCAGGAGGAGCAGGTGGAGCGGGTTACGGGGGGGCGCAGTATCAACCGGGCGCAGGGTGTTGGGGATTTGGTGCTGCTTGCACAGTATGCTTTCGTATCCGGCAGCCGCTGCCAGTGGCTGGCCGGGCTGGGAGCAGAATTGCCGACCGGGTCGACCTCCGATGCCCAACCGGATACCGGTATCCCATACCATCCGGATATGCAAGCGGGCAGAGGGGCCGTTGCCTTTTTGGGGAGCACGCTTTTTTCGTACAACGGATTGCTGCGGCCCACAGGGGCCTTAATGGCTCAATTGACCTACCGCATTGGCCGCCCCGCCGATCGTTACGAGGGATTGCAGTCCTATCAGTTTGGCAATGAGCTGAGGGTGCTGGCTGGCTACTCGGACCAGGTTTTGGTTGGGAAACAACTTTTTGTGCCGTCCCTGATGGCGCTCTACCGGCATACGCAGCAGGACCTGCTAAATGGGCTGCCTTCGCCCAATACCGGCGGTCAGTGGTGGCACCTCCGGGCCGGGTTGCAGTGGCCAATCACCCCACAGTGGGAAGTGCGGGGGTTTGGAGAATGGCCGCTGGCCTGGCAGTTGCAGGGCACTCAACTGACTACAGCGCTGCGCGTACGGCTCAGCCTGCGTTACCAATGGGCTCTTCGCCAACCGTAACGGCCAATGCCAAATTACTGCCCCGCAGGAGGTTTTATAGTCCAACAACTTAAGATTTGTGAAATTATGGCGCAGCTATTTTTTTAGCGCGCAAGGCAAAAAACGTAGGCGATGCCTAAGCATCGGCGAGGCTTTTTAACGCAGCGAGGTGGAAAAAGAGCAAGTCAGAAATCACAAATCTTGGGTTGGCGGACTATAACGTTATCGTGTAGGTGTAGCTCTTTTGAGAGGGGGAGGAGGGGGGCGCCTCGGGGGCAGCAGCAGCCGTGTACTGGTATTCAATTGCAGCCGGCTGTGCCTGAGGCTTAGGCAGGCGGAAGTGGACTTTGAGCGTGTTGTGAAACAAGACTTTGGTCTTCTTCCCCGGTTGCCGGGGGACTTCAAATTCGAGCAGCTCCGCCACCCGGCAGGCCTCTTCGTCGCAGCCTCCGCCAAGGCTGGAAACGACTTGGGTGCCGATGACCTTTCCCTCGTGGCTGATAGTATATTTGAGGACTACCGTGCCCTCGAGCCGGGCATTCAGGGCTTCCTTTGGATAGCGCAAGTGCCGGGCAATGAACTGCCGCATGGCTTTCTGGCCGCCGGGGTAAACCGGCTTTTTGAGGAAATGCTTGTCCTTTCTTTCGCGCTGCATAATTAAGGTTTGCCAATTTGAAGTTCGCTGCTGCTGTACCACCAATGATAAGAATAATTTGACAAATTACTTTTTTCTGCTTAATTTGATCAGGATGAAATGATAAAACTCCTCGATGAAAGTAGACGCCTTCCTTCACTATTTGGAGTTCGAAAAGCGATTTTCCAACCACACAATTGCCGCCTACCGAAAGGATTTAGCGCAGTTTAGCGATTTCATGCGGGATACCGCAGGCATTGAATCCATCGGGGAGGTCCGCCATACGCATATCCGTTCCTTTATGGTCGAGTTGATTAGCCTGGGGCGCCACGCCCGTACGGTGAACCGTAAGCTGTCTGCCATTAAGGCCTACTGCCGGTTTTTGGCCCGAAAAGGGGTATTGGCGGAAGACCCCACCCTCAAAGTAACGGCACCTAAAGCGCCAAAGCGGTTGCTGGGAGCGCTGCGGCAGGAAGAGACTGCGCAGTTATTTACCAAGGTCGCTTTTCCGGAAGGGTACGAAGGCGCACGCGACCGGCTGTTGCTGGAGCTGCTGTATGCGACTGGCATGCGCCGGTCGGAATTGATTCAGTTGGAGACCGGCGATGTAGATTACGAGCAGCAGCGACTGCTCATCCGGGGGAAGGGGCAAAAGGAAAGGCTGGTGCCTGTAGCCCGTCCGTTACTGGAGCAGATAACGCAATTCCTGAGCCTGCGGGTGGAGCTGCCCGGAGCAGGTTCACAGACCGCTTTGCTGCTAACGGGAAAAGGCAAGCCGATGTACCCTAAGCTGGTGTATAATATCGTGCGCAAGTACCTGGCCGCGGTTAGCCCTAATGAGAAGCTGGGGCCACACGCCCTGCGGCACTCGTTTGCGACCCACCTTTCGGAAAACGGCGCAGAGTTGAACGCCATTAAAGCTTTGCTGGGGCATTCCAGCCTGGCTTCCACGCAAATTTATACCCACAATACCATTGAGCGGCTCCGCGCCGTCTACGAACAAGCCCATCCAAAAGCCAAGGGGAAGGAGAAATCCTGATGCCTGGCGCTTTCCATACTTTAACTTCTTATCATCAAAAAAGGAAAGATTATGAAAGTTCAGACCGAAGCAGTATCGTTCAAAGCCGACCAAAAGCTCATCGACTTCATCGAGCAAAAACTCCAGAAAATGGAGAAATACTTCGACCGGATCATTGAAGCCCGGGTCACGCTCAAACTGGAAAATGCCGGCCAGGTTAAGGATAAAATTGCGGAACTCAGCCTAAGCGTGCCCGGCGAGACCTTGTTTGTAAGTGAGTCTGCCAAGACCTTTGAGTCTGCTGTAGACGGTGCGGCCTCTACCATGCGCCGGCAGCTGTTGCGCTACAAAGACCGCCTGCGCCGCAAGACCGCTTAACGCATACCCAACCAAAGGGCCTTCCTGGCCCGGGAAAGCGGATGGGCTGTTTGTTGCTGCGCCGCTTGAAGCCTGCCTACTGCGCGGTTTCAGGCGGCGCATCTTTTTTTGGCTTCAGGTGGAACTTTTCAGCCAATCAGAGAGCTAATGCTATTGCAGGCCAGGCAAGTTTTGCTAACTTTGCCCGGCGTGGAAAAAATCTGTCAAAAAAACCAAGGCGGGTTTTTGAAAACGATCTAAAATTGTATCTTTGCAATCGCTTTTGGAAAATGATCCAAAACGGGAATTTGAAAGGCAAGAAAAAATGTGTTTACCCGCTTGTGGATTAAATTCTTTCGTCTATCTTTGCGGGGCGATTTTAGAAAGGGCTCCAAAGCAATGCCACCTGAATGGTTCCTACGGCTTCTGTCGGCGGATTTTCTGTGTGGTTGGCGGCATCAGAGGCACCAAGCTGAAGCCGGTCTAAGTTCTTTTTGGAGGTGCTTTTAATTAAAGTGCTCATTTGAGCCTAAAAGCCAGCATAGCTCAGTTGGCCAGAGCAGCTGATTTGTAATCAGCGGGTCGGGGG
>CAZNSK010000173.1:0-12073 GCA_964575505.1 uncultured Phaeodactylibacter sp.
GCGTGCAAAAGAACGAGTCTAAATCGGTAAGTTATTGTTGCGCGACCCCTAACGCTTAATGATAGTGTAATATACTTTTTTTTTTGCTAATCAGCCGACTGAATCCTGTAGGAAAGCTGGAAAATGTGACAGCACAATCGCAGTATCCCCGTTTTCAGGAAGCGCAGTAGGCTGAAACGGGTAGGGCGGCTTCTTACCACTGCCGTAGTTAACTCCAGTTGCGCCTGCCCCGGACGAGGTAGCCCCCAACCACGAGTGCGCAGAACAACAGGCCAAGGAACTCCCGGGTCAGCTCAATGTGCGGTGCCTCTGTTTTCATCTCTGAAGCGATATTCGGCATGCCCAGTTCCACCCAATCCAGAAATGCCGGGAACAGCCAAATCCCCCAGATGCCCACCGCCACCAGTGTGCCAATGGCCAGCCATTTATAAGCCTGCCGAAAGAAGGCCAGCAGGGCGATACTGCTAGTGGCCAGATATAGGGCAACCCACTTCAGAGGGTCAGGGTCATTGAGCTGAAAGTAGGCAAACAGCAGAAAAAGAGCTGCCACGATCAAGTGTCCGTATCTCATGGGTCTGTAGTTGGTTCGCTTTTCAAGTTCTTAATTTTCTTTATTTTTAGGAAAAAAGCCGATGGCTAAATGGTTTCTGCCTTTGTTTTTAGTAAGCGCTAGCACGCTCCTGACCGCACAGCCCCTGCCCTCTGTAGCTGAGAAGACCAAAGGGATGAAAGCTTTCCCTGGTTTCTTCACCTTTTACTACGATGAGGCGGCAGGTAAAATATGGCTGGAGGTCGACCGCTTTGGCGAAGATTTTCTCTACGTCAACAGCCTCACAGGAGGACTGGGGTCCAATGATATTGGCCTGGACCGCAATCAGCTGGGGGATACCCGGGTGGTTCGGTTTTTGAAGGAAGGGCCCAGGGTGCTGCTCCTGCAGCCCAATCTTAAGTACCGCGCTAATTCTGAAAATGCCCAGGAGCGGCGCTCGGTAGAAGAAGCATTCGCCCAGTCGGCCCTGTGGGGGTTTGAGGCGGCCGCAGCGGAGGCAGGACGGGTGTTGATCGACTGGACGCCGTTTCTGATGCGAGACGCCCACGGCGTTAGTGAACGTTTGAAGCGCCAAGGGGAAGGTCGTTATCAGCTTGACCCTCAGCGGAGCATGCTTTGGCTAGACCGAACCCGCAACTTCCCGAAGAATTCAGAATTTGAGGCCTTGCTGACGTTTGCCGGCACCCCTTCCGGTGCCAGGTTGCGCTCGGTAGCGCCTACCGCTGCTTCCTTTTCGCTGCGCATGCACCATTCGCTGGTGGCCCTGCCCGGCCCAGGGTTTGAGCCCCGGCACTTTGACCCCAGGTCCGGCTACTTCCCGCTCACCTATTTCGACTACGCTTCTCCCCTCGGGACGCCCCTGCGGAAGCAATTGATCTATCGCCACCGGCTCCAAAAGGCCAATCCCGGTACGGCAATGAGCCCAGCGGTATCCCCTATTGTGTATTACCTGGACCCCGGGGTGCCGGAGCCAGTCCGCTCCGCATTGATCGAAGGGGCAAGTTGGTGGAACGAAGCCTTTGAGGCTGCGGGCTTCGAAGACGCCTTCCAGGTCAAAATGCTGCCTGAGGGCGCCGACCCAATGGATATCCGGTATAATATGATCAACTGGGTGCACCGGTCGACCCGCGGCTGGTCTTATGGCACAACAGTGGCCGACCCCCGTACAGGAGAAATTATCAAAGGGCATGTCCTGCTGGGGTCTTTGCGGGTGCGTCAGGATTTTCGCCTCGCACAGGGCTTGATCGAGGCTTACCGGCAGGGGGAAGCCCCTGACCCCCGCATGGAGGCGATGGCCCTGGCCAGGCTTCGGCAGCTCTCGGCCCATGAGGTTGGGCATACCCTGGGGCTGGCCCACAATTTTGCCGGCAGCGTGAACGGCCGGGCGTCCGTGATGGATTACCCGCACCCTGCCCTTCAGCTTACGGAAGAGGGGGGCATCGACCTTTCCCAAGCCTATGATACGGGTATAGGCGAGTGGGATAAAGTGGCCATCCGCTATGGTTATTCCCAATTCCCAGGGGGTACGGAGGAGGAAGCTGCCCTCCACGAAATCCTTCAGGAAGGAATAGAAGCCGGTCTGCACTACATCTCAGACGATGGTGCGCGGGCGGACGGGACGGCTCACCCATTGGCCCACCTTTGGGATAATGGCCCTTCTGCCCCGGAAGCCTTGGATCAGGTTATGGACCTGCGGAGAGCAGCAATTGACAACTTCGGGTTGGCAAATATTCCTGAAGGGCAACCCATCGCAAGCCTTGAGCGCATCTTCACGCCTTTATACCTGGCGCACCGTTATCAGGTGGCGGCTTGCAGTAAACTGATAGGCGGCTACTACTACACTTATGCCGTCAAAGGAGATGGGCAGGAACCGGTACGGCCTGTGCCCGAAACCGAGCAAAGTAAAGCGATGACCGCTCTATTGCGCACCGTCAAGCCTGAAGCGCTGATTATTCCGGACCGGATATTAGAGCTGCTGCCACCCCCACCAATCGGGTACGGGCGGGGAAGGGAATTCTTTAGCCCGTACACGGGTACCGTTTTCGACCCTACGGCCGCAGCGGAGGCCGCCATCGATCACACCCTGAGCCTGATGCTCCATCCGCAACGGTTGGCGCGGGTTGCGAATCAGGAAGCCACAGGCCACCTGCGCAGCATTCACCTGGACCGGTTTGTGGAAGCACTCTGGAAAACGATGGATGAGGCTTATATGCCAAAGGCACAAGCCATTACGCGCATTGGGCATAAGCGTTTAATCCTGCATTTGCTCCGGTTGGCCGGAGATCAGGAAGTGCACCCTCAGGTGGCGGGAGAAGCCCTGGCTCAGATTCATAGTTTTGAACGTGGGTTTGAGCGCAGGCTAGAGGGTGAGCGAGACCGTATCGAACGGGCGCACCTATCGTACATGCTTGGTGAGATTAGCCGTTTCAAAGCCGACCCCAACCAATACAAAATGCCGGAACCGCCCCGGTTGCCAGATGGCGCGCCAATCGGCTGTGGCGGGCCCTAATCAGCAGGGTTACCCTTCAACCAGTGTGCCAATGGCTTCACCAAGTACGATCCCCTTCAAATTTTGCTTGGTATTGATATCGAAGACGATGATCGGCAAGTTGTTCTCCCGGCAAAGGGTGAATGCCGTCATATCCATCACGCTTAGGCCGAGGCTGATCACCTTGGCGAAGGTGAGGGAATCGAATTTAGTAGCGGTGCGGTCCTTTTCGGGATCAGCGCTGTAGATACCATCTACGCGGGTGCCTTTCAGGATCACGTCAGCATTGATTTCGTTGGCTCGGAGGGCCGCAGCAGAGTCTGTTGTAAAATAGGGGCTGCCAGTGCCAGCTGAGAAGATGACGACCCGCCCTTTTTCCAGGTGGCGAATCGCCCGGCGGCGGATGTAGGGCTCAGCGATTTGCTTCATTTCGATGGCGGAAATCAGCCGGGTATAGACGCCAACGGCCTCGAGGGCACTCTGCAGTGCCATGCCATTGATAACCGTCGCCATCATGCCCATGTAATCGCCCTGTACACGTTCGATGCCTGATTCGGAAGCCTGCAAGCCCCGGTAAATATTGCCGCCCCCGATGACGATGGCAACTTGCACGCCCAATTCAAGCAACTCTTTAACCTGATCCGCATAGTGGGTGAGCATCTTGGAATCAATCCCAAAACCCTGATCGCCCATCAGGGATTCCCCGCTTAGCTTGAGCAGGATACGCTTGTATTTGAGCTGTGCCATACTTGGTTTTTATGAAGGCTATACGATTAAAAAACAGAACGGGAGGTATAACAACTTGCTCGGTGGCAAAAAGAAAGGCGAATTAGAGAACTAATCCGCCTTTCTTCGAATGATTAACCTAAAGTTACGTGCTTGAAGTCCGTAACTGTGAGTTCTTTGTCGTGCTTCTTCAGGAAGGAAGCAACGGTTTCGTTGCTGTCTTTCACGAATTGCTGGTTGAGCAATGTATTTTCCTTGAAGAATTTATTCAGCTTGCCCATGGCAATCTTTTCGATAATCTGTTCAGGCTTGCCTTCCTGCCGCGCTTGCTCTTTGCCGATTTCAATTTCTTTATCGACAATAGACTGATCGACGTTGTCTTTGTCGACTGCTACCGGCTTCATGGCGGCTACCTGCATGGCAACATCGCGACCAGCTTCGTAGATCTCATCGCTTGCTTTGTTCAAGCCAACCAGGACTGCTGCCTTATTGCCCATGTGAATGTAGGGGCTAATCATAGCAGCTTCCAGCTTCTCGTAGGTGTCGAGCTCGATCTTCTCATTGATCTTGCCCACAAGTTCGGTCACCCGCTCTTCGAGAGACAGGCCATCCATGTCGGTCTTGAGCAATGCTTCACGAGAATCAGGGAAGGTTTGCAGCGCCAGTTCAGCTGCTTTATTGGTGAAGTTGACAAAATCCTCACCCTTTGCAACAAAGTCCGTTTCGCAGCTCAGCTTGACGATAACGCCTTTGGTTTTGTCTTCGGAAACTAATGCCACAACAACTCCTTCGTTGGCATCGCGGTCTGCACGCTTTGCGGAGACCTTTTGCCCTTTCTTCCGAAGAAATTCTACAGCTTTCTCGAAGTCGCCATCAGCTTCCTTAAGCGCTTTTTTGCAGTCCATCATGCCTGCACCAGTCATTTCGCGCAGTTTTTTGACGTCGGCGGCAGAAATGTTTGCACTCATTATTTTAGTGTATTGTGGTAGTGGTGAAAAAATCGATTAACCCTTCGCGGCGGCTTCTTTTTCTGCTTTCGCGGATTCACGGTCCTTTAGGCCCTGACGGACGCACTCTGCCATATAATTGGTGATAATGGCGATGGATTTGGAAGCATCGTCATTAGCCGGGATGGCAAAGTCGACCTGGGAAGGGTCAGAATTGGTATCAACCATGCCGAAGGTCTTCAGCCCCAGTTTGTGGGACTCAGCCACTGCAATGTGCTCGTGGTGGATATCCACGATAAACACGGCGGCGGGCAAGCGGTTCAGGTTGGCAATACCGCCCAGTACACGCTCCAGCTTATTGCGTTCGCGGGTCAGGGTCAGGCGCTCCTTCTTCGTTACGTTGTCCAGCGTGCCGTCCTGCAGCATGCGGTCGATGTTGTTCATCTTCTTGATCGAACGGCGGATGGTAGAGAAGTTCGTCATCATGCCACCGAGCCAGCGGTCGGTTACGAATGGCATCCCGACTTCCCGGGCAGCATTGGAGACAATCTCGCGCGCTTGCTTTTTGGTCGCTACGAACATAATCTTCTTACCGGAGCGGGCAAGCTGACGCGCTGCCTTGCCGGCGCGCTCCAGGCTATCCAGCGTGCGGTTGAGGTCGATGATGTGGATCCCCTTGCGCTCCATGAAAATATTAGGTGCCATTTTGGGGTTCCACTTTCTCTTGAGGTGGCCAAAGTGCACACCTGCATCCAACAAATCTTTATAGGTGGGCTTTTCCATTTTTTTAGTGCTAAAGTTTGAATTTGGGAGCAAGCTGCCCGGAAGCAGCCTGCCGCAGATACTGAAAAACGATGATTAACGCTTGCTGAACTGGAAGCTCTTCCGTGCTTTCGGCTTACCGTACTTCTTACGTTCAACCGCGCGGGAATCACGAGTGAGGTACTTCTTGTCCTTGAGCGGCTTGCGGAAATCTTCGTTCAATTTCACCAGCGCCCGGGCAATGCCCATTCGGATGGCTTCAGCCTGGCCCTTGTAGCCACCGCCGCGTACATTTATTTTCAGATCATAAATATTCTCCACCTCCACGGTCTGAAAAGGATCCGTAAGGTTGTATTGGATGTGGTTTTGGGGGAAGTATTCTTTGTAGTCTTTGCCGTTAACCAGGATTTTACCTTCGCCTTTCTTCAGGTAAACGCGGGCAACGGAAGCTTTTCTCCTCCCAATGGCATTGATCATTTCCATATTTATCGAGATTGTCCTGCTTTGTTAATGAATTAGAGTTCCAGCTTTTCAGGCTTCTGCGCTTCGTGCGGATGCTCCGCCCCCTCATAAACGAAAAGCTTCTTGAACATAGCGCGGCCGAGTCGGTTCTTCGGCAGCATGCCCTTCACGGCGATTTCCACCACGCTGATGGGCTTCTTGTCCAGCATCTCCTTGGCAGAGCGGGACTTTTGCCCACCCGGGTACCCTGAGTAACGCTGGTATTCTTTCTGATAAAGCTTGTTGCCGGTAAAGCGTACCTTTTCCGCATTGACAACGATAACGTAGTCACCAGTGTCTATGTGCGGGGTATAGGAAGGCTTGTGCTTGCCCCGGAGCACGGTGGCAATTTTGCTGCACAACCGGCCTACGACCTCGCCTTCAGCGTCAATGATATGCCATTTGCGCTCGACTTCCTCTTTCTTGGCAGACTGTGTCTTATAGCTTAGAGTATCCACTATCGAGAATTTTTAAAATTGTGACCAATAATAGCATCCAGGATGCAATCCAACCGGCACGAGCGAAGATTAATGTGCCACTTTTTTACCTCCGGAATTCTTTTAAATCTTGCCTTGATCGGGCTGCCTCTTATAGTCCAACAACTTAAGATTTGTGAAATTATGGCGCAGCTATTTTTTCAGCTCGCAAGGCGAAAAACGTAGGCGATGCCTAAGCATCGGCGAGGCTTTTGAACGCAGCGAGGTGGGAAAAGAGCAAGTCAGAAATCACAAATTTTGGGTTGGTGGACTATAAAAGGCAGGTGCAAAGGTAGCCTTCTTTGACCCAATAAACAAGGGTTTTTTCAAAAAAAAAGCCTGGCTGTTTTTATAACTATCTGAAAAACAGTCGAATTATCGCACAGAAATTCCAGAGCATGGGGTTGAGCGCCTGCGTGCACCGGTGGGCAAGGTGCCTTGTTCAGCCCTTGCAGCGGGGTTTAACGCAGCAGGGCCCGGCTGGCTTCGTAGAGGTCAGACCAGCCCTTGCGTTCTTTCATGACCGTTTCCAGGTACTCCTCCCAGGCCGTGCGGTCCTGAGCGGGGTCCTTGACCACTGCGCCGAGCAGGCTGCCGGCGATATCTTCGGCTTGGATTTGGCCATCGCCAAAGTGGACGGCCAGGGCCTGCCCGCTATTGACAACGGAAATGGCCTCTGCGGTGCTCAGGGTACTGGTAGGCATTTTAAGCTTACGGCGGCTGTCTTCCGTTTTGCCGCTGCGCAGCTCGCGGAATATGGTGACCAGCTTTTTGATCGCTTCCACCGGAGCAGCCTGAGGCGGGAGTTCCAGGCTGGAGCCAATCTGCTCGACCCGCTGCCGGACGATTTCCACTTCCTCCTCCAGGGTAGCCGGCAGCGGCATACTAATGGTGTTGAAGCGCCGCCGCAGGGCGCTGGACAGCTCATTGACCCCCCGGTCCCGGTCATTAGCCGTAGCAATAAGGTTGAACCCTCGCTGCGCGCGCACTTCAGAGTTGAGCTCAGGTACCGGCAACGCTTTTTCGGAGAGGATGGTGATCAGGGCGTCCTGCACATCGCTGGGGATACGGGTAAGCTCTTCTACCCGGGCAATAGCCCCTTTCTGCATGGCCACCATAACGGGGCTGGGGACCAAAGCATTCTCCGAGGGCCCTTCCGCCAGCAGCCGGGCGTAATTCCAGCCATACCGAAGCGATTCTTCAGCCATGCCGGCAGTGCCCTGGACCAGCCGTTTGGAATTGCCGCTTATGGCGGCAGCCAGGTGCTCCGATACCCAGGTTTTGGCTGTACCCGGTATACCGGTGAGGAGAAGGGCCCGGTCGGTAGCCAGGGTGGCTACCGCTACTTCAATGAGCCGCTGGCTGCCAAAGTACTTCGGCGTTATGGTGGTGCCGTCCTCCAGATCGCCACCCATAATATAGGTGACCACCGCCTGGGGCGACAATTGCCAATTGGTTGGGCAGGGGCGCTTATCGGCTGCCTTGAGGGCTTTTAGCTCTTCAGCGTGGGCTTCTTCAGCTTGCGTGCGGATTACCATAGGTATCTGTGCTTTTGGGTTCAGGGGGCGGCGGGCTGGAGTGCAGCCTGCAGGTCTCTGCGGAACGCCAGGGTTTTTAGAAAGTTGTCAACTTCGGCTTCCCATCGGCCCCAAACGGGGGAGCGGCTGTTCCACCCCTTCTGGAAAGCAGGCAGCAAACTAGGAGGGGCTTGGTAAGCGGCAACCTTTAACAGGCGTTTGTAATGCCATAGATTCCAATTATAGGATTGGGTATTGTTAACCCATTCTTGAAAATGATTGATCACCTGCCGGGCAACTTTAGCTTCCCAAGGGTGCGCCCCCAGGCACAACAACTGGCCGGCAAAACTTTCCTCCTCAATGTAGCCATTATGCCGTTGCAGGTAGGCCAGAGCCAGGTCGTTGAAAATGGCTTCGGGCAATTCGGCCATCAGCTGCTTGCCCAGGGCGCTGTTCCACCGTTCTTCATTATCCGTCCGCCACCAATACCTCAGCAAGGCTTCCATCCAGCGGTGGTCCTGGTGGAGGATCGCAGCGTTAGCCACTGCATCAGCCAGCAGCTTCTGCCGGTTGCCGCGGGCAAACAGCCGCAGGGTATCGAGGGTAGGCTGCCCAAAGTGGGTTTCCCAAAGGCGGGGCGGGATTTTCGAAAGGGCTTCAAATGCCCGGCCTGCACTGCTGCCGCCGGGGTAGCCATGCTTTTTGGTGGTAAACAGCCCCAGTTTTTTGAGTTCCGGGCTAATGGCCTTAGGGTAGCTGAGCTGTAGTTGGCCTTTGCGGTCCAGCGTCAGCCATTCCCGGGCTTCTTCGTACAGCTGTTGCTGAATGGCAGAGCCGTGGATTTGGAGGAGCAGCCGGGCAGCGGTACGGCGCACCTCTTTGCGCGAATCCGTTAGCTGCGCTTCGAGGAAGGCTTCATCGGCTGCACCCAGGTTAATCTTGAACTCCTGGAGCGCCGCTGCTTTCTCCTGATAAGTCAAACCCTCCCAGGCCCTGTTAAGGTAGGCCGGGGCTTCCTCGGGCTGAGTGTGCCGGATGCGTCGCAGGCCCCAGCGCAATGCCTGTTGGCTGCCCGGCGGCTCAACATCTGCCGGCGCGGTCTCGGCCAGGCCTGACCATTCCGGGTTTTGCCGAAGCAGCCAAAAACCGAATGCTGAAAGCAGGGGGCGGGCCTGTTGCCAAAGGCCGGGGTCGTTTCGGCCCCAGTTAGCCAAAGCGGGGAGATGCTCCCTTGGCAGCTCGTATCCTCCGGTATGAAGCAAGTGCAGGGCCTCCGGCAGCGCGCCCCTGAACCGCCCGGAAACTACATGCGCCAGCTGCCGGGCGGCAGCCGGCGGCAACTGCCGCAAGCTGGTGGAAGCGCCGGGCAGGCCCGCCGGGCGGGTGCCCGCAGCGGCCGGGAACCCGGCCTTGCGCAGGTAGTGGTACAGGGCAGCGCCTTCCAGCAATAGCTGTTCCGGGGCCTGATTGGCCGGCAGGCCTATGCGTTCCAGTGCCGACTTTACTGGGCCTGGCAGCTGGCCTCGCTCGGTGCCTAGCAGCGCAACTTTTGAAAGGGCTTCCCATATCATGCCGGAAAAATAAGCATTCTAAACTGATTTTACAGCCGCCCGGCGTGGATTGGCGGTAGCAGTACCCGGCTGCCTGCCAAGAAAAAACCTGTGGTGCCCCGTAGCCCAATCTGGCTAAGCCTGCACCCGGATTTGGGAAATAAAATGTGGAGAAGCGGCGAGGGCGGCAAGCATTATTGCCCTCAACCCCACATCAGCCTGTACAGCCCCACGGTCAAGGGGGCTAATTATTAGAGGCTTAGGGAGATAAGGGGAGGGAATTGCTTTTGATTATCAACCCAAAAGCCTAAATTTGTGCCGATTTTTAAAAGACACCATAGTTTTAAATAAAATATACGCACTGATATGGCAAACATCGGTCATTTAAAACAAGTTATCGGCCCGGTAGTGGACGTCAGTTTTTCTGCTGAGGGATCGAAACTCCCAGAAATCAATAATGCACTGGAGATCAAGCGCCCGAATGGCGAGTCTCTGGTTATGGAAGTTCAGCAGCACCTGGGCGAGGACAGCGTCCGCGCAATCGCAATGGACGCGACCGATGGCTTGGTTCGTGGCATGGAAGTCATCGACACGGGTGAAGCGATCGCTATGCCGGTGGGCCCTGGTATCAAGGGCCGTTTGTTCAACGTCGTAGGTACGCCTATCGACGGCATCGGTGCCGTAGCTAATCAGCAGGGGTCTTACCCTATTCACCGCAAGCCGCCCGTTTACGAAGACCTCTCAGTAGAAAAAGAGGTACTGTATACGGGCATCAAAGTTATTGACCTGATTGAGCCTTACCTGAAGGGGGGTAAAATTGGCCTCTTCGGCGGAGCCGGCGTAGGCAAGACGGTACTCATCCAGGAATTGATCAATAACATCGCCAAGGGGTACGAAGGGATCTCCGTTTTTGCAGGCGTTGGCGAACGTACCCGCGAGGGCAACGACTTGATGCGGGAGATGCTGGAAGCCGGGATTATTAAGTATGGCGACCACTTCATGGAGTCGATGGAGAAAGGCGGCTGGGACCTCAGCGCCGTGAATATGCAAGAACTTGAGGAGTCCAAGGCGACCTTCGTCTTCGGCCAGATGAATGAGCCTCCGGGGGCCCGCGCCCGGGTTGCTTTGTCCGGCCTTACAATTGCTGAGTACTTCCGCGATGGTGATTTGGATGACCCGATGGGGGGCAGAGACATCCTCTTCTTTATCGATAATATTTTCCGCTTCACTCAGGCAGGCTCTGAAGTATCAGCCCTCCTGGGCCGTATGCCTTCAGCAGTGGGGTATCAGCCTACACTAGCCACTGAAATGGGCCTGATGCAGGAGCGGATTACCTCCACCAAGCGGGGGTCGATTACCTCCGTTCAGGCGGTATACGTACCGGCGGATGACCTGACAGACCCGGCACCGGCAACGACCTTTGCGCACCTTGATGCAACTACCGTACTTAGCCGTAAGATCGCTTCCCTGGGTATTTACCCGGCGGTGGACCCACTGGATTCTACTTCCCGTATCCTGGACCCGGCTATTATTGGTGATGAGCACTACGGTACTGCACAGCGCGTGAAGAATATTCTGCAGCGCTATAACGAGCTTCAGGATATCATTGCCATCCTCGGTATGGAAGAATTGTCGGATGAAGACAAGCAGGTCGTGCACCGGGCCCGCCGCGTGCAGCGTTTCCTTTCTCAGCCATTCCACGTAGCAGAGCAGTTTACCGGCCTGCCAGGTGTGTTGGTGCCTATCGAGGAGACCATCCGTGGGTTCAACATGATCATAGACGGTGAGGTAGACGAATATCCCGAAGCCGCCTTCAACCTGAAGGGCACGATTGACGATGTAATCGAAGCCGGCAAAAAAATGCTGGAAGAAGTAGAAGCTTAGGGGTCGCGCAGTAATAAGTTACCTAGAATAGGCGAAGTTATTGTTGCGCGACCCCTTAGTGGGTTGGCTGGCCTGCACAGCTACTTTCCGGCTTGGGGCCAACACCAGGGGTTCAAGGCGGAAGCGCAAGCAGGTTAGCTGCACGAAAGCTTCCCGTTCAGAAAAAGATTTGATTTGGTGCCGGCAGTGCAGACTGCCGGTGCCTTCCTAAAATAATCGTTATGAATATTACGGTTTTGACGCCGGACCGCAAGGTCTTCAGCGGTCCCATCGCTTCAGTTAAAGTGCCTGGCACACGCGGAGAATTTCAGGTGCTGAAAAACCACGCGCCTATCGTGTCTTCATTGGAGGCCGGGCAAATCACGCTGGTCACCGAAAGCGGAGAGTACCGCTACTTTGACGAGGGAAGCGGCAAGTTGGAAATAGCCAGCGAAGCGGGCCGTAAAATCAAATACCAGATTCAGGGTGGCTTTGTTGAGGTACTTGACAATGAAGTATCGTTGCTGGTCACTGGCCTGAGCTAATACCATCCGATGGCTGCATCCTGCTGATGCCAGTATTGCCATCTTATTTATCGGTTTGCCATATCAAAAAGGGGATAGGTCGACAGGACCTATCCCCTTTGTGTGCCATGCATGCGTACTACTTATAGGGTTAAAATCCCGAACGGGC
>CAZNSK010000174.1:0-12032 GCA_964575505.1 uncultured Phaeodactylibacter sp.
GTGCGACTAGTCCGAAATAGCACAGCGTATTTCACGCTTGGGCGCCCTGGTTTTCCTGGGCTTCTAAGGTTAATCATTTCTGAAACACTCCACTAGTGGTGTGAGCACAACCCTTACAAATTGGGTGAAAAATATAGTTAATATGAAGAGGTTAAAAACCATTTTATTATCTGTCTTTTTGATTCCATCTATTCTTTTGGGTCAAACAGAAAATCAATCAGATTTCTGGGAACTTTCATCAAACAGTAGCATTCTCTGGAATATAGTGGATGGCCAACAATATCCTCACGGTGATGACATTGAGATGTCAGGTAAAAAAGTGTCAGCCATTATTCACTATAAGATTGATGATAAGAGAAACCTGAAATTAGATAGAGAAATCATATATCCTCAAATTAGGACATTCACAAAAACAAATGAACCCGAATGGAAAAAATACCGTGCGTATTTTAAAATTAATTATGCGCAAGAGGTAGAACCAAATATCACACTGGAGGAATCTCATTTAGTATTTGAAAGTGTTGATTCCATAAGAATAAAGGGTCAGCTTATCATTTATCATTCACCAGTAAAGGGGCTTTTGCTCGAACGCTCACTTTTCCCATCAATGAATGAGCGCCTTTTTATTGAAAGCTGGAGGATAACTAACATAACTGATGAAGACAAAGAAATCAGCATTGGCAATACACTTTACACAACTTCTCTCGCGGGGCATAAGGGTAATGGTACCGCCAGGGTATATACCGATGCCCAAAGACAATTTTTAATGCCTGCTGGTGGAGAATGTATTATTCCTATTTACTTTTCAGCTGCCCTGGAAGGAGAGCCACTAGATGGGTTTAACTTCAACGAAGAAAGAAATGAAAGAAATGACTTCCTTAAATCTATGAAAAATAATCTTGTATTAGAAACTACAAACCCCGTGTTGGATCAGCTTTTTTATTTTTCTAAGATACGTGCATCGGAGAGTATTTTTGATACAAAAATGGGCTTGGTACATTCACCAGGGGGTGGCAACTATTATGTGGGTGTTTGGGCAAACGACCAGGTAGAATACAGTGGTCCTTTCTTTCCTTTTTTAGGATACGATGAAGGAATTGAAGCTTCCAAAAATGCGTATAACATGTTTTTGGAGAATATTCCGGAAGATTACAGCCCTATTATCAACTCATTTGAAATGGAAGGTGATTTGCCATGTTGTGGCAAAGATCGTGGAGATGCTGCTATGATAGCCTATGGAGCCTCACAATTTGCCCTAAGGTATGCCAATGAGGAATATGCAGAGAAAATTTGGCCTTTGATTGAATGGAGTATTAATTACTGTATTAAAATGAAAAACGAGCATGGTGTTGTAATGTCGACAACTGATGAAATGGAAGGGCGGATATCTACTGGTGAAGCAAACCTCTCAACAAACGCGTTGTTTTACGGTGGACTAAAAAATGCAGCCAATCTTGCAAAAGAAATTGGTAGAGACAGTCTTTCTGATCTTTACTCCCAGTGGGCTGTAGAACAAGCCATTGTCATCGAAAACCATTTTGGATATGAACTGGAAGGATTGAATACCTATCGGTATTTTGAAGGCAATACTCACTTACGACACTGGATATGTTTACCATTGGTTATGGGTATTAACAAAAGAGCCCAAGCTACAGCCACTGCCTTACTTGATAAACTTTGGACTGAAAATGGTGTGCTGGTCGAACTTAACCCCGATAATAATGTATCTACGAGTGTGTTTTGGGACAGAGGAACATTATATGCGCTGAGAGGTACATTCAAGGCAGGTTTTTTTGATAAATCTCTTAACAAGCTAATAGCCTATTCGCAAAAAAGACTTGTACAAGACCGTGTGCCCTATCCAGTAGAAGCTTACCCCGAAAACAACATGCGTCATTTATCTGCAGAAAGTGCGTTATTTTGCCGAGTTATTATTGAGGGAATATTGTCCTTCGAACAATCTGGATTTAATACTTTTAGCATAACTCCACGGTTATCCGAGAATTTGTCAAAGCTGAAGCTTTCAGATTTTCACATTGGTGATAATGTCATTTCGATTGACCTGAAACTAAAAAAAGGAAAAATACACACAAATATTACTGTAAATGGTAAGGAAATTTATAACAAAAAAGTTAAAATTGGGACTACTATTACAATTAAAATTTAACAATATAAAAAGAATCATACAAGCATGATAGAAATAATTATTAAAACACGGAAATGATTACTTGCAAGCTCGTGAGATCACTTCGTTAAGTGCATGTTTGGAGCAACCTTTACGTTGCAAATCACCTCCAAACATGCACTAAGTTATTTTTCCTCATTTGGTTCTATCTTATATATTCAAAACAACTAAAAAATAAACAGATGGAAAAAAAAGAAATAATAAACATTTTCATTTTAATCTTATTGTTAGTAGTCTTTGGCTGTTCGGATAATAAGGATAATCCATTTGACGGGATTTGGAGAATGGATAGCCCAGGGAATGGAGAGGTAGTTATTTCCACATATTTTGATTTACAGCAAGATGAAAACGGTTTGGAAGGCAGGGTTATCATGAATGATGCTGTTGATATTCCCATTGAAAATGTAACTGTAAGTGATACAATGGCTTCATTTACTATTTTTTGGGGAGCTGAATTCAGGCTTTTTCCCAGAGAGGACAGCATGATTGTTCATACGATTTGGCGTGGTGGTACACCTATAATTGCTTTTGCCCAACAGGCTGCCGAAGCTGAAATAATACCACCTGATTCACTGGCCTTGCCTGAAATAAAAAATGTTCCGGCAAACGGGTTGGCACTTACACCTCCAATGGGTTGGAATAGCTGGAATCATTTCGGGATAACAATCAATGACAGTATCATCAGATCAATTGCTGATGCCATGGTAAGTACAGGCATGGCCAAAGCAGGTTATGAATACATTGTAATTGATGATGGCTGGGAAGGTGGAAGGGATGAAAACGGAAACATCTATCCAAATTCAAATTTCCCTGACATGAAAGCGCTGGCCGATTATGTGCATCGTAAGGGGCTGAAGCTTGGAATATACTCGTCTCCAGGCCCAAAAACATGCGGAGGATACGAAGGGAGTTATGGATATGAGATTCAGGATGCTAATACCTTTGCTTCGTGGGGTATCGATTACCTGAAATACGATTGGTGTGGCGCCATGCGCATATATGGATACTCGCAGGAGAAGATGCAAAGGGCATATCAAAAAATGGGGATGGCACTTTTGGAAACAGGCAGACCAATCGTTTACAGTATTTGTCAGTATGGCCTTGAAAACGTTTGGAAATGGGGAGCAAAAGCAGGCGGTAACCTTTGGAGAACCACCGGAGATATTAATGATTCGTGGAAAAAGATTGAAGAGATAGGATTTAGTCAGAACGAGCTTGCTCCATTTGCCGGCCCTGGTCATTGGAATGACCCTGATATGCTGGAAGTAGGTAACGGGGATTTAACCCTTGATGAAAACAAAGCTCATTTCACCTTATGGTGTATGTTGGCAGCCCCGTTAATGGCAGGTAATGACTTGCGGGAAATGTCTGAAAAAACATTATCCATTCTTACTAATCCTGAATTAATTGCAATTAATCAGGATGTACTTGGCATTCAGGGAGAAAAGGTAAATGAAATGGATGGAATAGAAATATGGACTAAACCCTTAAAAGATGGCACAATCGCGATTGCCATATTCAACAGAGATGCTGAACAGAAACAAGTAAGTTGTGGTTATAAGGATTTAAAACTAAGTAAGTCTCCAATATTCATGTATGATGTTTGGTTAAAAAAAGAAATTCCAATACAGAACACAAAAATATCTTATGATATTCCTGCTCATGGTGTTGCTCTTTTTAAAACAAAGCTTTGATAATATTGAGGTGATAATCGCCATTTTGGGAATAACCAATGTTATAGTCGACCAGGCTATCTAAAAGTTCAATATCTTCTATTGCCCCTCATAGTCTCTGAAAAACTGATAGCAGCACGAAGCCCGATAGAATAGTTCTCCTTCCGGATCGTATTTCACGGCTTTGTCCATTAGTTTTTTCCAGGTGATAAAATCACCACTCTTCAGATATGCAGTAGATTTAATCCGGTAAGCGTATGCAAAGGTAGAATCGATCGCAAGCGCCTCATCGAGTGATTCCTGGTAGGCTCTGCTGAACTGATAGTGCCCCCTTCTTTTTTCCGCAGCTTTACAAGCCTTATACTTTAACTCGTCTCCGCTATACTTATATGATGGCTATTCTTTTCATTTTACTGTAGGTTCATCACCAGCATTTTTAGTTAGCTCATGAAATTAAGGGGTCGCGCAACAATAACTTACCGATTTAGGCTCTGGTTCAATTCTACTACTTGTCATTCTAAAGGCATGTCAATATTGCCACCGAGGTTAAAAGTGAGCGGGCTTTAGAATGTCTCCCGCAAATCATAAGCCTGCCGCATCCGCCGGTACAACCGGGAAGCTTCCGGAAAGCTAAGGGTCTGCTGACCGTCTGAGAAAGCCTTCTCCGGCTGCTCGTGCACCTCCATGATTACGCCGTCCGCCCCCGCCATAATGGAAGCCAGGGCAATCTTATCGACATAGCGGCGCAGGCCGATCCCGTGGGAAGGGTCGGCGATAACGGGCAGATGGGTTTTTTCCTTCAGCAGGGCAATGGCATTGACATCCATGGTATTCCGGTAGGCTTTTTCATAGCTCCGGATGCCCCGCTCGCAGAGCATAATCCGTTCGTTGCCATTGGAAAAGATGTACTCGGCAGCCTGCAGCAGCTCATCGATCGTCCCGGAGATGCCCCGCTTGAGCAAAACGGGTTTATCGACTTCACCCAGTGCATCTAACAGGTTGAAATTCTGCGAATTGCGGGCTCCGACCTGGAATATGTCTACATAGTCAATCATGGCCTCAATTTGCTCCACCATCATGACCTCGGTAATGATCCTAATACCGGCCTCGCGGGTGCGTTGGTACCACATTTTCAAGCCGTCAATACCGAGCCCCCGGAAGGAATACGGAGAGCTCCGCGGTTTGTACACCCCGCCCCGCATGATGCGTACGCCTTCCTGCTGCAGGTGGGCGATGGTCTTCTCGATTTGCGCTTCCGATTCGATGGAGCAAGGCCCCGCCATGATGCCGAAGTGGCCGGTGCCTAGTTGTATGCCATCACCGAGATCAATGACGGTATCTTCCACTTTCCACTTTTTGGACACCAGTTTATAGGCATCGCTCACCCGGTGGATGTCGCGTATGCCCGGCAGGGTACCAATGCTGCGGATGTCGAATTCGGACTTGCCCACCCCGATAATGTAGTCAGCGTACTGCGTGGTGACCCGGGTGGTGCTGTAGCGGATGGCATCGAGCTGTTGTTCCAGCCGTTGCAGCTGATCCGCCTTGATATTGGGTTCGAGTTGAATGATCATAGCTTAGTCTTGAGGAATGGGGGTTTTGAGGATTTGTTGGACGAATTCCTGGGTCGCGGCTTCCACCGGTTGCCCCTGCCCCAGTGCGCGGATGTAGGCACTGCCGATAATGGCGCCATTGGCATACTGACAAGCTGTGCTGAAGGTCTCGTGGCTGGAAATACCAAACCCGATCAGGCGCGGGCTGCTCAGCTCCATCTTGCGGATGCGCTCGAAATAGTCGATTTGGGCAGGCGAGATACCCGTTTTGGCCCCGGTTATGGCGGCGTTCGACACCATATAAACGAAGCCGGTGCTCAGCGCATCAATTTTACGGATACGCTCCCCGCTGGTTTGGGGGGTAATGAGGAAGCTAATGTCCAGCCCTGCTTTTTCGATGCCTTCCCGGTAGAAGTTTTCGTATTCGTAAATGGGTAGATCAGGCAGGATCAAGCCGTCAACCCCCACCTCCGCACAACGGTCGAAGAAGCGCTGCTCCCCGTACTGCATCACCGGGTTGAAATAGCCCATAAGCACCAGCGGTATATCCGTATGCCGGCGTGCCTCCGCAATTTGCTCAAAGAGCAGGGGCAGGGTCATGCCATTCTGAATGGCCTGCTGCCCGCTTGCCTGAATGGTAGGGCCATCCGCCAGGGGGTCAGAATAAGGCATGCCCACTTCTATGAGGTCTGCCCCGGCTCCATCCAAGGCGCGGATAATACGCCCGGTATCGTACAGCCCCGGATAGCCTGCGGTGAAGTAAACATTGAGAATATCCTTAGGCTTGCGCTCGAAAAGCGATTGCAATCGGCTCATAGTGTTCCGTTTTGGTAGTCGTCAAAGTGATTGATGAAAGTCTCCAGGTCTTTATCGCCCCGGCCCGACAGGCAGATGACGATGACGTCGCTGCTATTGTACGCCATAACGTCTAAAGCAGCAAAAGCATGTGAAGTCTCCAGAGCCGGGATGATACCTTCTTTTTTAGACAGGAAATAGGCCGCTTTAAGTGCATCCTCATCCGTAATGCTGATGGCTTCTGCCCGCCCGCTCGCAATGAGATGAGCGTGCATGGGCCCAATACCGGGATAGTCCAGCCCGGCCGACAGGGAATAGGGTTCTACGATCTGCCCATCTTTGGTCTGCATCAGCAAAGTCCGGCTGCCGTGGATGATGCCTCTTGTGCCCAGTACGCTCGTGGCAGCCGATTCCCCGGACTGCACGCCTTTGCCAGCAGCTTCCACAGCGATCAGGCGGACCTCTGATTCATTCAGGTAGTGGTAGTACGCACCGGCGGCATTGCTGCCCCCGCCAACGCAGGCAACCACCGCATCGGGATTGGGTTTGCCGGTCTGCTCCTCAAGCTGCCACCGCGTTTCTTCACTGATGACGGCCTGAAAGCGGGCCACCATATCGGGATATGGGTGGGGCCCTACCGCAGAACCGATGATATAATGGGTGTCCACCGGGTTGTTGATCCAGTCCCGGATGGCTTCATTGGTGGCATCTTTCAGGGTACGGCTGCCGCTTTCTGCGGGGCGCACTTCCGCGCCAAGCATCCGCATACGGGATACATTGGGGGCTTGCCGCTTGATGTCTACTGCGCCCATGTAGACGATGCAGGGCATGCCCATGAGTGCGCAGACCGTTGCCGTAGCCACGCCGTGCTGCCCGGCCCCCGTTTCGGCGATAATGCGCTTTTTGCCCAGCCGCTTCGCCAAGAGGATCTGCCCGACGGTGTTGTTGATCTTGTGCGCCCCGGTATGGTTGAGGTCCTCTCGCTTGAGGTAGATGTTGGTGTTGTAATGTTCGGACAGGCGCTCCGCCAGGTAGAGGGGCGAGGGCCGGCCTACATAGTCGCGCAGCAGCCGGCGGAATTGCTTTTGGAAGCCCTCCTCCTGTATAATATCCAGATACTGCTGCCGGAGTTCTTCAATATTGGGGTAGAGCATTTCGGGAATATAAGCCCCGCCAAATTCTCCATAGTAGCCTCTTTCATCAACGGCAATCATAGGGATTCATTTTTCAAAGTGTCCAAAAATGGTTTAAGCAAGGCCGGGTCTTTTACGCCCGGTGCGGTTTCAAATTTGCTGTTCAGGTCAATGCCGTACAGCTGGGGGTGGCGGAAGGCCAGCACAGCTGCTGCATCTTCCGGCCCGATGCCACCGCTCAGGAAAAAGGGCGTTACGCCCTGATACTGCTGGAGCAGTTCCCAGTTGAATTGTTCGCCATTGCCGCCGTAGTTTTTGCCTTTGGTGTCAAACAGCACATAAGCGCAGTGGGCAGCGTAGGGGTAGACCCGGTTAAAATCGAATACCTCGCCCACCTGAAAAGCCTTCATCAGCCGGGCTTTGCGCATGGAGGTTGTTTCCATCAGGTTGCGGATCAGCTGGCAATACTCCGGGCTTTCCTCTCCGTGCAACTGTACCAGGTCGAGCTGAAAATCGTGTACCGCGTTGAGCACCTCCTCAATCTCAGCATTCACAAAAACGCCCACCCGCTTTTTGCCGGAGAGCGCCGCCTCCTGCTCCTTCAGCCATTTAGCCAGCCCAGGCTTTACGGCCCGTGGCGAATTCGCATAAAAGATAAACCCCAGCCAGTCGACCGGCAATCGGGCAACCTCAAGAATATTATCCGGCTCGCGCATACCGCATACTTTGATTTGCATTCCGGTAATTTTTAGTTTTCAGCAATAGCGCCGTCCAGCAGCGCTTCCACATGCCTGACCTGCTTTACAAATTCCTGGCAGGCCTTGCCGGGCTCTGCCTGCTTCATAAAGTGCTCGCCAATCAAAAAGCCTTCGTACCCGGCCTGCCGGAGCTCGGCGACGACCTGCGGGTCGCTGATGCCGCTTTCCGATACCCGCGCAACGTCTTTTGGCAGTTGGCTGACCAGGTCAAGCGAGGTGGCGATATCTACGGTAAAGGTGGTCAGGTCGCGGTTGTTGACGCCCACCGCATCAATTTCCGGCACGTATTTGGAAAGCTGCGCACCGCTGTGCACTTCCATGAGGATTTCCAGCCCCAGGGCTTTGGCTTGTTTTGCCAGTTGTGCCAGCTGCTTGGCCTCCAGGCACTCTGCGATGAGGAGCACTGCATCTGCACCGATCGATTTGGCTTCGATCAACTGATACTCCTCAATGATGAAGTCTTTGCGCAGAATGGGGCAGAAATTGAATTTCCGGGCTTCCGTAAGGTCGGCATTCTTACCGCCGAAAAATTCCCCATCGGTGAGCACAGAAAGTGCCGATGCACCAGCCTGCATGTACCCAATCGACACCCGCTCCACCGATGCATAGGGGTTGATGTCTCCCTTGGACGGAGACCGCCGCTTAAATTCAGCGATAATACCCGATTTGTCGGGCCGGCGGAGATACTGCTTCAGGGAGACCACCGGGGTCTCGAAGTAGATGCTTTGCTCCAGCAGCTTGACCGGGTAGCGCTCCTTGCGCTGCACTACCTCTTGCTTCTTATGGGCCACAATTTTATCCAGGATATTCATACATTCACTTTTAATCGCCGGTTAGGCCCGGACTTGGTTTAATGCAATCAATTGTTCAAAAGTACGCTTGGCGCTGCCGCTTTCAATACTCTCCCGGGCTTCCGCCAGGCAGTCCTCCAGGCTTTGCTCCGGCCGCAGGCACTGAATAGCGAGGCCGGCATTGGCAGCCACTACCGCCTTTTGAGCCTCCGTGCAGGTATTATCGAGTACACTGCGGAATATGCTTGCGGCTTCCTCCGGGGTGTCGCCGCCGTGTAAATCCTGCTGCTGCACCTGTGGCTGCCCTAAATCCTGGGGCGAACAGATGGTATCGGCCTCATTCGTACGCAAGCGGAAGGGGCCAGTCAGGGACACCTCATCGTATCCGTCCAGGGCATAGACGATGGTATAGCGCCGGCCGGTTTCCTGCATGATGTATTGGTACAGGCGCGACAGCTCTAGGTCGAAGGTCCCCAACAGCTGATGGGTAGGCTGCACCGGATTGACCAAGGGGCCCAGCATATTGAAGAACGTCTTCATGCCCAACTGCTTGCGCACCGGCACCACTTCTTTCATGGCAGGGTGGAACAAGGGGGCATGCAAAAAGCAAAGGTTGGCCTGATCGAGCTGACGGCGCAGAGTGTCTGTGTCATTAGTAAAGGCGTACCCCAGCTCCTGCAAAACATTGGAAGAACCTACTGATGAGGATACGCCATAGCTGCCATGCTTGGTCACTTTGTAGCCGGCCCCAGCCACCACTACTGCGGAGGTTGTAGAGATATTAAAGGTATTCTTCCCATCGCCACCGGTGCCTACAATATCGATGGTCTCCATGCCATCCACCTCAAAGGGCACGCAAAGCTCCAGCAGCGCGTCCCGGAAGCCCTGCAGCTCAGCAATCGCCACTGGCCGCATTTGGAAAACCGTCATAAAACTGGCCACCTGCACAGGATTGTAGCGGGCGTGGGATACGTCCAGCAGCACCTGCCGGGCTTCCTCCCGGCCCAGCCGCTCATGGTTGAATAGTCGGTTCAGAATGGCTTTCATAATCAAACAGTTACAGGTTCCGGGTTCACACAATACTTGAAGAAATTCGCCAGCATCTGCTTGCCTTCTGGCGTCATGATGGACTCCGGGTGAAACTGCATGCCCCGGACGTTGTGCGACCGGTGGCGCATGGCCATGATTTCTCCTCGGTCGTCTACCGCTGTGATTTCCAGTTCTGCCGGCAGGCTGTCCTTTCTGACGACCCAACTGTGGTAGCGGCCGGCTTGGAAATGCTCAGGCAGCCCCCGAAAAAGGGGTTCATCCGAAGCTATCCTCGTGATTGGGGTTTCGATTCCGTGGTAGACTTCTTCCAGGTTCAACAGGGCAGCGCCAAAGGCTTCCCCAATGGCCTGATGCCCTAGGCAGACGCCAAGGATAGGCTTGGTTGGCGCGTAGCCTTGGATCAGCTCCGGCATAATACCGGCCTGCGATGGCAGCCCCGGCCCCGGTGACAGTACGATGGCATCGTAGGCGGCAACTTCCTCCAGCGTGATCGCATCGTTGCGGCGCACGGTGACCTCCTGCTCCAGCAGTTCCTGAATGTACTGCACCAGGTTGAACGTAAAGGAGTCGTAGTTATCGAGAACGAGAATATTCATGGTTTAGAGTTTTTCGGCTTCGCGCAGTGCTTTGGTGAGCGCGCCCAGTTTGTTATTCACTTCCTGCAATTCTTTGGCTTCCTGGCTGGCGACCACAATCCCGGCACCCGCCTGATAGTACAGCGTATTGTCCTTACTGAGGAAAGAGCGGATGACGATGGCGTTGTTCATCTCTCCATTGAAGTTGATATAGCCTAATGCTCCGCCGTAGAAGCTGCGGTTTTGGTTTTCGTATTGATTAATAAGCTCCAGCGCCTTGTACTTGGGCGCACCCGAGAGCGTGCCCGCCGGGAAAGTATCGCCAAATACCTGCACTGGGTTGGTGCCCGCCCCCAGCTCCCCGGTTACCTTGGAGACCAGGTGGATGACATGGCTGAAGTACTGAATATCCTTGAGGGATTCTACCTTCACATTTGTGGCGTGGCGCCCCAGGTCATTGCGCGCCAGATCGACCAGCATGATGTGCTCGGCATTTTCCTTAGGGTCGTCGCGTAACTCCAACGCATTGCGGGTATCTTCCTCCAGGTCACCGGTACGGCGGTAAGTACCGGCAATAGGATTGACCACAGCCATGCTGTTTTTCACCGACATCTGCGTTTCCGGGCTGGAGCCAAAGATGCGGTAACTGCCGAAATCAGCATAAAAAAGATAGGGCGAGGGGTTGATAGAGCGCAGTACCCGGTACACACTGAAATCATCACCGGTATACTTTTGGGAAAACTGCCGGGAAAAGACAATCTGGAAAACATCACCGATCTGGCAGTGGTGCTTTCCGATGCGGACCAGCTCCATGAACTCCTCATCGGTGAGGTTGCTTGCTTCTTCGCCCACCCGCTGAAAATGGTGGGTAGCGAATTTCTGGCTCTTAATCAGCCGGTCGACCTCCTCCATGCGGGAAGGGGCGCCTTCCGGCAAATTTTCCAGCACATAGAGCTCATCTTTGAAGTGATTGATCGCGATGACGATCTGGTAGAGGTTATAGCGGATATCCGGCAGGTCGAAGCGGCGTTTTTCGGTATCAAACTTCAGGGTATCAAAGTACTGTACCGCATCAAAAGCCGTATATCCAATCAGCCCGTTGAACCCGGCGTAGGCGGCGTCTTGTTCCACATCGAAGCGTTGGAGGAAGCCCTGTATGGCTGCCGGGACAGCGAGGGTGTCAGTGACTTGATGTTGCTCCGTTGTGCCGTCCGGCCAACGCTCTGTAACCTGGAAGTTCTGCACCTGAAAGCTGCCCAGCACGCCCAGGCCCATAAAGGAGTAGCAATCTTCCTTGTTTCGGAAGTCGTTGTTCTCAAGCAGCACGGGTTCTGAGAAATGATCACGCGCCTTGAGGTAAAGCGTTACCGGCGTAACCGTGTCCGCCAGGTAGCGCCTGACCGTGGTTTTGATTTTGAATGTCGTGTCCGTAAGCGTTGGCATGAATGATTTCGTTATGCGGTGAAAACAATCGAGTAGGAGACAAAGGTAGTTAATTAAGCTACCTTTGTCGTCCTCT
>CAZNSK010000175.1:0-12027 GCA_964575505.1 uncultured Phaeodactylibacter sp.
CTCCCCGTCACCCTAACCCACCTCAGCAGCCGCGCCCGCCCGGGCAGCACCGCCCTGGAATGGCGCACCGCCACGGAGCTCAGCAATGACTACTTCGAAGTGCAGCGCAGCGCCGGCCTCCGGCATTGGGCGGTTATCGGAATAGTGAAAGGGCGGGGCACCACGCAAGAACCGCAGCGCTATGCCTATACAGACCAGGCGCCACTACCAGGGCGGAGTTACTACCGGCTGCGGCAGGTCGACTACGACGGGCAGTACGAATTCCACGGCCCGGTGGCGGCTGAGCAGGAAAAGACAGGCACTCCTACTGCTTTTCCCAACCCGGTCTCGGACCAGCTTTTCCTACAGCCGTTACCGCTTCCGGGCAGCCGGCTGCAGCTTTTCAACGCCGCAGGGCAGGAAGTGGCCGCCTGGGCGGGTGAATCCTACCGCTCCGGCTTGTCTTTGCAGGGGCTGCCCCCGGGGCCTTATGTGCTGAAATACCAAGCGGAGGGCCAACACGGGCAGCCGGTGGTGCAGCGAGTGTTCAAACAGTAAGCCAAGGCGTGATAAATAGCAGGAAAGGCATTGTATATGCCAACTTTTTTGCATTTTTGGACCACCAGAAACCCTAAAAAACCCTGTTATGCCTAAACCAACTAAACTATGGGCACTGTTTATCGCCATCAACGACTACCCGTCCAGCCCCCTCAGCGGCTGTATCCCTGATGCCGAAGCCCTTAAAAACTACTTGCTGGAAGACGGCCGTTTCGACCTGGAGGGCAGCCTGCTGACCCTCTACGACAAAGCGGCTACCAAATCCGCCATCGCTAATGCCATTCTTAACCACCTGGGGCAAGCCAAAGCCGGAGAAGCCGCCCTGCTCTATTTCTCAGGCCACGGCGCCCAGGAAAGAGCCGATACCCGGGTATGGACGGAGGAAAGGGACGGCTGCCTGGAGGCCCTGGCTTGCTATTCGCCCCCCGGCGCGCCCTTTGCCCTGCTGGCAGATAAAGAGCTCCGGTTTTTGCTGAACCGCGCTGTATTTGGCGGCCCTGACCAGCCCAAATCCGGTACGCCCCCGCACCTGCTTGCCATTTTTGACTGCTGCCACTCGGGCGACAGCCTGCGGTCGGTAGGCTTGCAGGCGGAGACGGCCCGGGAACGGCGGTTTACTAACATCTTTCCGCAGCGCCCCTGGAAAGATTTTTTGTTTGCCAACGAATTTGCCCCGGAGCAATTGGCCGGCCCCGGTCTGGGCGAACACCTGCCCAGCGCACCCCTGGTCCAGCTTGCCGCTGCCAAAGATGATCAGGCTGCCTTGGAAATTGGGGGCCGTGGGGTGTTTACCAGCTACCTCGTACAGGCGCTGCAGCAATCCCGGGGCGCCCTCGACTACACCACACTCCACCAGCTGGTCTCCAATTATATCCGCTTCAAGCACCAGCAAAACCCCCAATTTACCACCCTGGGCGCGGGCATGGATTTGCTCTATCGGGGCTTTCTGGGCCAGGAAGTGGACCCGGAAGGCAAACGCTACGGCCGGGCCAACTACAGCACCGCCAAAGGCTGGCTGCTCAATATGGGGCAAATGCATGGGCTGTCGGAAGACACCGAGGCTAAACTGCTGGTCGGCAATGAGCAGGCTATCGACTGCCGGGTCGGGGAGACGATGGATGTAAGCAGCACCCTGGATATCGATTTCGAGCAGCGCCGGGAGCTCGATAAAAAAAAGAGCTACGCCGTTGAAGTGGCTGCCATGCAATCTTATCCTGTGCACGTTTACATCAACGACCGCATTGGGGAAGCCGCATTGGTCAAACGGCTTAAAGCCTCCCTCAAGGGGCTGCCCGAGCCGGTACTGCTGACCGATACGGAAGAAAATGCCGACTATGTAATCCACTTATACGGCGGCCTGGCTTACGTCACTGAGGGGCTTGAGGCCTTCCGGCCATTTAGCGGCAGGGTGTATCCTCTGGAAACAGCGACGGAGGAGGAGCTGCTCCGGGACCTAATCGGCGAAGTACAAATGGTGGCACAGTGGGCATTTACCTACCATCTGCACAACACCAAACTGAAAATCCTGAACCAGCCCCCGCTGGCGGCAGAGGTCTATCAGCAAACAGAACACGGCTGGGAGCGCGTAATGGCTAAAGGAGAGGACTTCACCATCAATGTGGTCCGGGAAGACGCCCAGTCCGGCAAATTGCAAGCTAAAGTAAAGGTCAGGCTTACCAACACCTTTGACCGCAAACTTTATTTCTGCCTGCTTGTGCTCAGCGACCAGAGGCGCAGCGTCCTGTCGGTAGACCGGCCCCACGCACCGGGCTTGGTGGAGCAAGCGATCACCCCACTCGAGCCAGGAGATAGCATTACCTTATTCGGCCACCGCAATGGCGGGGTTATCCCCTACACGGTAGGTGAGCTGGAACAATTCCAAAACCGGCCCTTCAGCCAGGGCTGGTTCAAACTAATCGTAAGCACCAAAACCGAAATCGCCTACGACCACCTGTTGGTGCCCCGGCTCAAGATGCTGCCCGACCTGGAAGGGCCCCCAGTAGATGACTGGACCACGCAGCGTATCGGCTTGCGCATCGTCAACCCCAATTACAATACGGTGAGCCAGGCAGACCTCAAGCGCTGGCTGGAGGATGACGAAAAGGCACCCCTCGCCACCGGCCTTTATCTGGATACCAATGGCTTGAGCAGCACACCGGTCCTCAAGCCCAGCATGCAGTTGCGCACCCCCGATCAGCAGCTGACCCGCAGCCGCAACCTGTTTTGGGATGCCCTGCTCGGCACCGCCAATTCCTGGGCCAGTTTCCAGCGCAACCGCGACTTCAAACGGCGCCTGCGCAAGCATTACGAACGCCCGCTTATGGTATCAGAAGGGGACTCCTGGTTTCAGCATCCTACCATAATGGAGATTATTGACCACCTCAGCCTCGACTACAATATTTACAGCCGGGGGGCGGCTGGTGATGAGATGCGCAACTATATGATGACGGGCGACTACCTCAACGCATTCACCGATTTGCAGGCAATGGTGGAAGAAGTGGCAGCTGCTATCGGAAAAGCGCCTAAGGCTCCTGCCTTTTTCCTGATCAGCGGCGGGGGCAATGATATCCTGGGCGATCAATTCAAAGACTTTTTAGTACCTTTCAAGGACGTTGAAGAACGAGCGCCCGGTGAAGCGCCGGAGCGCTTTCTGAACCCGCGGTTTCAGGAAGAGCTCGATGCTATAATGGCATTATACGAGCATGTCTTCCGGCGGCTCGCCACCGTGCACCCGGATGTCCGAATCCTGGCCCACGGCTATGATTACCCTATACCCAAAGGCGTGGCGGACAAGGGCATGAGCTGGCTGGGCAAGCCCATGACGCTGCAGGGCATTCAGGAAAAGGAAGACCGGGAAGCGGTCGTCCGCTATATGATCGACACCTTCAACGACCGGCTGCAGGCGGTGGCAGAAGCCTTCGGGCAGGCCACCCACGTCGATTTGCGCAATACTGTCAAACCGTATCAGTGGGCGGACGAGATCCACCCCAATCAGGAAGGGTACCAAAATATTGCTTTGCAGTTTTCCAAAGTGATCGACAGCCATCTGGCAGGCAACCAATAAACTCAAAATATGGGCTTCTTTAGGATATGTAAAAACGACATTACCGACCTTTTAAAAGAAACGTTCAATGCTTTTCCGCTGCGGGTCCCTGAAACCCGCATGCAGCCTTTGGTCGTTATGGGCCAAAAGGGGAGCAAAATGGATTTCCGCGGGCAGTTGCAGTATTTTCTAAAAGACGGCCAGCCGATAGCGGTCGACATTCAGGAATCCACCATGGCCGATGCTTCGCTTAAGCGTTCCCAATCCATCAGCCTGAATTTCGGGCTCAAAATCCTGGAGGGCTTCCTTTCCGGCTTCGGCATGGCACCCGCTCCCATAGGGGCAAGCCTGAAGGGGGTGCGGGATATCAGCTTTTCGTTTACGAATAGCGTCCGGCGGTACATTGACCCCGCCCAGCTGGGCAGTGTGCTGCGCGGCCGGCATATTGACCTGCAGCATGGCAGCCTGGGGGTCTTCAAAGGGGAGGACCCCTACCAGATGCTGCTGGTATCGGATGCCATTGTCAGCAAAAGCTTTACGCTCAATATTGAAAAAGTCAACGAAAATGAATTTGATGCTTCCCTGCCTGAGTTGCAGCCCTACCTGGCAGACGTTGACGCCAAAGTAAAGGTGGACATCCAATCTGGCAAGTCGATCACCTTTGAGGGCGAGGAATACCTTACCTTTGCCTTTTCCTGCCTGCTGCTCGAAATGGACCGGGAAACCGGCGCGCTGGCGATAGGGGAAACGGTACGCAGCAAGGGGGTCCGCGGCGAGCAGGAAGCAACGTCCTACGCAGTGCTGGACGAGGATGACTTTGAGCCGGGCCTCATCGAAATCGAGTAGCAGGGAATTATGGCAGATGCTCAACTCATATTGTTTTGCACGGCGGATGACGGGCAGCTGCCTAACATCCGGCGGGAGCGCGATGCGATTTACGATGCGACCTTTCAGGCCCAGCAGCACAACCTGGCCGAAGTAGAGCCCCTGTCCCAGTTTTCCTTCGCACACCTGTTCGACCGGTTTCACCACCTAAACAAAGCTGCCCGTATCCGCGTGCTGCACTACTCCGGGCATTCCGGCCGGCACGGGCTGATTTTGCAAGACGCCAGCGGTCAGCCCCAACTGCTGCATAAAGACCGGTTGTCCGCATTTTTGCAAGGGCCCGCCCGTGAGCTGCGCCTGGTGTTCCTCAACAGCTGTTACAGCCAGCCGGTTGCCGATCAATTGCTGGATGCCGGCGTGCCTGCTGTACTGGGCACCGGGGAAGAAGTTTCGGATGCGGATGCCGCCAAAATCGCTGGCCGGTTTTACCAGGCGCTGGGCAGCGGGGCCAGCCTGCGGGAAGCTTTCCAAAACACCCAGCTTTTCTTCCAGTCCGAAAAGGACAATGCCCACAGCCAATTTGGTGGGATTGACCTCGGGGCACCAGCATTTCCCTGGCAGTTCAAAACCCGGGCCGCAATCGATGAGGAATGGCAGTTGGTCCCCCGAAATGCGCGGCAGCGCCTGGAGGCAGCCGGTCCAGGCAGCCGGAAGTTGTTTTTTGTCCATGCCGATGAAGGCCCGGCTATTCGCTACCGGGAGCGCCTGCTGAATTACCTCGCCGGCCAGAATATCACGGCCTATAACGTTTGGGAAATTGATGAGCTGCGGGCCGATGAGCGGCAGGCTGCGGTAGACGCCGCTGATGCCGTCATTTACATCATTACCGGCGCCCTGAGGCGGCATATTGAGGAACGCCTCAGTTGGCTGCCCGGGTTTGCCAATCCCCAAAAGGGCAAGATTGTCGTTGCGGGGGACGATACCCTGGATGATGGCCTGCAGTATCTAAAAGGGCAGCAGATGCTAAAAGTGGGTGTTTACGAACAGCTGGGCTACAGCTACATGCCTTTTTCCATGCTGGAAGAGCACAAAGTGCTGGGGCAGCATATCAAACAGGAATTTGGCCCGGTCTTGGCCGAGCAGCTTGGGCTATCGGTGCAAAGCCTCCGCCACGTTTTCGAATCTTTTAATTTTGAAGCTCAATGGGCGCAACTCCGCAATTGGGAAGCCCATACGGACAAGCTTTTTTTTATTCTTCAGGGTACGCCGCGCTGCGGGCAGGAGTTATTCCTGAAACACCTTATTCGTACATACACCGGGAAAGACCTGGACCTGCAAAGAGATTTATTTGAAGTCAAACTGGGCCCGCAGCACTCGGAATATTTCAGCCCCCCTTTTGCCTGGCAGAACATTTACCAGTTTTTGGACCCCGCTGCTCCGGTTGGCATACCGGTAGATGCCGCAAAAGCTACAGCTGCCCTGCGGGAGCGCCTGGAAGAAACCCCGGTCGTTATTGTGTTTAATGACCTGATGGACAGCCTGCCGGCTGCAGCCTTGCAGGATGCTGCACAGTCGCTCTGGCAGGATTTGCTGGCTATGCCGCTGGCGCCGGCGGCCGGGAACCCCTTGATATTTTGTCTGGTCAGCAAAAGCCTGGACCCTGGCCAGGCCAGCAATAGCCCTTTGCCCATCCATCTGCCGCCGCCGCCCGATGGAGCCCAATTCGCCCACCTGCTCTTCCCGCCCGTTGAGCCAGTGAAGCCAGGCCTTCTGAGGGAGTGGCACCTGAAGCACCAGGGGCAATTTGCCTCAGACCATCCCTTCCGGCGCCTGCTGGCGGAGCATCAGCAAGCCATCGTCAACCGGCGGGTGCAAGATGCCATCGACCAAAGCTGTTGTTTTCTGCAAGCGCAGGAATTGATCGACGAATTATTTGAACTCAAGCAAAATCAGCTATGACGGGAGAAACCAACTACCAAAAATACACAGGGGATGCACTGAAATCGGGCTCCAAAGCCTGGCGGGCCCGGATGGGAGAGCTGCCCGAAGCGGAGGCAGCTGCACTGGCCGGCCGGCGCGCCCTGGCTCCGTACCGCCCTAGCCCCAAACTGGTCGCTGCGGTGGAATACGCCCGCATACTGCGCCGGCCGCTGCTGCTGCGGGGCGCCCCGGGTTCCGGAAAGACCCGCCTGGCGGAGGCCCTGGCTTACGAACTGTACGGGGAAGACTGGGAAAAACACTATTTTTCCTGGTACATCAAGTCGACTACCAAAGCCCGGGAGGGCCTTTATGAATACGACCACCTGGGGCGGCTGCGCGATATCGAAGCGCGGCGGGGTGGGGGAGATGCCGCTCCTATGCCTCCCAAAACAAAGTACCGCACTTTCGGGCCGATGGGCGAAGCCTTTCAAAGCAGCACGCCCGGCCAACCGGCTGTTCTGCTGATCGACGAAATCGACAAGGCGGATATTGATTTTCCCAACGACCTGCTCCGGGAGCTGGAAGAGCAACGCTTTGAGATACCAGACACCAAGGAGTCCATCAAGGCTGCCCATCCGCCGATAACGATCGTAACGAGTAATGATGAAAAGGAGCTGCCTAATGCTTTCCTGCGGCGTTGTGTATTTTTCTACATCGATTTTCCCGGCCCGGAGCTGCTTTTGGAGATTGCCCAGGTGAACGCCCGCCGGCTGGAACTGGAGCACCAAAAGCCCCTGCCGGACGGCTGGCTCGAAAAAATAGTCTGGCAATTCCAGGGGCTCTACCAACGGATGCAGGCCAATCCCAATACCGAAAAACTGCCATCCACCAGCGAATTGCTGGATTGGCTGCGGGTACTCTACTATTATTTCCTCACCGGGCAGTCGGCTGCACCGCCACTGACGGATGGAGAGCTGCCCCACGCCGAGGTCTTGCTCAAGAGCCTTTCCGATTTGCAGTCTAACCGTCAACCCGATGCCTAATGGAAGTTGACGCCCCTTTGCTGCATACCTTTTTTACCCGGCTCCGAAGCGAGCTGCAACTGCCCCTGGACGGCGCTCAGTACGCCGATTTTCTAACGCTCTATGCCGCCGGGCATGGCCAGGGCAGGGAAGGCTTACTGGGCCTTTGCAAGGCCCTTTGGCTGAGCCGCCCCGCCCTGGCGCCCCGGTTTGAGCAGCTTTTCCACGAGTGCTTCCAGCCATTGGCATCGTCGCCCGAACCAGAAGTTACCCCCAATCCTACCCCTAAACCTGAGCCGATACCCAGCTCTGGTCCGCTGCCTCCTATGCCTCCGCCCGGCCCGGAGCAAAAGGCCGACCGGCCAGCGCCGAATCTGTCCAGAGCACCCGCCCTTGCCGATATCGAATTGGAATTTGGAGCGGGAGAGGGCAGCGGTGCGGAGAGTGCTCCGCCCGCCGCCGCTTCTATTCTGGAGACCCCCTTTGTATTTGGAGACCACCTTAGTTTGCCCTTCCGCCCCCGCTACGCCCGGCAGCTGTGGCGAAAACTGCGGCAACAACGCTACCGTATGTCTTCCCGTCAGGTCGATGTCGGAGGCACGGTGCGCAAGCTGGCTCAGCAGGGGTTTTTGGCAGACCTGGTTTGGGAGGAAACGTGGCGCTTTGCGCAGCGGTGGGTCGTGCTGTTGGATGTTTGCCCGGGCATGGTGCCTTTCCGGCAAATGCGCGAAGCCTGGGTGGATTTGCTTGAGCAGCCCGATGCCAACAGCCGGGCTGAGCTCCTTTACTTCTCCAGTGCACCGGCGCAGCGCGGCGAACGTTTCCGGCTTTTCCGGCAGGAGGGGCTCACGCAGGGCGTTTACCTTGACACCTTGGCTAAAGCCTGGCCGCCCGGTCAGCGGGTACTGATATTTAGTGACGGCGGTGGGGCCTCAGCTGGTTACGATAGCCGAAAAACAGCGCCCATGCTGGCTTTTCTTAAGGCATTAAAGGCGCTGCAAACCCGGTTGGCCTGGTTTAACCCTCTGCCGGCCGCACACTGGGAGGGGACAACCGCCGCCCTCTTCGCCCAGGCTGCCCCAATGTTTGAAATTACCGAAACCGGCATGGCTCAGGCTGTGCGCAAAGCGCTGCGCTGATGGCTGCACCTCAATTCCAATCCCCTTCCGCCCAACGCCGCTGGCAGCGCTTTAACCAGCAGCACACTGCCCCGGCCTGGCACTTTTTTGCCGCCCATCTGGCTTTTCCGGTGGCACTGACGCCCCATCTGGGCCAAAAGTTATGGCTCAATTTCCGGCAAGACGAAAACGGGGAGGCACTTGGTTTGCCTCCATCTGCTACCGGGTTAATCCTGAACAGCCCGATATTTCAACGCACCCGTTACGGCCAGTACGAGTTATACGAGGGGCTGCGCGACCCCTTGCTGTCCTGGCTGGGGCAATCGCCCCACTTCGGCCCAGGCCGGCTGATGCGGCTGGCCCGGTTTATCAAAGCTTATTTGCAGTACTGCCCCGCCCAGGTCCCCTCGGCCGTTTTTCGGGAAGCCCAGGACTGGAATGCCGATGCTTGGCTGTCGCCCCACCGGGCTGCTGCCCGCATCCTGGATGCGCTTAGCGATACGGTGCTGACCGGCAAGGGGCAGAACCGGGTCGGGCTGATGCTCAGTTGGGCAAAAACCCAGGAGGCGCTGGCGGAAGAGAGTGGGGGAGCGGCCGCTCCCCTTGCTGTGGTGCGGCAGTTGGCTGAAGGCATCAACCGCCTGCAAGCAGCAGACAAAGCCGGGGCCCAGGCTGCCCTGGAACAAATCCGCCCCTACATCCGGGAGGGCCGGAGCAGTCAGGCTGATGCACTAAGGGCACGGGTGCCGAAGGCTGTGCTTGAACTCCTGCGCCCGGCCGATCCCGAACCCCGGGAAGTATCAGTGACCCTGGAGCAAGTAGCAATTTACCTTAACTACCTGCCCTGGCACGAGGCACAGGCAGCTGAGCTGCGGGCCGACCGGCAGTTGCAGGAAGCGGGTGTGGTGTGGGCAGGCCAGGAAGTGGAGGCCGACTACACCCTGCACTTTACGCAGGCGCATTTCTACTTGAGCCGAAGCCTGAACCCTTATCAGCCCTTAACCGCGGTTTGGCCCATAGCCACCAATCGGCTGAGCGCCCGCCCGGTACTATGGCAGGTCGCCCGAGTAGAGGAACTGCGGCAGCAGCCGGCTGAATCAGAATTGCCCCTTGGCTTCCGCTTTTCCTACCAAAAACAGCCGCTGCGCATAGAGGAAGGGGTGATCAGGGTAGCCGATTACCTGGAGGAAGAGCCGGAAATTTTTCTCGAAGTGGAAAACTTTGGCGAAACAAAGCTTTACTTTATAGTTTGGGCGATCGATCAGCGTTTCGGCGCCGCAGGCTATACGGCGCCGGCGGTAAGTGCGGAAACGGGCAGCCTACAGCCCGGGCAGTCTGAAATCCTCCAGATCTCTATTGAATTTGAAGCGTATAAAAGAGCATTCAACTGGGCGGATTCAGAAATCCATCTAAAAGTGATGGCTGCTACGGAGCCCTTCGATCAGGTGCACCGCCTTGAGGAGCCCTTGCCTGCGCCGGGCCAGCCGGAGGAAACAGGCAGAGGGTCTTGGGCGGCTAAGGTCGCCGGAAGCAGTGCTGGAAGCAATTCCGCTGCCTGTGTCGCCGACTTCCGGGTATTGGTGGCGAATTTGGATGAGAACCGCCTTTCGGCTCTGCCGCTGATGGCACTGCTGCAGGCACCAGCATTGGAGCCGTTTGCCCGGGCGCTGTTTTTTGAAGCCCGGGGGCTAGAGCCCAACTACAAACTGCGGCAGGGGTTTCAGGTGCTGCGGGACTTGCCGGCGCGGAAGGGCAATGACTGGGCCGACCAATTAATAGAAGAAGGCAGGTACGACCCACCCTCTTTTCACTGGCTGGGCCTACTGCGGGATCAGCTTGAGGCCTATGGGGCGGTAGGAGGCCCTGTCGAAGATTCAGCAATCATTGCGCTGGGGGAAACCTGGCTGAACCCGGCTGAAGCATCGGAGGGAATGCTGTCAGCGTTGCGCAGCCAACGGCCCGTATTCAATGCGCCCCTGAGGGAATGGACGGATGTAGCAGAGGTCGCTGAGGTGCTGCCCCCAAACTTTCCGGCCAAAGTCATCACCTTCGTGCTTAGCCCGATGGCTTATATCCTCTTTGACCATTTCCCCAATTTTATAGCCAAGGCAAGCGGAAGCCCTATGGAGCCGGCAGAAAACCTGCTGGATACCGGGTTTTTCGACACGATCAATGCCCTGGAGCGGCAATGGTTCGCCGGTATTGTGTCCTTTCTGGAGTTAGATGAACGGTTCCAGGTTTTAATCCTGGGCTACGATTACTTACCCTTTGCCCACCTGGCACGGCAGTATTCCCCGGAGCGGACTGCGTTGGATGAAGAATGGGGTTTGGGGCAGCGGCTCTTGGATTATGCAGTCGATGAAGTGAACCAGCGGTTGCACACTATGCTGCAGGGGCTGGAAGAAATTGCCCATTTTGTCGATATCCGTACAACGCCTCCCAACCGCGACGGCGCCTATCCTCGGCTGACGGATGAGCAAATCGCGCACCATAGCCGTCAGATTGAAGCCTCGATCGCCCGCCGGGGGCGGTCTGGCAGCTATGAAGCTGCTCCATTTTACTACTGGCAGCAGGTGCTGAAGGCAGACCGCCTGCCCTTTTACCAGGAGTTTGCCCGCCGGTTTGAAGGAGAAGACGACCTGGCGGTCCTGGCGCAAAGGCGGGTGGAGCAGCTTTTAGGCCTCGCCTATACGCCGTCCGGTAAAAACTACCTGTACATCATTGGCATTGGGGCTTACGAGTTCTTACCCGGATTGCCCTATGCCCGGAAAGATGGAGAAACAATCCGGCAAATCCTGGAGGAAAAGTACCAGTTTGACCCGTCGCTCACGACTTGCCATTACGATGCTGAAGCTACCGCTAAAAATGTCATTAGCCACTTTGAGGCTCTATCAAAGACCCTAACCGAAGCCGATACCTTGCTGGTGTATTTTTCCGGGCATAGCGAGTACGAAGAGGCCTTAGATGCAGCCTACTGGGTGCCCCACGATGCGCAGCGCGGCGATATTAGCACTTATATTTCCTTTGACTTACTGGTTCGATTCATCCGCGCCATCAACAGCCGGCATACTTTTATCGTAGCGGATTCCTGTTATCCGGGCAGTATATTTGCTGAATTACAGGGTTCCAATGTTAAAGGCCGCCCGGAAAGCCTGCCATCGCGTTGGCTGCTGGCTGCCGGGCGCAATGAAGCCGTTTCCGATGACGGTCCGGTCCGGCAAAGCCCCTTTGCCCAGATGGTGATTAAGGCTTTGGGAGATAATTACGAAAACCGCCTGCCGGTATCGGTATTCTGCAGCCGGGTCCTTGAAGCGGTTGCCAATAACGGGAATGACCAGCTTCCAAGAGGGGCGGCTTTGCGAGATGTTGGGGATATGGGGGGCGAGTTTAGGTTCCGTTTAAAGGCTTATACCTACGCACCGGTAACGGAACCGGCATCTTCAGCGCCTGAGCCATCCCCTACACGCAGCGGCAATGCTCCGGGCTCGGCGCCGCAGTCTGCCCGATCGGCGGCCCCTTCCGTTGCGCCCGGCAATTTGAACGAGCTGAAGCGCCAACTTAA
>CAZNSK010000176.1:0-12013 GCA_964575505.1 uncultured Phaeodactylibacter sp.
CGGGATTCACAAGGCTTTGATTATCAGCCGAAGTGCACCTCCAAACATACACTTAATCCAGCCGGGCACAACAAGGGCCTGGCGGCCAGAGGTCTCCGTCGCTCTGCGAGCTATGGCGACCAGAGGGGGACGTATTGGAATCGACAGGGAAGTAAACTGGTAAGTAAGCATGCCGGAGCACGATAGTTCACTCCGTTAACAAATGGCTATTGACACTTTTACATGGCAATACACAGTATGCCATGGCTGCCTAAGACTAGGTCTTAGAAAGCCTTTGTGCCGTACGCTTGACGCCTAATACACAGCGTGCCGCATATCAATCAACCTTTAGGCTAGCAAACTGCCCTGCTCCGAACAGTTTGCGAAATTAAGGGGCTAAGGCCTGGACATGGGTGGGTGCCGCGACCTCCCCCAGGCTCGAAAACTTCAATGTGGTACTAAGCATGTAGAAGGCTTATGAGTGCTTTCGCTGGACGCGAGTTCGACTCAGAGGGTCGCCCACGCAGTGATGCGTGGTGCAAAATCGGGTGAATTCAGGGGAACCTGTTCCATAAGCAGGCCATCCTGAGCCAAGCCAGAAGGAAGATTCTGGAAGGTGCAGAGACTAGGGATACTACGGTAAGCCCACAGCGCCCGACATCTCACCGAGATGATGATATAGTCCGACACCCTGAGCAATCAGGGACTGCTTTTTGCAGTGTTAAAAAACAGTTGCTCGCCGTCTCCACAACAATAAGGCTACCGCTTCTTTCCGGAAGGGTAGCCTTTTTTGTTTTGTCAATGTACCAAACCTGCCTGGTTATAGCCGACGTGTACGAAATATATAATCGATAACACATTCCGTACCTACGGCACGGCACTCCCCAGCTGCCACCTATTTCCTACCAAGATAGCGCACCTAAAGGCGCGCTATTTACCTGATCTTTTGTATGGATTGCTTTTCACCCCTCATAGCAAAACGAAAATCAAAGCAATTCCAGGCGTTTTATTACCTTTCCAAAACAACAACTGGAATGGACTTCTAAACTGCAATTTATGATCTACGCTTTCAAAAGCTTCATCCCCGTTGTCCACGAATCGGCTTTCGTGCATCCTCAGGCGGCTGTGACCGGTAATGTCATCATCGGCAGGGATGTGTATATCGGGCCCGGGGCAGCCATCCGTGGTGACTGGGGCGGCATCGTGATCGAAGACGGGTGCAACGTGCAGGAAAACTGTACCATCCATATGTTCCCGGGGGTGACGGTGCGGCTGGAGGAATCAGCCCATATCGGGCATGGCGCTATCATCCACGGCGCACATATTGGCCGTAACTGCATGGTAGGCATGAACAGCGTCATCATGGACAATGCCGTCATCGGGGCGGAGTCTATCATCGGGGCGCTTACTTTCGTGAAAGCTAAAGCAGCAATCCCGCCCCGCAGCCTGGTGGTGGGCAATCCGGGCAAAGTTATCAAGGAAGTCAGCGATGAAATGATCGCCTGGAAGACTAAAGGCACACGGCTTTATCAAACCCTGCCTAGCGACTGCCACGCTACACTTGAGCCGGTGGAGCCCTTACGGGAAATCCCGGCCGACCGCCCCCAGCAGGAAGCTTTGTATGCGACCTGGGAGGCGATCAAGCGGGATCAATAGCTATGTGGTCTGTCAAGGCTAAAACGCTGGGCTGCCTGCGGCGACTTTTGAGCCTACTCTTCGTTGGAGAACCCCTTACGTAGCGCTGCTATGCGCGAGAACCTCCGCCTTGATTAGCCTCAAAACTCGCTCCCATTCAACCCATAAATTAACACTTGACAGACCACTAGTGCGACTAGTCCGAAATAGCACAGCGTATTTCACGCTTGGGCGCCCTGGTTTTACTGGGTTTCTTCGGTTAGTCATTTCTGAAACACTCCACTAGCCTTCCTGCAGCGTTTTCAGGTAAGCCACTATTTTGCGGACTTCCGCATTGACTTCTTCTTCGGTCTCCAGATTCTCAGACTCGCGGAACGTCTCCCCCCATACCGGCATGAGGCCGCCGTGCCCCTTAAGGTTTTCGTTGCCTTTGATGATATCAAAAACGAGCTCCTCCGGGTAATTGCCATCCCGGCGGGCGGCGATTTGAGTCAAGTCTGGGGGCGGGATTTTCAGCAGGTCTGCCATAGGGCCGGCTTGGCCCTGCGCGCCGTGGCAGATTTTACAGTAGGACAGGTACAGTTCCGCTCCCCGCTCCAACGGGTCAGACGCTTTATGGACCGGAGCTTCGGCCATAGCAGTTTCGGTCGCGGCAGCGGTATCGTTACGGCCTTCCTCTGCAGCATTCGAGCACTGCGCCAACAGAACCGACAAGCTTAGCAGGGCGGCTGCGTAAAGGGAAGCATTCAAAAAGGTTGGTTTTTTCATTTCGTATTTTATTTGGTTGTATCTGTCTTTAATTTACAAACCATTGGCAATCTTTGCAATTCAACACGAGAGGATTTCAACTAAAATCAACAATACCATATCTTTTGAAAGCCGGAATCAAACAACAGCTTGTACAACAGTGCCAGGCCCAACTGGAGGCCCGGATAGCAACCCTGCAGCGGTCGGTGAAGACCATAGAAGCGGCACGCGACAACGAGACCAAAAGCAGTGCAGGCGATAAATACGAAACGGGGCGGGCCATGATGCAAATGGAGGCCGACAAGGCTTTGGCCCAACTTGAGCACGCTCAGTACCAGCTCAAGGAATTGAAGCATCTGCCCCAGACGGTGGGGCCAAGGGCCAGTGCAGGCAGCCTGGTACGCACCACCAAAGGGTGTTATTTTTTATCCGTCAGCCTGGGCAAAGCCATCTTGGAAGGCCAGGTCTACTACTGCTTGTCCACTCAAGCCCCGCTGGCCCAGCAAATGATTGGGAAAACTGCAGGTGACAAGGTTGTATTCAAGGGGCAGGAGGATGAAATCTTGGAAGTGGCATAAAAAATGCCCGCTCGGAGGCGGGCAAATTACAAATCGTGACCTTATGATTTTTTAACCTGTCTTACTAACTGCAAGTACCGTGCCAAGAATTAAAACCCGCTTGTTTTTCTGCATTTTATGCCCCACTTTTTTGCTAATACTTGGCAGTTGCGGGGGCGCAGTGCACCAAGACGCCTCTGATGAACCACTGCCGGTCGTGGAAGCAACCGTCTTGGGCATTGCTCAGGATGCGGGCTATCCGCAAGCCAATTGCCAAAAAGCCTGCTGCCGCCCGGCATGGAAAGACCCGGGCAAGAAGAGAAAAGTCAGTTGCCTGGCCATTAGTGACCGGGGTACCGGCAAAGCCTGGTTATTGGACGCCACCCCCGATTTCCCGGAGCAGCTGCAGTTCATTTGGGACAGCCTGGAGCTGGAACTGGGAGGCATTTTGCTTACCCACGCCCACATTGGCCACTATACCGGGCTGATGTACCTGGGCCGGGAAGTGATGGGCGCTCAAGGCGTCCCCGTGTATGTCATGCCCCGCATGGATAGCTTTCTCCGCGAGAATGGCCCATGGAGTCAGCTTATTACCCTTGGCAACATCGAACTGCGCACACTGCAAGCCGGACAAAACATAGCGCTCAGCCCCAACCTTGCCATTACCCCCTTCCCCGTGCCCCACCGGGATGAGTATTCGGAAACGGTAGGCTTCAGCGTACAAGGGCCTAATCAAAGCCTCATGTTTCTGCCGGATATCGATAAGTGGAGCCGCTGGGCAGTGCCTGTGGATTCTATGGTGGAAGCCCATGACCTCGCTTTCCTGGACGCCACTTTCTTCTCCGGAGCCGAGCTGCCCGGGCGGGACATGTCGGAAATCCCCCACCCCTTTGTACAGGAAAGCCTGCAGCGCTTTGCCCCCCTGCCGGACAGTATCCGCAGGCGGATCCATTTTATTCATTTCAACCATTCCAATCCACTACTACAGCCGGGCAGCGCCGCGCAGCAGGAAGTGCAGCAAGCTGGGCTGGGAATCAGCCAGGAAGGTATGCGGTTTGGGTTGTAGACTGAGCCCAAACAGGCCATAAGACAAATGCAGATTCGTAAGTGAAAGCATGCCCTGAAGATTAAGGCTTCCCACATTTTTCGTAAATTCGCGAACAAACGATCGTTTGCACATCCAAATAAAACCAACCATGCCCAATACCAATCTTCACAACTACCTGCTAGGCCAGTGGACGCCCCACGATGGGGACGGATTCCCTCAGCACGATGCCATCACCGGTGAGCTGATTGCCACCTGCGGGAGCGAAGGGCTCGACTATGCCGCCATTATGGATTATGCCCGCAGTGTGGGTGGCCCCAATTTGCGCAAAATGACCTTCCGCGAGCGGGGGCAGATGCTCAAAAAGCTGGCCCTGCACCTCTACGGCATCCGCAAAAAATACTATCCGCTCAGCTACCGCACCGGTGCGACCAAGGGTGATAGCTGGATCGATATCGATGGCGGCATTGGCACCTTGTTTGCCTACGCCAGCCTGCGGCGGCAGTTCCCGGATAAGCCGTTCCACATCGACGGGGATGCGGTGGGGCTGTCCAAGGAAGGGACTTTCATCGGCCATCACATTATGGTACCCAAGCATGGCGTTGCCGTGCACATCAATGCCTTCAACTTCCCCATCTGGGGGATGCTGGAGAAGCTCTCCGTCAATCTGCTGGCCGGCGTACCTGCCGTGGTGAAGCCTTCTGAAATTACATCCTTCCTCACCGAAGCTATGGTGCGCGACATCATTGCCGCGGGTATTTTGCCGGAAGGCGCAGTACAATTGGTATGCGGAAAAGGGCACGGCATTCTGGACACTCTGGGCGAACAGGACACGGTCACGTTCACAGGCTCCGCTGCCACCGGCCGCAAACTGAAAGCCCTGCCTAATATCATCGAAAATGCCGTCACTTTCAATATGGAAGCCGACAGCCTGAATGCTGCCATCCTGGGTGAAGATGCAGTACCCGGCTCCCCCACTTTCGATCTGTTCATCAAAGAGGTGCGCCGGGAAATGACGGTCAAGTGCGGGCAGAAGTGTACGGCCATCCGGCGCATCATCGTACCGGAAAACCTGGTGGAAGATGTGCAGTTAGCCCTAAGCCAGCAATTGCAGAAGACCACCATCGGCAATCCCACAGTGGAAGGGGTGCGCATGGGGGCATTAGTCAGCAAAAAACAACTCGAAACCCTGCGGCAGCGCATACAGGAACTAGCCGGAGAAACCAATATCGTATACGGTCAGGCCGAAGGCTTTGAAGTCATGGGCGCCGATCAGGACAAGGGCGCCTTCTGTTCGCCCACCCTGCTGCTCAATGACGATCCATTCAACAAGCAGGGCGCTCACCACATCGAAGCTTTTGGGCCGGTGAGTACCCTTATGCCCTACAAAAACCTTGGAGAAGCCATCGAACTGGCAAATATGGGCAAGGGCTCCCTCGTGAGCACGGTTGCCACCGCCGATGAGCGTATTGCAACCGACTACGTGATGGGCGCGGCGGCTTACCACGGCCGCATTCTCATTCTGAATGAAGAAAGTGCCAAAGAGAGTACCGGGCATGGGTCCCCTATGCCATTGCTGGTGCACGGCGGACCAGGCCGGGCCGGTGGCGGAGAGGAAATGGGCGGTGTACGGGGCGTCAAGCACTACCTGCAGCGCACGGCCATTCAGGGGCACCCTACGATGATCACAGTAGTGACGGGACAGTACCAAAAAGGTGCAGCCTACAAGGAAAAAGCCATCCACCCTTTCCAGCAGCATTTTGAAGATTTGGAAGTCGGTGAGACGCTCATTACCGCCAAACATACCGTTACCGAAGCGGACATCGCCAACTTTGCGAATGTGAGCGGCGACCACTTCTATGCCCACGTAGACGAGACCTCCCTGGAAGGGACCATCTTCGAGCGGCGGGTGGCGCACGGGTACTATCTGCTATCTAAAGCTGCCGGCCTGTTTGTGGACGGTCGGAAAGGCCCCGTTTTGCTCAATTACGGTATTGAAGACTTCCGTTTCACCAAACCGGTTTATCCAGGCGCCACCATTGGCGTTCGTTTCAGTTGTAAGGAGAAGATCCGTCAGGAAAAGCGGGACGAGGAAGACATCCGCAAAGGCATCGTCAAATGGATGGTGGATGTGTACGACGAAACCGGGGAAACGGTGGCGATTGGTACTATCCTGACCATGGTTAGAATGCGGAACCAGCGCTGAGAATTGCTACATTTGCGCCATGAAGCGCATCCTCTTTACCGGGCCGGAATCTACCGGCAAATCTGAAATAGCGGAACGGCTGGCCAAGGAATGGGGAACCGCCTGGGTACCGGAATATGCCCGTACCTATCTGGAGCAGCTCGGCCGCCCTTACACCGAAGCAGACCTCCTGTCCATCGCCAAAGGGCAACTGCAATGGGAAGATCAATACGCCGAAAAGGCAACTGACTTTCTTTTTATTGATACCGGTATGCTGGTGATGAAAGTCTGGTCGGAATTCAAGTACAACCGCTGCCATCCCTGGATTCTGGAGCAACTGCACGATCGGCAGTACGACCTGTGGGTGCTCTGCGGCATTGACATTCCATGGGAGCCTGGCCCCATGCGGGAAAACCCCAACGAGCGGGAAGAACTCTACGGGATTTACCTAGAGGAGCTGCAACAGCTAGGCGTACCCTTTATTGAACTCTGGGGCAGCCGGGAAGAGCGGGTGGCGCGGATGCGGATCGTTTTGGAGGGGATGTAGTAAGGGGGTCATCCTATGACAAGCCTAGCAGCCCATTTTTTAGCCACCTAAGCTGCATAACCTTTGATTGAATCGTATCACGCTCAGGGTCCAGAATCATTGCTTTTGCTAAGATTGTTTCCTCTTTAATTGCAGATGTAAGTATACGTAGAACCCTTTGTCTAAGCATTTCATCTTCGGCAATAATGTTATTCAATTCATAACCAAGGGCTGTGACCAATTTTTACGGGCCATGCATTGCGGGCCAATGCCCCGATACCAAAAAAAGGAATATCAAGCAGACCTGATGCCTCCTGCATTTCCTTAATGACCTGATTAAGCTCAGGCATATTCAATGCTGCAAGTAATTTATATGACATATTGATCGTAAACAATTTGAGCGGTATCCATATTCCGGGGCGAAGGGCTGAGCAACAAATCTGCGTAAATTAGTACAGGTGATACTGTAGCCTTTGAAGGCAAATAATCCGCTTGATCAATCCAAAACTGCTCCGTCATCAATATTTCCCCGTTCTCTTTCGGAATGAGCTCCAGGGACCTGGCCAAATCAACAAATGAGGATGACGTATAGATGATAGCCTCTTCAGCAATCAAATAATTGGTTAAATGAGCTGCTGCTGCCGCGCCTCCAACGGTGTACTTTCCTTCTGCTTTCTCTAAAAGGCCAGAAAAATGGGAGCTGCTATTTTTAAAAGCAAACCGCCTTTGTTTCAGTTTTGGCCGTAATATTTTATTGAAGAACAACGTCCAATCGCGTAGCAAACGTCCTTTGTCTGCAATTTGATACTGACGCGAAGATTGTTGATGGAGGTAATGGTCTTTTAACAACCCTTTTATCGTCTTTCCTACTGTATCAATTGATACATCTGCTAATCCTCCAATAGTTCTGTAAGGCAAATTCAGGATATCCTCATTGGCTAAAAACAGGAAAACTACCTTTAGCCCGGATTTGGTGAATGCCCGGTTTCCCTGGGCTTTTTTGATACGTTCAGTTTTGTTGGTTTCCACATGTAGCAATAGACCATTCCCATTATACAGAAAAGCATTTCCAGCTGCGTCAACATAGGAAATGGCTTCCGATCTCAAATGAGATTTTAGAGGCTTTGAAATGTAATCCGTTATAATGCAGGGCTTCCGGGATTCCAGTAAATACCGATGCTGTTGTAAAAAACCAATAGACAATCTGTCGCATACCAGTATAGGCCATGCCTGTTCTTTTCCGTGATAAGATACCAACAAATAATGCTCGTTATCCTTATCCGTCAGCGTACCTGATTCGATATTCACACTAAATCCAGCTCCCAAATTGGCAGAAAGCCGCTCAGTTGCCATGGTTAGCAAATCTTTTTCCATGTACGCTAATTTACGCTTTATTTAAAAAACATACAAGCTAAATTAGCATACAATGGGTTTTCTTCTATCTCCCCCCTACTCATACTGATACCTAAATTCATACACTCCCGGCACCGACTCAAAAGTCACAGTCCCATTAACCTGTTGTACACCCGTAAAATCAGGGTGAGACAGCAGCGGGCCTCCATTGGCTTCGACCGCAGAAAGATTGGCATTAGGCAGCTCTATTACCGCTGTGGTATTGGGTGGAATGGCTACGTTAAGCACCAGCTCACCCGCCATTAAGGACCAGCCGGAGGCAATCTTGCCGTAGGGGGAATCCAGGGAAGCTTTGGCGTATCCTAACCGGGCATCAGGCTGAGGTTGGATGCGGATTTTTCGGTAGCCAGGCTCCAGCAGCTCAATGCCGGCCACTACCCGGTACATCCAGTCGCCGATAGCGCCGTAGGCATAGTGGTTGAAAGAATTCATGCCGACATCCTGAAAGGTGCTGTCGGGGCGCTGCCCGTCCCAGCGTTCCCAAATGGTGGTGGCGCCCATCGTCACCGGATACAGCCAGGAAGGGTAGGATTTTTGCAGCAGCAGATCATAGGCGACTTCCGTGTAGCCGTGATCGGAGAGGACGTGGCACAGATAAGGCGTGCCCAGGAAGCCCGTAGACAGGTGATTTTTACGCCTGCGGATATCGTCAACCAGATGGGCGGCAGCTTTGGCGCGCAGGGGCTCCGGCAGCAGCCCAAATTGTAGCGCCAGCACATAAGCCGTTTGGGAGTCGGAGGCAATACGGCCGGATGGGGTAACATATGCTTTCTGGAAAACTGCTTTGACCGCTTCGTAGACGGCCCGGTACTCCATCTCCTCTTCTGTTTTCCCCAGTACGCCCGCCGCCTGAGACAGTAAATGAGCGGAGTGCGCAAAAAACATCGTGGCGATCATATCCGGATCGGTGTAGCCATCGGGGGCGGTGTGGTTATTGCCGTGGGGCTTGTAAAACAGCCAGTCACCAAAAACGCTCCCACCTTTCCACATCAATGCATCACCAGCCTGCTCCCGGATGAAATCTACGTAGGCCTTCATCGAGGGATACTGCGCGGATAGCAGGCTCGTATCGCCATACACCTGGTACAGGTCCCAGGGGATGATCGTCGCCGCATCGCCCCAGCCAGCGGATACACCATTATTACGCAGCACGTCAGGAATCACGAATGGTACTCCCCCATTCTCCAACTGATCCGCGTGCAGGTCTTTCAGCCACTTGGTGAAAAAAGTGGCTACGTCCATATTAAAGGCAGCCGTGCGGCAGAACGCCTGCGCATCGCCCGTCCAGCCCAGGCGTTCGTCCCGCTGCGGGCAATCGGTTGGGACATCCAGGAAGTTACCTTTTTGCCCCCAGACGATATTGTGTTGCAGCTGATTAATCAGAGCATCGGAGCATTCAAAAGTACCAGTCGGTTCCATCGCGGAATGAATGACCACCGCAGTTACGTTTTCGGGCTTCAACTCCCCCGGAAAGCCCTCTACGGCGATATAACGGAAGCCCATGAAGGTGAAACTTGGCTCATAAACCTCCGTTGCTCCACCTTTGAGGGTATACGTCAGCATAGCTTTGGCGGCACGCAAATTGGCGGTGTAGAACTCTCCTTCCTTGTCGAGCACTTCGGCGTGGCGGATGGTCACGGTGGTGCCTACTTTGCCCGCGACCTTCAGGCGGACCCAGCCTACCAGGTTTTGACCAAAGTCGGCGACCAACGTACCGGATGGAGTGCGGAAGATGGTATCCGGAGCAAGTTCCTCCACTTGCTGCACCGGTACGGAAACAGCGCCAATGAGGTTGGAATTGGAATGCCCCGCCACCGTTACCGGCTGCCAGTTTTGGGCGTCAAAGCCCGGTTGGCTCCATCCGGTGGGTTCCATACGGGCGTCGTAGGTTTCGCCATTGTAGATGCTGTTCATGCGGATGGGACCTTCGCTCGTGCTCTTCCAACTGCCATCAGTCAGTATAGTCTCCTGCTGCCCATTTGCGTAAGTGACCTCAATCTGCACAATCGCCCCTACCTTTTTGTCATAAAGCCCCCAGTTGTCCATCCAGCCCATCGCGCCCCGGAACCAGCCGTCGCCCAGGTGCAGGCCCACGGCATTGTCCCCGCGTACCAGCAGGTCGGTCACATCGTACACCTGATACTGAATGTGGTCATCGTAGGCGGTCCAGCCCGGCGTAAAGACCTGATCGCCCACCTGCTGCCCGTTCAGAAAAAACTCGTACAGCCCACGGGCAGAAACGTAAGCCCGGGCACGGGCAATTTTACCCTTTAGTTGGAATGCCTTCCGCAACAGGTAAGCGGGGCCATCTTTTTCCTCCACCTGCACTGGTTCTATCCACTCGGCCTGCCAGTCGTCAGCGCGCAGCAACCCCATTTCCCAAAAGGCAGGAGCAGACCAATCCGATACTTTGCCCTGATTGGTCCAGACTTTCACCCGCCAGTAATATCGTTGCCCGGAGGCCAGAGCCTTGCCCTCATAAGGCAGGAGTACCGAAGCGCCTGAGATGATTTTGCCGGTATCCCAGACCAGGTTGCCCTTTTTAAAATCAGGACCGGTGGCCACCTGAATAGCGTAGGCTGCCTGCATCAGCCCGGGGTCATCGCCCCTGAGTTTCCAGCTCAGCCGGGGCTTTTGGGCGTCGATGCCGATGGGGTTGGCTTTGTGCTCGCATTGTAAGCCGTAGATGCTGAGGGCGTGGAGTGTGGTCGCCAGCAGGCATAGCAGCAAGGTGGTGGTTAGGGTCTGTCGCATGATCTGAGGATTGGTGAAAATTGGGTAGAAGATAGGGAAAATGGACGAATACCGGACTTAGCAACTTATGGTTTCACGCTCAGCGCCAACAAGGCTTTACCGAAAAAATTAGCCCTTAGGAGCCTAATTACACTTCAGAGCTTAGTAAAAAGCTCTTTTTTTCTTGAATTTCAAGAATTAGTAAGCTGTCTAAACATTGTTAAGCCGAAGATTTTACCCTAAAAAAATTATTTTATCCTCATAATGTTAAAACTAGCACCTACAATGTACTTTTCAAAATAATATTAGTACTTTTACATTGTTTAAAAGCTTAACACAAACCAAGTATTTGAGGCATCTTTAATAATAGGAACCTCTACGTTCTCTAGCTCTCTGACCAGCCAATTTTTGAAAAGACCTCACTAAAATCAACGCTTACTGTATTTTTTAACATTTTAAACCTATTTACCATGACTTTTTACCACAGCCCCCCCCCCATTAAGGAAAATATTTAGGGCATCCCTGTTCACGCTATTAGCCACTGTGGTTAGTTTTAACTTCGCTGAGGCAACCACATGGGAATTAAACCATACCTCCTGCAACAGCTTACGTGTAGAATCTCCCTTTGTGCTGCCCGCACCTAGGATTATTATTCAAGCTTCAATAGTAAGCTGTGATGGTCAAAATTTTAGATCTATTGGGAATCTGCCTGGTATTCACCGGTTTACTTACAAACTGTACAAGAAGCATTCTAACGGTGGTTGGATTTTAACAAAGACAACAAGTACTGATGCCGTATCACAGCATTATACAGGATTGCAAGATGGTACATACCGTGTTCACATTCATGTGAATGGCACGGATAGCGAAGACGTATGGCCATATCAGAATCCCTGTGGCGGCTCTCCTCCTTTAGGTAAAAGATTCAATAGCAATATCAGCGACGAGTCTTATACGCCAGAGGCTACTATTGGAGATCCGCAGGTTGGGTTTGTTTTGGCAGATAACAACTTCAATAATATTTTTTGTAAAGACGATATTTCAAATGCAGGAGGCATCTTTATGCTAACGGATTTATCTCCATCCATTCCAAATGCTGATCTCACTACGGGAGAGACTCATTACAGAATCGATATTTGTAGAATAGGAGTCGGCGGTTGTTCACATTGGACCTCAACTTATTGGCAAGAAGG
>CAZNSK010000177.1:0-11931 GCA_964575505.1 uncultured Phaeodactylibacter sp.
ATCAGGCCGTTGATCAATTCATTGCTGATCATCCTGACCCCGGCTTTGAGATCACAACCGTTTCGCCGGTAGGCGTGCTGGGCATGGCGATGTCGAAGCGGGAAGACTCCACGTCAATGGGTTTGCAGTACCTGTTCAAAAACCGGATCGCTCCCAATCCATTTCTCGAAATGCTTTATGAAAAGGATGTGTACTGGGCCAACGTGGACGTGGAAGATGTTGCGGCAGCCGTTTACCAGGCCGCAATCCGCCCCAATCTGCACGGCAAAAACTACCTCTTGTCGAGCGAAAGCTACCGGATATCAGATATTTCACTGATGCTGAATAAGCAGCCGGCGGTGGGGCAGCCCGTGCTGGTGTATCAGAATGAGCGGGCCAAAGCGGAATTGGGCGTAAGCTTCAGGCCCTTGCAAGAGACTTTGGCCAGCTACGTAGGTTAGAAAAACAAACGGGGAAGCCGAAAACCGATTAGAGTAGGCACAACATAATCAAAACCAGACAAAAGTGAAAGGAGAAACCACACAAAAATCCATCGGAATTAGGTTCGATAAGGTCGGGTATTATGCCATGGGATTAATCATTTTGGCATTGCTCGGTTTTTGGCCTACCTACTTTTCAAAATTCTTTGATGGCACAACTGACTTCAATTTCTATTTTCATTTTCATTTTGCAATGGCATCACTGTGGATTGGTTTACTGATTTTACAGCCCTTACTTATTAGAAGTAAGCAGTTCGCTGTCCACCGGCAAACCGGTAAATTAAGTTTCATTATTTTACCATTGTTTTTTGTGTCCGTAATTTTGTTGAAGCACTCTAACCTCGCCGGACAGGTTACCGAAGGATTAGGCGCCAGCCTGTGGCTGCAATTAAAAGATTTAGTTATCATCGGTACCATGTTTGCTATAGCCATAGCGAACAAACGCAATATGCAAATTCATGCCCGGGCTATGATTGCCACTGGCATCGTATTTATAGAGCCTACGCTTGGCCGTTTTGTTATACTCACCTTATTGCCCGAGCCAGATTTTACGCTGGGGCTAGGAATTACGGTGATCGTAATGTACACGCTCATTGTTTCGCTCATTATTGTTGAGCGAAAGCAAACAAGCGGCCGATGGGTCTTCCCGCTGCTTTTAGGGCTATTTATGGTTTTCCACTATCTAATTTTCTATCAAGTAAGCTTTGCATGGTGGGATTCCATTGCAGCATGGTTCGTGAAATTGCCATTGACCTAATTCACTAATTCATATTTTTTAAACCTTCAACTATGAAAAAGCTATTATTATGCGCCGCCCTTCTCGGCTGCACCGTACTCCTACAAGCCCAATCCCCCAAGGACGAGGCCGACATGCACACCTTCGCCCGTAAATTCATGGCCGCCTACAATGCGGGCGACCACGCTGCCCTCGGGAAAATGTACCTAGACGACGCCGTGCGCATCGACCAAGCAGGCAAAGAAATCAAGGGGGCAGACAACATCGCCGCTTACTTCGCCGACCAACTCCGGCTCAACAACGCTACACTGCTGCTCAGGCAGACCGGTCTAAACTGGTCGGACCAAGAGCACGCCTTCGTAGCCACCGGAAACTACGAGGTCTACGGAATCACTAATGTCTATGATATCAAGGTGGATATCGCCGGCCAGTACGCCAATGCGATGCTAAAAGAAGACGGCGAGTGGAAAATCGCCAAATCCATACTCAGCCCGGTAGCGCACAAGGACCCCAAAGTGGCCGCCAACATCAAAATGTACACCGAGACCTGGGACGCCATCATCAACGAGGGCCGGTTCGAGCTTTTCAATGAAGATCACTTCATGCCCGACGTGGTCATGCACACCGAGCCGGAAAACGTGGTCGGTATCGAAGGCATGAAAGGCTACTACCAAACCCTGCTGTCGGCTTTCTCGGATGGCAACTTCACCGTCAACAACATCTTCGGGGAAGGCGAACAACTGACCAAGCACTGGACCTTCCGGGGCCGGCACACGGGCGACTTTTTTGGCGTCCCGGCCTCAGACAATGAGATTGTGATGACTGGTAGTACCATCGTCCGCATGAGCCCCGACGGCCGGATTGCCGAGGAGCAAGACTTCATGGACAATATGGCTATACTTGCGCAGATGGGCGCGGTCTCCTCGCCGGGCAATGTGGCCGTGATAGACGGGTTGTACCAGGCCTTCGCCAAAGGCGATATCCCAGCCGCACTGGCCCCAATGGATCCCAATATCGTATGGCACGAAGCCGAGAGCTTCCCCTACGCTGACCAGAATCCTTACATCGGCCCCGATGCCGTGCTGAATGGCGTGTTCGCCCGCATCGGCGCAGAGTGGGAATACTGGAACCTGACCGATATCCAACTGCACGAGATGTCGGGCAATAAGGTGCTAGCTACCCTGCGCTACGATGCCAAGCATAAGGCGACGGGCAAGACGATCGACTCACAAACGGCCCACTTATGGACGCTGAAAGACGGCAAGATCACGGCTTTCCAGCAGTTTACGGATACGAAGCAGGCGGTGGAGGCGGTTCGGTAACCCCCCGGCTTTGCTTTGCAACAAAAAACACATTTTCAAACCATGAAAATTTCAAACCATGAAAAATTACTTATTTCTCATCGCGTTATTCCTTGCCGCCGGCAACCTCCAAGCGCAGGACCTCGCCCCTGAAATGACAGCACTAGGCAACGCCTGGAAGGCCGCCTTCGAGCGCGGCGACGCAGCCGCCCTGACCGCAGTATACGCTGAAAAGGTCGATTTTGTCAACGAAGATGGAAGCGTCAGTACGGCTACCCGTGCCGATGTAGAAGCTAGTTGGGCAAAAACCTTTGCAGCCAACACGGGCACCATCGAGTTCGCCGATGACATGGTCGCCACCCTGCTCTCCGACGGCAAGGCGAGCACGAAAGGCAGCTTCACGCAAACGATGACCAGTAAGGAGACGGGCGAGACCCAGACTTTCAAAGGCCGCTTTGAGCACCAAGCTGTAAAAGTGGACGGCAAGTGGCTTTTAAGCCGTATGAAGGTGACTCCGCAGTAAAACCAATGCTGCCGTTGGCGCCCCTTACGGATACTCCAACGGCAGCTATCTTTTGGCCGCGGCGGTACGCTGACCGGTGGCGCCGAGACTTCGGCAGTTATATTTTTGAAGGATAAAAAACACATCACGATGAATTTAGAGCTAGCCGAAAAAAATGCTATTGTCACGGGAGCAAGTAGAGGGATCGGTAAGAGTATCGCCCTGAAGCTCGCCGAAGAATGGGCTCTGGGAATTGACGAAAGCGCAAAACCGGCCTTTCTATGACGCGATGCTCAGCACCATTCCTTCCGGCAGAATGGGAACGCCGGATGAAATTGGCGACGTAGCGGCTTTTTTGGTTTCGCCCCGGGCCAGTTGGGTTACCGGAACGTGCCCGTCTGTTGATGGAGGGCAGCATAAAGCCAATTGATTGTCGCCGCATATTTGCCTTTGCGATACCGATACTTCGGAGTTACTTCGAGAGTACCTCGGGCCGGGCTACGGCACGCAGATGATGCAGTGGCCCATTAAACACTGCTTCCGGCAGCCGGAAGTAAATAGTATATTGGTGGACCCACTGAAGACGAATACCGGCGCGGTTTCAAGTATACTGAGCAGTGGAATTTTGACGGGGAGGAATACCGGGTGTACGAACTATGCAAGGCGGCAGGCTGAAGTAGCTGACAACTGCCGAGCAATGAAATTGCCATGAAAAAAGAAGTAAAAACCATCATTCATCACACCTATCCGATAGCGGAACAGTCTCTTCAGAAGATTGTCGGAATGCTACGGTTGGAAGCCTTTGAGAAAGGGGCAACCTTTATCAAGCGGGGCAAGCCCAATAACCGGGAATACTTCCTCCTCCGCGGCATTTGCAAAAGCTATGTCCTCAGCCCGGAAGGGGAAGAAATCACGATTTCCCTATTTGCGGATGGCAGTATTTTGTCACCCTACCAGATCCGGACTTCCGGGACAGTATCCAACCTGAATTTCAAAGCGCTCACAACTGTAGAGCTCGCCTCGATTGACGCTAAAGCCTTTGAAAACCTCATGATCGAGCATCTGGATATCCGCACTTTTGCGAATAGGGTACTGCAAAACGAATTGATAGCGAAAGTGGAAAAAGAAATCGGGCTGGCCGCTCTCACCGCCAGGGAGCGGCTGATTGCCTTCCGGGAAAAACACGGGGACCTCGAAAATCGGATTCCCCACCCGGATATTGCTTCTTATCTGGGCATTACGAACATCTCGCTAAGCCGGTTGCGAAAAAACCTGATGGGGCCTTAGCCTTTTATCAATTGTTAATGCAAGGCTCTTTTTACAGCGGTAATTTGGAACCGTAAACAAAAAGTGCCCGCTATGAATGTCCAACTAAAAAAAATTCCGGCCCTTTGGTGGTTACTTCTCGGCATCGCTTCCTTTTCCATCACCCATATGTCCTTTAGCGTAGGCCTTGCCGCCTGGGTTTCCAATGTCCCGTTTTTGCTGTATCTGAGCCTGTCGAAAGGCTGGAAGGAGGGGATATGGTTTGCCCTTGCCCTGATCACCGCCTGGTCTTTAGCGATACTGAAGATCGTTTCCCCGCCCATGCCTTATCTGATGGTATTCCTCTTCGCCCTGCCCATTAGCCTATTCCACCTGCCCGCCTACTGGGTATGGAGCCGCTACCAGGCGCACAAGTGGTCGGTATTGCTATTCCCGGCCGTTTTTGCAGTCATGGAATGGGCACAGTACACCTTCACCACGTTTGGCAGCTGGGGCGTCATGGCTTACACCCAAGCCGAGAGCCTACCGGTCATGCAGGGGGCCGCTGTCTTCGGGCTGGCGGGCCTGAGTTTTCTCATCTACTGGGTAAATGCAGCCACCGCCCGCCTGTTGCTTACTGGAAAAGCGACTTTGCTGTCCTTCACCCTGCCGGCGGTGGTGCTGGCCCTGGTGGTGATGTACGGCGACCTTCGCATTGATGCAGGCCGGTCTAAAGGTGTGGAGACCATCACCGCAGCTGCCATTGGGACGGATTCGGAGGTGAGCGGGCTGCCCTTGCCGTCAGCGGAGCGCAATGCGCAGGTAGTATCCGATATTTTTGAACGGACGAAAAAAGCCGCTGCCTTTGGCGCGCAGGTAGCCGTTTGGACAGAAGGCGCTTTCTACACCTTACCAGCCGAGGAAGCCGCCCTCATTGACTCCATGGAATGCCTGGCCCGGGCACACCGCATTGCCATTTTTGCCGCCTACATAGTACCCATTTCCGAACAGCCGTTTCAGTACGAAAACAAGTACGTCTTTGTCAGCAAAGCCGGCAAAGCTGCCTACACTTACCTCAAGCACGAACCCGTACCGGGAGAGCCTGCCGTTCGCGGGCGGCAAGCACTGCAAACCGTGGAGGTAGCCGGCAGCAGGATGGGCGGGGCGATCTGTTATGACTATGCTTTCCCGTATATAGCCCGCGCGTTTGGACACCTGAAGGCTGATATCGTTGCCCTCCCCGCTTCGGACTGGCGGGGCATTGACCCCTTGCACACCAGGATGGCCGCCTTCAGGGCTGTAGAGCAGGGGCACGCTATTATCCGCTCCACCCGATTCGGGCTTTCCGCTGTGGTTTCCCCCTACGGCGAACTGCTGGGGCAGGCCAGCAGCTTTGATGACAACAATAAAGTCTTGGTCTCGAGTGTGCCCGGCGCGCGGGTCAAAACCGTTTATTCCGTCATTGGTGATGCGTTTGTCTTTGTTTGTATGGGGTTTCTTGTCGTTTTTTTCAAAGGGCAGCATTTTCTATGAGGAAGCATTGAGGGTCTGTTAGCTGGAGTGGCTGCGCTTGCCTTTGCGGGCTTTGTAGAAGGCCCGGAGGAGGTTGTCGAAAGTGCAAATATTCGGATACAGATTACCAAATCGTTTCATAATGGAGCAACAAAATACGATACTGATTCAAACTTACGAATTGCTTAAGTATTTGATCGGTGTTTTGAAACACTTCCCACGCGAACAGAAATTCCTGATCGGAGACCGGGTACAGGGGCTGGTTTCCGATATTCTGGAGCTTTTTATTGAAGCTTATTACAGCCCAGGAAAAGATAAAAAACCCAAACTGCTACGAGCCAATATCCAACTGGAAAAATCGAGGTATTACATCCGTCTCTGTTATGAGCTGGGGTACTTTTCTTCCCGGAAATACGGCCATATCATGGAAAAGATACAGTCAATTGGGCGGATGAACAGCGGCTGGATCAGAAGCCTAAAACAAAGCCGGGCGTAGCTGCAAGTGTAACTTGCTGCATATTGAGCTCAAACAATAACCCGCGCGGCGGTGCTTTTGGGACCCTGTGACAGGTAGTTTGGTATTCTTGATTCACGCTACAGGCAGCGGGGGGTACACCTACCTCAGCGGGCCTGCCTGACCAACGCACAGCAGACAGAGCCACACTTCAATAACAGCAAGCCCACTATGGTACACCGACCCCAGCGGGGTCATACATCAGTAACCCCAGCAACAACCTAGCCAGCATCGACCCCAGCGGGGTCGCACTTTGAAAGTATACGAACGGCTGACCAGCTTGTTAAATGAGATCGGCAGAATGACAGGCGGATGGCGAAAAAAATTATAATCCCGTTACGGCTTTCGGCAAAATAGCTAATAACCGCAACGGGAGGACTTCATATTTGGCTCCCCATAAAGGGAAACACAGGACCTGGAGCTGGACTGCACTTCTGGCACGCTCTACAGGGCAGTGGCTGACCTGCAAACTCTGGCCCGGTAGATCAACCACCTTTGCAGTGCTGGGCTAAACGGAACCCGTTATTGTTGTTCCGATTATCTGGATTGCCTGCCCTGTGGAATCTGGCATAGCCAGAGTACCTTGGTACTATTCCACAGGGTGAATTGCGGTTATCTACCCGGTAGTTCCTAGTATTGTTGTTATTCCACGACCCGCCGCGGAGAACCCGCCCCGAATCCAATTTCGCTCCAATTCCTTTTTATAGGTACCAAAAATTTCAAAAAGATCCGCCTTCGGCGGAGTAAATAAAAGAGAGTAAAAGGGTAATTTAGTCCTGGGCAAAACGGAAACCGTAACCGTCGTCCCGACCATTAGGATAGTAGTAGCTGCGGATATCTACCCGGTAGACCCACGAGTCGCCGTCGTACCACGACCCGCCGCGGAGAACCCGCCCCGAACCGGATTCCGGCCCTAAAGGATTAGGAAAGGTTCCAGATTCAAGACCAAGGTACCAGTCCCAGCACCACTCCCATACATTACCGCTCATATCGTAAAGGCCAAGTGTATTAACTTTCTTTGTTGCGACAACATGCGTACGCCTTATTCCATAACCTTCGTCGCTGTTGCCTCTATGCCAGGCTACTGAATCCAAGGATAAAGAGTCTCCTCCGCTGTAGATAAAGGTATCCTGCTGCACACCTCCTCTAGCCGCATATTCCCACTCTGCTTCGGTAGGGAGCCGGAAAGCTCCTTTTACCTCATTGAGCGTTACTTCCCAATCATCTTTATCGATCTGACGGACAAAGTTGTACACAGTATCTAACCCCTTCTGCTGATTCACCCAGTTGGCGTAACGGGCAGCATCGTACCAATTGACATTCACTACTGGATTATCTCCGTCCCAGCCCCAGCTAGGCATTTTCATACCCCAGCCTGTAGCAAAGGAAAAAAGGTAGAATTGCCAGACGGTTGTTTCAGTTTCAGCCAGTTGGAAACTTTCTAAAGTTACCAAAGGGTATTGGCTGGTGTCACAATCTCCTGTTTCACTGGGGTAACGGCTCATGCAGAATTCACCTCCTTCAACTGGCATCATGACCGGGTAATAGCGTTCCATCATTGCTTCGTGCCAAGCGGGCAAAATTATAGAAAGTACGGAATCAACAAAGGAGTGAGCATTTCCCTTCCCCCCGGACTGGCTTAACAGTTCTTTAGCCCTCTGGTCTTTTTTCAACACAGCGACTGCATCTGCTATGCTTAAAGCGAGATCGTACTTTCCGGCTTCATTGTAGAAAAAAGCCATTTCAAATAACCCCTTCGCTACCTCATCTTTTTTCGCATTCAGCGGGACTGCAGTTCTCAATTTTTCCAGTGCCTCCTCATAGTTTAGATGATAAACTAATGCTTTCGCATCAGCAATCAACAGGCTTACGACCTCTTCAGATGCCTGCTCCAGATCATTTAAGTTTTGTAATGCTTCCACTGTCTTCAGGCGGGCAATACTGTCTGAAACCTGAGCCTCCAATGCTTTAAGTACCGCTTTCCGAGCATTTTCCCGGGCAATACTGTCAGACCGCTGTGCTTGTAATGTCTTTTCTTGAGCAAGGCTGTCGGATTGCTCTGCCTCTATTCTCTTCTCCTCAGCGGCCAAGCGAGCATTTTGAGCTTCCCCATACAGCCAAATCGCAAACCCAGCAGCCACAAGCGCGATAATAGATACAATCCAGGCGATGCGCGTACGCCCCTGCGCATTCTCCCGCAGCCGCTTCTCCCGCCGCGCCTGCTCCCTCAGTTCCTCCACCCGGTGCTGCTCCTCTTCCTTCTGCGCCAGCACAGCCTCCCAGCTCTGCTCGATGAAGCGCTCCTCCTGCGGCTCCAGCTTCAGCTTGCCTGCCAGGGCCTGCCAATTGAGCAGCTCCGGCTCGCCGGCCAGGGAGCCACTGCCCGCTGCGTAGTCGGCCGCACGCTGGGCAATGGAACGCCGCACCCGCCGCAGCTCCTTGTCCTGCTCGGGCAAGCGCTCCCATATCTTTTCGGCCAGAATGTCGTGCTTGAGTTCTCGTTTCATGGTCAATCTTCGTATTTCCGAATAATCTGCATGCGGTCAAAGGTATCCAGGCAAAGCTGGAACTCCTCGTCGGTGATCTGGTGCTCGGCTTTCAGCTCCTGCAGCATGTCTTCCGTAGCCACGCGCTTGGTGCGCTCGTCGGTCACGAAGGCGCTGAGCAGTTGCAGAGGCACGCCCGCCCGCTCGGGGCCGAGCTGCTGCTCCAGCTCCAGCAGTTGCTCGTCCAGGAAGTCGCCGATCACATCCTCGATCTCGCCCAGGCTGTCTACCAACGCGGGGCTGAAGCTTAGCCGGCCGTTGTCCGCCTGCCGCTGCGCCTGCCGGTAAAGGCGGTCGAAGTAGACCTGCAGGTAGGTGAGCTCTAGCCCGGCTTTACCTACCGTCAGCCGCTGGATGATGGCTTCGGTAGTGCCGGGGGCTACGTCCACCCCGGACAGGCCCTGCAGGGTACCATCAATCACATCGTGTATGGCTTTAGAGTCGGGCCGCATCCGCTCGATGCGGTAGCGGTTTTCAAATAGGGCGGGCACCAGCCGCTCGTAGTTCCAGCAGGAGGCAATAAACTCCTCCCGCATGATGAGGATGGCCTTGCAGTTGAGGTTGCTCTCCGGCTCTACGATGCGGTCCAAAAAGCGGAAAAAATCCTGCCGCTCCGCCTCGCTGCCGGAGATGAGCAGCTCCTCAAACTGGTCGAAGATCAGGTAGATGGGCGTGGCGGTGAAGCGGTAGAGCTGCCCCAGGGCTGCAGTGATATCCCCAGGCATTTGGTACCCTTCGTAGGCTACCGCTGCCAGCTGCGCCTGCACTTCCCGCCGCAGGGAATCGAGCAGGTGCCCGCCCTTGCGCAGGATGTACAGCTCCTGCCAGCTTGTGGGGCTGAAGCGGTTAGCCAGGCCGCACTTCATGATGCTGGTCTTGCCGGTGCCGCTAGCGCCGTACACCAGCAGCAGGTTGGTGCGGAAGGACAGCTGGTACAGGTCTTCCGTCTCGCCAGCCCGGCCGAAGAAGCGGTCCTGATCTTCCCGTTCGTAGGGGTCCAGAAATTTGAAAGGGCTGGATGCTGACATCTTATTGCAGTTTCAGGTCTTGGGAAAAAGCGGCAAACAATTCGTAGAGCACCTCCATGCCGTCGAAGTCGAGGTTGAAAGAGGGCACCATCGCATCCCCCTCTTCTTTTTCCACCGTGTACAAGTCCTTCATGGTGCTGGCGCGCTGGTAGCAGCGCTTGCCCTGGTCCAGCCCGTAGTAAAAATAGATATCGGGCAGGCCGCCCTTCTTGGTGGAGAAGGCATTGCGGTCGATGAGGAAGGGCGTGAGGTTGAGGGTGCGTTCGCCCTGGTAGAAGCTTTTGGTGACCACCACCGACTGGTTTTCGGTATAGTCCTCCCGGGGGGTCGGGTAGATGGCGATGGACTTCTCGTTGCTGCCCCGCAGCAGGCCGTTGTCGTGCAGGAAAGCCGCCACTGCCTCGCGCCGCCCCTTGCTCACCCGGATATCGCGTATGGTCGCCAGGTCGTAGGTCGCCAGGAAAGCACACTTTTGCAGCAGCAACCCCAGGTGGTGCTCCGCCTTCAGGCAAAGCTCGCCGATATCGTCTTTGTGTACTTTGCCGGCGGCTACCGGCTGGCAAAGCTCCTGATGCAGGAAGCGGTAAGCATCGTAGGTGGCTTTGTCGTCTGCCAGGGCGCGGTGCAGGCCGCCGAGCTCGGCCATAAACAGCGGCGCTTCGTTGGCTTCCAGGATGCGGTGGATGCCGGCCAGCAGCCAGATGTAGTCGAAGGTGGGGGCATCATTGATGCCCAGCCCGAGGTACTGCTGCACATCCTGCCGCAGCTCCGTGGGGATACGAAAGCCGGGCCGGGGCTGGAAGTTTTCGTCCACACTTGCCACCCAGAGGTTGCTCAGCGCAATGCCCGTAAGGTAACGGCAGAGCGCCAGGTAGGTATAATTGAGCTCGTAGAGCCGCTGCCGGCAGAGCAGCCGCGCCTCCGGGCTGAACAGGGCGGCGATATGGCTGCTGATGATGGAGGGGTATTTCTTCAGCACCTGGTCTTTGAGGTCGAGGTAAAGCTCAGGATGCGGCGCCTGCCGGAACTGCTGCTGCAGCTGCCCGATGTCCGGGAAGTACTGACCCAGCCCCTGCGCCACCTGAAAGATCAGCGCCTCGTTCACCTTGCGGTGCGGGATGGACACGTCTTCCTGGTAGTCGAAATCCGCCGGGCTGCGGCGCTCCGCCGGGCTGGCGGGGGCGGCCCATAGCAGATCTTCCTCGTTTTGGTAGTACAACGCCCAGGGCACTTCCTCCCCGGAGCGGCTGGCCAGGCCCCGGAAGACCCGTTCCGCCGGCACGCTCCGCTTATCGGACAAATAGCTCATTGCCCCGTCGAAGGCTTGCTTGATGGTGCTGCCGCTGGCCAGCCCCTGGTAGAATTGCGTGGCGAACAGCCCCGCTTTGTCATCGTCGATGGGGCAGGAAGTGCCTATGACGACCTTCACGCCGGCATTGAGCAGCGTCTGCGCCTGCGCGCGGTTGGAGCAGCCGTTGAGCACCACGAGCTGCAGCCCGTCCTGCATGCCCATGAGGGTGGCGAGGTTGGCAGCGCGGGTGCTGTGGCCTTCCAGCAGCAGGGCTTCGGAATTGGAGTGCCCGCCGTAGTGGAATACGGCGATGCGGTTGTGGAAGCGGTGGAAGCTGCGGTAGATGTCTTCCAGGCTGGTGCTGCCCAGGGACAGGCATTCCAGCACCTGCTGATCGTGCCGCCCGCTCAGGCACTCGCGGATGGCGCGCTCCTCCCCTTTCAGGGCTTCCAGGTAGGCGTCCTGCTGGTTGGCGAAAGCGAATAGAAATACTGGGGTCTGTTTCATAGGTTGCATTGTGGTCTTGCTCGCTTGGCTTGTAAATATAAGGAATTTGAGCGTGCCGGTTGGTGCCTCGATGCTATGCTTGGTCCGGATTCATTGGCTTGAAGTCAGGTGGCGACTTTGGAGGCGCGGCCTGACAGGGGGGCTTGTAGCTCCGCCTGGGGCTGAGTTGCTAGTGCATAACAAATTGCACTACTTGAATAGCCTAGCAGCATTCATGGATAAGCTGGAGCAGAGCGGGAAGCTCTACCCCAGCAGATATCGCGCTTAAAT
>CAZNSK010000178.1:0-11879 GCA_964575505.1 uncultured Phaeodactylibacter sp.
AAAAGCGGCTGACTAGCCCATGAGCTACCCAGCCGCTTTTACCTAACATTCATTCATATTCACTACTGTACAATCACCCGCCGGGTCGTCACACCGTCTTTGGTGCGCAACCGGACGAGGTACACGCCGGCGCTGTAGCCGGAGAAGTCAAGGGTATGGTTGTCCAGGCTGTCCAACCGCTCCAACCGCAGCCGTTGTCCATCGGCAGACAAGATTTCCAAATCTACCGGAGTCACCAAAGGCGCTTCGAGGCTCAGGACGACTTTCCCGTTGGTGGGGTTAGGCGCCAGGTCCAACCCTACCGAAAGGGTATTGCCCTGAATGGAAGAAGGCGCCTCGCCGTATACAATCGTGGAGGCTTCGCCGCAAAGCTGCTCTTCGCCTTCACCAACACAGGCGATGTTATCCACGGTATAGAGCTCACCCAGGATTTGGATGTCATCGAGGTACCAGCCATCGCCACCCACCAAATCGTCGGAGATGAAGCGGAAGCGCACGTAAAGGTTCGGCCAGATGATTGGGTCCAGGTCAATGATCGTTTGCACCCATCCATTGCTATTGCCTGTAAAGGCCAGCTCACCACTCAGCGCATGATCCGCCTGTGGGTTAAGGGTGGCATTATATCCATTTTGGAGGAAGTAGTCATTCGCATTGATCCAGAAACTTCCGTTGGGCGAAATCTCTACGATGCCGCCGTCCCAGCCCTCTTCCGTGTTGAAGCGGTGCCAGAAAGAGATGCCCCGGCGCTCTCCCGAAGTGGGTTGCGGTACACTGAGGGTAAGGTACTGATCGGAGCTGGCAGCAGGATTCTGAGCCACAAAGGAAGAGAATCCGCTGTAGGCTTGCTGACTGGTTACCGACCAAGCAGCGTCGCCCACCTCGCTATCGGTGCTCCAGTTGTCAATCCCTTCTTCGGCGCCGTCTTCAAAGACTGCGTAGGTGCCCCGGCCTTCGTCGAGCATGACCTGGTAGCTGCAGTTGATAACTGCGCCGCTTTCCACCTCGCCCAGGTCGATGGTCAGCACGCCGTCCTCCACGGAAGCACTACAGGTTGAGCTGCCTTCCACGAAAGTGGTGCCTTCCGGTAAAAGGTCGGTAACGATACCGTCTTCCACTGCCGCTGCCCGGCCGTTGATGATTTCCAGTTCGTAGGTGATAACATCGCCGGCATCGGCTTCGGCCACTGCGGTTTTATTGACGCGGAAGGTAAAGTTGCAGGCATCCGGGATGTCGAAGGCTTCGATGCCGCCGGCTACCGCACTTGCCCCCAGCCCCCGGCGGGCGAAGGTTTCCCAAATCAGGCATTGGTTGGCCCCGCCGTAGTTGACCATATCGGCCTCCAGAATGGCATCCCGTGACTCGATAAAGGTCGGGCTGCAGGGCTGCAGCTTCAGGCCATCGGTTACGAGTTGCATGGCCATGTTATTGCCGCCCGTGCCCTGATACAGGTCTTCGTCGTAGCCATATTCATCCACCAGGTTCCAGTAGAGGTCCCAGATCATCGCGCACCAAACGGAGCCTACGCCGTGGGGCACGGATTCGTTGTTGATGTCGGAATAGGTATGGGGGTTAATATCCATATCGCGGGTATACGGGTAAGTGCGGATACCGCCGCCATCGGTAGGCTGGCCGAAAGCGTAGGTGCCAATGCCGCGCACCTGTTCTGCCGTCATATCCGGCGTAGTGGTCATCACCAAGCCGTACCAGTCGCTCCAGCCCTCCCCGGCTTGCTCAAAGTTGCTCAGGCAGCCGCTGTTGTTGGCGCCGCCGGTAAGGCGGATAGAAATACCGTGGGTGTACTCGTGCACAATCACGCCGTTGTCCAGGTCGCTGCTCCGGCCGGTTGGCCCCGGGTTAGGCACCTCCAGCGCCGGTTCGCTAATTTCGACAGTAGCACCCGCCGGCAGCAGGTCTTTCAAGACTTCACAGTCGCCCTGGCTGATCATCAGACCGGGGATAGTCACCTGATCTCCTACTGCACCGGGCGCCATAGTAATGGGCGGATCGGGTACGTTATTGCAAATGATCACCCCGACGGCGCCGGCTTGCTCAGCGCTGAGCATTTTGAAACCGAATTCGCAGGAACCCCGGTCGATGACGGCGATTTTGCCCGCCAGCGCACTGGCATTCACCAAATCCTCACAGGCGTCCGTCACCGGAGCCACTCCGTCTTCTGCCAGTACCAGTTCTCCAGTAAGTGGATTATCCGCCGAAGGCAACTCGCCTCCGAAGGCCGCTGCCACAAACGCAAAGATTTCAACGTTGCCGTCTGCATCCGTTACCGGAAGTTCCGAACCGGATGACAGGTTGGGCAAGGAACCACCCCACAGGTACATCTGCATGCGCGGGCGGTTGCCCTCTTCCGGGGTGGCAAAATTGGCATTATTGGTGCCGCTGCCGTCCAGAGCTTCCGCACGAACGTAATCGCCACCGTTGCCTACACCAGTGTAGTTAATCGCCTGGAAATTACCGGCGGCTTCGTCAAAACCGTAGTAGTGCCAAACATCGTGCATGATGTTGTTCCAGTAAAAGAGGTTGGTCACGAGCGGATCGATCTGCGTGTAGGGTTGATTGGTGGACAAGTCCAGGGGAAAGTCAAAATTAAGGCTATCCCCGCCGTCGGGCTCATCGCCATTCGAACTGTTCAGGTCAAAAATATCGTGGTAAGCATGTACATTATTGCCCCGGGTGATGGTGTACTCAGGCCCGGGCACGCCGTCTTCATCGTGCCAGCCAAAGGGAGAAGCCGTGGAGTCGCCCGGGCTGGTCTTAAGGATGCGGTCGCCGTGGTTGGGGCTTTCTACCGTAAGGGGGAACACCCGGTAGCGGCTGCCATCGTCCGGCGAATTGAGCACAGATTCATTTTGTGCGGGTGCCTGCCAGGGCTTAAAGGCCGGCTGTGCGGCATGATCATGGCCAGCTGCGGCGCATTCCGCATGCGGTGTGCCAAAGTCGCAGTGCAGCACTTGGTCGAACGCATCGAGTACCTCCCCGGTAAGGGCATCTACCCGAGCATCCCACCAATGCTGGGCGCTAAGTTCATACAGCTTGACATTCCAAGCCAAGCGCACGGACTTGTCTGGCATCGGCTGGTAGGCCAGTTTCACTTCAACGGGCTCCAATGCAATGCCAATGGGAGAGAATACCGCTTCCTGCTCGCCTTTACGCTCCATGAGGTGAAGCTCAGCGGTGGTGTTGAGCCCCTTGTCGGCCATCAGCTTGCGGACTGCGGTTTCCATGCTGATTTGCGGCACCGTGGTATTCACGCGCCGGCTGAGGTTGGATACAAACCGGTTGCCGGCACTGAGCACCTCTCCGGAAGGCAATATACTCAGGTTGAGGATGGCATTGCGCACGGGGATGCCTTCGTGCTGCTGCTGCAAGTAGACATGCGTAAGTTTGTTGTGCTGCGTGACAACGATATTGGACGCTTCGTAGCCGGCAATATCATCAGGAGTCAGTTTGAGCGTTTCGAGCTGTTGGCCAAGGTAGCCCTGCGTGACCCGCATAGGGTTTTGGACCTGGGCTTTGATCTGGCTGCTGAACAGGAAGCTGAACAGCAGGATGGGCAAATAAATATTCTTCATACAATCCTTAAGGTTAAAAATTTTAATGGGTATCGAGTGGAAAAGCGAAGATACATCAAGGTTTGCCATCAAAGACAGGACTGCGCTCCCTTTTGTTGAAAGGGGGGTGACAGTTTTGGCTCTTTTAGGGGCTAATTTTCCAGTGTAGCCTGGCCGATCCTCTTATATTAGCGCCATGCACCAGCTGAAATCTTTTTCACCCCTACAGCGCTGCCTGCTCCTTTGGGGCTTCGCGGCCCTGCTCGCCTGGCCGGTAGGCGATTTCCCGCTAGATGATGACTGGTCATACGCAGAGGCGGTCAGGCATCTTGTGGACACCGGCCACTACTGGGTGAGCGACTGGCCCGCTATGACCCTCTTCACACAAGTGCTTTGGGGCAGCCTCTTTGCCGCCCTTTTCGGCTTTTCTTTCCATGTGCTGAGAGTATCGACCTTGGTTTTGGCCGTAATTGGCATCCTGGCGCTGAACGCTACCCTGCGCCGCCTCGGCTGGCCCGCGTACGCAGTAGCCATCGGGCTGTTGACCGTCATTTTCAACCCCATCTACTTTGAGCTTTCCCTGACTTTCATGACCGATGTGCCTTTCTTCAGCCTGATGGCGGTTGCGCTTTACTTTTACCTGCGGGCGTTTCAGGAAGAGCAGCTGCGGTGGTGGGTGGCGGCCACCTTTTTCAGCGGCCTGATGATCCTGCTGCGGCAGCCCGCTTTGCTGCTGCCCGCAGCGATGGGCGCTGCGCGCTGGCTCAGCCGGCCTAGCGGGCGCAATTTTGCGGTTGCGGTGCTGAGCACAGGGGTGGTATACGGTGCCCTGCAGGCCTATATTTTTTGGCAGGTGCATACCCCAACGGGGCTGCCGGGTGCATTTGGGCAACCCGGCGAGTTGCTCCGGCTGCTTACCCCTGACTATCTGGCGGGGCAGGTTTACAGGTTTGCCGGCCTCTATCTGATGTACATAGGGGGGCTGCTCCTGCCGCTTCTTTTGCTGAGCCGTTGGCCTACTGCCAAACGTAGCGGCAAAGTATTAGCTGCCCTGGGCGCAGGCCTGGCCCTTTTACTGATCCACTCGGGATGGGGCCAAGGCCTTATGGGCAATACCCTGCACTGCGGGGGCCTGGGCACTATAGCACTGCCCGGCAACCGGGCTGCCGGATGGCCAGCCTGGCCGGAGTGGTGGGGTATCCCCCTTAGCGGGTACGGCATTGCTGCCGCTCTTTTGCTAAGCGTTTACGTGGTGCTGCGCCTCGCGCGGCTGCCGGCTTACTGGCCTGGGCGGTGGCGCAATCGCGCGCGCCACCCTTTGCTGCAGCGGGGTTTTCAGCTGGGGCTGCTCTTGTTTCTAGTGGCTTACTGCAGCTTTTTATTGATCAACGTATTCCACTTCGACCGGTACCTGCTGCCGGTGCTGCTGTGCGGCCTGCTGCTCGTGGTGCCCGTACCGCAGGGGCGGATCGCCCGTTGGCGTATCGGCACTGCTGCCGGGACAGTACTGCTGCTGGCTGCCTTTTCCATTGGCGGCACCCATGATTACTTTGCCTGGAACCGCGCCCGGTGGTCTGCGCTGAATGCGGCCCTGGAAGCAGGGGTTGCTCCGGCCTCCATTGACGGCGGGTTCGAGTTCAATGGCTGGTACCGGACCGGGCCGAAGGGGCCTCGTTACCCCTACCGGGAAAGCTGGTGGTTTGTAGCGGAAGATGACCACGCAGTGAGCTTTGCGCCCTACGCTAACTACAAAGTGGAAGCCGCCTTCCCCTTTCAGCGCTGGCTGCCGCCGGGCGGGGATACGCTTTATTGGTTGAAACGGCCAGCCTGGGCGGCCATTGATACTTTCCATTACCCGATGGAGCCTGGCCGATTTGGCCCCGAAATCCCATTTGCCAGGCTGCGGCCTTCTGAAAAGGCCAGCCTGGCCGGGCGGCCCGGTGGCGAGCAGTACGCTTACGCTATGGATGCCGATCAGGCGTACGGGTTGACCCATTCGTTTTATCCTGTAACGCCCTACGATGAATTTCAATTTTTCGTTTGGGCCAACCGGCCGCCCCATGGCTTAGGGCTGGTCAATGCAGCACCCGCTCAGGAAGCCTTTCACCACAGCCACACCCTATGGCCTACGGGGGCAACAGCCGGCATCTGGCGGGAATACAGCGCTAAAATGCGGCTGCCGGGGCACTTCCCCGCCGATACCCTCTCCGTTTATTTCTGGAAACGCTCCCGGGATAGTATATTGCTGGATGATTTCCGGATTATCTGGAAGCAAACCCAATAGACCCGATGCATCACCCCATGCGATACTTTATTCTTCTGGCGGTCCTTGCACTGTGCAGCTGCAGCCAAAAAATCTACCCCGACCGCAGCCAATTTCTGAAAGATGGGGAATTGGCCCCTACCATTGACCTGAGCGTGTACAAAAGCGTGCAGCTCCGGCCCGGGCAAGACAGCAGCCTCGCGATCGCTCTGGCTATTTCGGGCGGTGGCAGCCGGGCGGCCAACCTGGGCGCCGGCATCATGCTAGGCCTGGAAGATTTCGAGGGCTACGGTTATCAAGGGTTGCTGCGGGAAGTGGATTACCTGTCTACTGTATCGGGTGGCGGCTTTGCCGGGGGCGCTTATGTCGCTGCTTTATACGACCACGAAAGCCAAAACAAAACAGAACCTTTCCGGTACGAAACTTACGTCCGGCAACGCGTGAAGGATGCGCTGGCTTACTCCTACGCCGGCGTCATCGTCCGTGCCAATTTCAACCCGCGCCTGTGGTTCACCCACATAGACGACGGAGATGCCCTGGAACGAGCCATTGATGATCATGTGCTCGGCTACAAAGACCGGCAGCAGCGCTCCGGGCAGGAAGGGGGAAGCATCCGGCTTGGCGATCTTTTTGTGCCTGTAGGCGCAGACCGCCCTGTCCGCTTTCCGATGCACATCACCAATAGCTCTACCGTCAACACCATGCAAATCCTGCCCTTCTCGCCCGATGTGCTGGACCGTTACGGGGTCATTGGGTATACCCACCGCATGCAAAAGCAGGTGTACGAAGAGGCGGCTGCCTACCGGGTGCCCCTTGCTGTGGGGATCAAATCGAGTGGCAGCTTCCCGGTGCTGATTTCCAATACCACCCTGGTGAGCCGCTACAGTGAGGACCGCCCTTACCTGCATCTGTTTGATGGCGCGATGACCGACAATACCGGTTACTATACCGCACTGCAAGTCCTGAAACAGGAAACGGCTTCCCACAAAGTACTGCTGGTGGTTGATGCTGACGCCGTGGGCAACCGTTATACTTTTTCCGAAAAGGAAGGGGCGCTTTTCTCGCTGGGTGTTGCCGCCCGGCTGCCCTCAAGCGGATTGGATGCCCGCCGGGCTACCTTACTGCGCGACATAACTGACGCCTGTACTCCCCACCGCATTGAGCCTGTCTTCCTGAGCTTCAATGTGCTGCTAGAACAGAACGAAGCCGCACCGCCTGCCATCATCGAAATCGAAAAAGAGCAAGCGCGACTGACCGGCCTGCTCCGGGAAGCGCTTCAGTTGTCCGACGCCGACGAACAAATCCTGTACGAACTGCTTACCCATATTGGGACTAAGTACACTATTGAGCCTCAGGAGCAGGAACTCTTGTTGCTGGGCGGGCAGTATATCGTTAAACTCAGGCGGCAGCACCTGCTGCGGGCCTTGCGCTAATCGCTGGGCCTTTGAGACGGGGCTTCCCGCTTTATTGGTACGAGCTTGCAGCCTGGCTCAGGAAAAGCTTGGTAAAACTTGCAATTAGTTAGTATAACAATTATTTTTACAGAAACTACCTACAGATGCCATCCTCGAGCCCGCAAGCCCAGATAAAGGACATCACTCAGCGCCCGGATATGCCCGGCTTCACCTTGGAGCGCACGGCCAAGCGGATGAAGCAGTTTTTCCAGCAGACGCTGGCGGCGGCAGGGGCGGAGATCACCATAGACCAATGGGTGGTACTGCAAACCCTGAACCAGCAAAATGGGCTGAGCCAGCTGGAAATCGCCAAAGCGACTTTCAAGGACCCGCCGACGATCACCCGGATCATCGATTTGCTTTGCCATAAAGGCCTGACGGAGCGGGTAACAGATACCCGCGACCGCCGGCGTTTCCGCATTCAGCTTACAGACGAGGGCCGGCTCAAGATCGAAGAAGTGGTGCCTATTATTCAGCGGGCGCGGCGGAAAGCCTGGGGCAACCTGGATAACCAGCAGATTGACCAGCTGATGGATATGCTCAATATCGTATTTACCAACCTCAGCTCTGAGGATACCAAATAAACCAATTGTAGCTCATGCAGAGCCCGGTGCAGCCGCTTTGCTCACCGGCTTTGCCTGCTTTGCCAAAACCAGAAAAACTGAATTGTTATGCATTACCATAGTTTAGGGCAAGTACCGCCCAAGCGCCACACGCAGTTCCGCAAACCCGACGGGGGGCTTTACCACGAAGAGCTGTTTTCTACTGAAGGCTTCAGCGACCTGCATTCCTTGCTTTACCACATCAACGCCCCCACGCAGATCGTGCAGGTTGGCGAGCCTTACTCCGTGGCGCCCAAAGTGGTGGCCGACAAACAGCTCAAGCACCGCAGCCTTAGGGGCTTTGACGTACAGCCTGAGGACGACTACCTGAAAAGCCGCAAGCCGGTGCTGGTCAACAATGATTGCAAGATCATTCTGGCCGCGCCCCGTAAAAGCATGAAGGCGTACTTCTTCAAGAATGCCGATGCAGATGAGTGCATCTTTGTTCATAAAGGCACGGGCCGGCTCAAGACCATGTATGGCGTCGTGGAATTTGAATACGGCGACTACGTGGTGGTGCCCCGTGGCACTGTTTATCAGCTGGAGTTTGACCAGGAAGACAACCGCCTTTTCATCGTAGAGTCTTACAGCCCTATCATCACGCCGAAGCGTTACCGCAATAACTACGGGCAGCTGATGGAGCATGCCCCTTTCTGCGAGCGGGATATCCGGAAGCCGGAGCTGCTGGAAACGCACGACGAGCAGGGGGAGTTCCTGTTCTACATTAAAAAGCAGGACCAGGTTTACCCCTACACCTACCTCAATCATCCTTTCGACCTGGTAGGCTGGGACGGTTATGTCTACCCCTACGCCTTCAGCATTCACAACTTCGAGCCAATAACCGGCCGGGTACATCAGCCGCCACCCGTGCATCAGACCTTTGCGGCGCGCAATTTTGTGATCTGCTCCTTTGTGCCTCGTTTATACGACTACCACCCACTGGCCATTCCGGCACCCTACAACCACAGCAATATCGACAGCGACGAGGTGCTGTACTATGTGGATGGCGATTTCATGAGCCGCAAGCATGTGGAGAAAGGTATGCTGACGCTGCACCCCGGTGGCATTCCCCACGGGCCGCACCCCGGCACCCGCGAGAAGAGCATCGGCAAAAAGGGCACACAGGAACTGGCGGTGATGGTAGATACCTTCAAGCCCTTGCAGCTGACGGACCACGCGGCGGGGATTGAGGACAAGGATTACTACAAAAGCTGGCTGCCGGAGGAGGAGAAGGTGTAAAACACCCCTTCAATCCTGAATTCTAAAACGCTAAAATTGTTGAACCATGGCAGATACACTAACCAAAGACCATAACACTACTCAAAAAGACACGTTCCCCATCAACGGGACCGACTATATCGAGTTTTACGTAGGCAACGCCAAGCAGGCCGCCCACTACTATCAAACTGCCTTCGGTTTCCGGCTTGTAGCTTACCGGGGGCCGGAGACAGGCGTAAAGGACACCGTTTCTTACGTCCTTCAGCAGGATAAGATCCGCTTTATGCTAACGGCTGCCCTGACGCCGGAGCACGAAGTCGCCAAACACGTGCTCGAGCACGGCGATGGCGTGAAGGTGCTGGCCCTTTGGGTAGATGACGCCGAGGAGGCCTACCAAAAAGCGGTGGAACGGGGCGCAAAGCCGTTTGCCAAGCCCCACCGCGTGGAGGACAAGCACGGGCATGTCGTTACGGCTTCAATACACACCTACGGGGAGACCATTCACACCTTTGTAGAGCGTAGGAGCTACGACGGGCCATTCCTACCCGGTTTTGTCGCCAAGGAGAGCCCCATGGACGTCACACCCATCGGGCTGAAGTACGTAGACCACTGCGTTGGCAACGTAGAGCTCGGCCAAATGAATGAATGGGTAAAGTTTTACCAGGATGTGATGGGCTTCAAGCTGCTCGTTACCTTTGATGACAAGGATATTTCCACCAAGTACACTGCGCTGATGAGCAAGGTGGTCTCGAATGGGAATGGCTACATCAAATTCCCCATCAACGAGCCCGCCAAAGGGTTGAAGAAGTCCCAGATTGAGGAATACCTGGACTACTACCGCAGCGCCGGCGTGCAGCATATTGCCATTGCTACGGATGATATCATCCACACGGTGGACGAACTGCGCCGCCGGGGCGTGGATTTCCTCCGCGTACCCGACACCTACTACGAGACAGTGCTCGACCGCGTAGGCGAAATCAACGAAAGCCTGCAGGAACTCAAGCGCCTGAATATCCTCATTGACCGGGATGACGAAGGCTACCTGCTGCAGATCTTCACCAAGCCGGTTCAGGACCGCCCAACGGTATTCTACGAAATTATACAGCGGGAAGGTGCCCGGTCGTTTGGCAAAGGCAATTTCAAAGCACTGTTCGAAGCCATTGAGCGGGAGCAGGAGCTGAGGGGGACGCTGTAGCGGAAAATGGCAGGTACTTTTGACGCACAAGAGTGCCTGCCAATTGGCAGCCTAATTTGTTGAGCACTATGATACTTTTAGAACTTAGTTACCAGCAACGGTTGAGCCTTTTGCTTATCGAAAATCTAGCCGTAGGCGTATTCCTGCTATTAGTAGGCCTGTGGGTAAAGGTGTACCTGGAGAAGCAAAAGACCCGGCAATCCCTGGAAGCTGAGCTCAACCAACTCCGGGTAGACAAGATTGGGGAGTGCTTTGCCGTGCATTCCAAATACGGAAAGCTGCTGGACAGCTTCATCGAAGCCCTCGAAAGCTACAAAAAGTCTGATATGACCGATGGTGAAATTGTGGCCAAGCTCTCCCCAAAAATTCAGGAACTGACCGCTGCAAAAAAGGAAGTCGAGCTGGTTACCGCAGCCCATAAGTTTTGGCTCGGGGATGAAGTGCACCGGGAAGCACTGAAGTTCAATAAAGCTTTCCCCGATTTTTGCGATGTATTCAACCAGGGTAAATTCGACCGTTGCGTTGAACTCAAGATATCGATGGACCAGGATATGATGGACGTGGACGACGTCATGTGGATGCTTAATAAAAAAATTATCAACAGCAAAAGGCGCCATAGCATATAACTGACAGGCGCAAGCCCGCAGAAGGCGGCGCCAAGCTGACGCGCAGGCAAGGCACTGAGGCTTAGCCAGTTTCCTCAACTGAAGGCAGAAAGCAATTATGACTTGCTTTCTGCCTTTTTTCGTCATTCCCGGACACACAGAAAAAAATATAGCTCTCCATGGGTACCTTTCAGCGGGTGGGCAAATGAAGATTATGAATGCAGGCTGTGCAGCCTGATCAACCAAAGAGCATTTTCAGCACAGCCGGCAACTCTTCATTTTCAACACTAAATACGTATCCAGATGAAGTATCTGATGATTCTGATTGCCCTATGCCTGGGCAGCCCTTCTTTTCTTACCGCACAAGACAGCTACCTGCCGGTTTCCACCGAGTCAGAAGTAGCAAAAGCAGCCTATAAAAAAGCGCTTCAGGCCGCTGAGCATGCGGATATCCCCACTTTCTTTGAAAAGCTGCAAGCCGCTGTGCAGGCAGATGCCAACTTTTTCATGGCACACGCTTACATGGCCCTGGCACAAACCTCCTTTGGGCAGTACGAAAATGCAGTCCCTAGTATCAAGTCCGCCCTCGCAGTTGATGCGGAAGGCCTCAATAAAGGGGAGCGTATTATCCGGCAGGCTCTGCAAACGCTTGAAAAAGATCCCAAAGCGGACATCGCTGAATACATGGCCTCGCTGACGGAAGCTTACCCGGAAACCGCACAGGCCTATGAACTCGCCGCCGTGTCTGCCTCGTGGATCAGCAAAGACGCTCAGGCCGCTGAGGCGTACAACCTCCGCTTGCTTGAACTGCGCCCCGGTCACGGTGGTACTTACAATGCTCTGGGGTACTCCTACATGGCACTCGGAGAAATGGGTGAAGCCAAAGCCGCCTTCGAAAAGTACCTCGAACTGGCCCCTGAAGAACCCAATGCCTACGACAGCATGGGCGAGTATTACATGGTAGCTAAGGACTATG
>CAZNSK010000179.1:0-11662 GCA_964575505.1 uncultured Phaeodactylibacter sp.
ACTAGCGCTCCACCCGCTTAGGCGGATGGGCTTTCAGGAAAGCTACAATCTCCTCCGGCTCATCCGTCAAGCAGAGCAGGTCGTAGTAGGCCCTGCCCCACGCCAACTGCCGCAGCAGCGGGTAGATAAGGGTTTCGATCTCGTACCGCTGCCGGCCCAAAAAGACCATAGGGCTGTAGTAGTTGAAGGTCCCGTAGTGGTTCTGGGTCGCATCCATGAAAATTTCCTGGGTAGTGCCCGCGCTGCCCGGCGCGCAGATAATGCCGTACAGGCTAATGGCCAGCAAAGTGTCTTCCCGTATGCTGTTGGAAAAGTACTTGGCGATGTGGCTGGCAAACAGGTTGCTGGGCTCGTGCCCGTAGAACCAGGTCGGAATGGCGAGGTTGTCCGCTCCGGCCGGGAAGTCCCGAAGTACCAGTTGTGCTGCTTCATGGTAGCCGGGGTCGGTATAGTGGGGGGCGGATTTCAGGGTGCGCAGGGCTTGCTGCAAGGCATCTGGCCCGTAGACGGATAAATAGGCGCCCAGGTTGGCGGCTTCCATGATGCCGGGGCCGCCGCCGGAGACGACAAAGTAGCCGGCTTGGGCCAATAGCAGGGCGGTGTAAGCCGTCTTCTCAAAGTATGGGTCAGTGCGCAGGGTGCTATGCCCGCCCATGATCCCCACACAGCGCAGGCTGGTCATGCCGTGCGCATCAAACTGCAGCAGTTGCCGCAGGCCTTCGTCTATGGAATGGTCGTGAATGCGCTGCCAAAGCGCTTCGTTGATGGATGGGTTGAATTTGGACCCGGAAAAGTGCTCGTAAATCCGCAGGTCTGCCTGCTGCCCTCCCACCTCCCGGATGAGTTCTTGCCAGGTATAGAGCGACTTGCGGAAGGGGTCGTAGGGCAGCGGCCGGGAGGGGGGCGGATAAATGTGCGCGCCCAGCTGCCGCAGCTGCATCTCGGCTTCCAGCGACATTTTACAGCCCAAAAAAGCCGTATTGTCCATTTGGTACTGCGACCAATCCTGCTGTTCGGGCCGCAAGTCCAGCCCCTGCAAGGTACAGTTGGCTAATGAAGTGCGCCCATTGAGCTGTTCAGTATCCGTAATCAAGGTTTCTACCGGATGGTCAAATTTCCCCATAGCGTCTGATTAGTTCTTGGTGAATGGTCTGAATTTGCTGCAACAGCCCCCGCTGGCCGTCGTTGCGAATGACAAAATCCGCCCGCCGGGCTTTCTCCGCCTCAGGCATCTGCTTGCGCATGCGGGCGCGGACCGCCTCCTCCGCTACCCCATCTCTTTCCATAACCCGCTTCAGGCGCAGCGCCTCCGGTGCCGTCACCACAAGCACAGCATCCAAGGCTTTGAAGCTGCCGCTTTCGAATAGCAGCGCCGCTTCCTTCAGGGTGTAGGGCACTCCGGACTGGCGGGCGTGCCAGGCCGCGGCGTCTTCTCCAACGGCCGGGTGCACAAGGGCGTTCAACTGGTCGAGCAAAGACTGGTCCTGAAAGGCCAGCCGGGCAATATGCGGGCGGTTGAGCTGGCCGGCTTCATCGTAGGCTTCATCGCCGAATAAAGCCTGTATTTCCGACTTTAGCCCAGCCTGATGCACCATCAGCCACTTGGCGCGGCCGTCGGCGTAGTAGACCGGGATGCCCAGGGCTTCAAACACGCGGCAGGCGGTCGTCTTGCCGCTCCCAATCCCGCCGGTAATGCCAACTTTGAGCGGGGGTTTTGGTAATTTGCTTTTCATTGTGGCTAAAAATAAGCGGCCGGAGTTTAAAATGCGGCACAATCGAGCTATTTTTAAAATCATGGCAAGAAAAATACTAAGCTTACTTTTTCTCCTCCCCGCCTTCCTGCTGCCGGCCCAGGACTTGCACTTTTCGCAATTCCACAATGCGCCCCAGCAGCTCAACCCCGCCCTAGCAGGCGCCTACCGGGCCGACCACCGCTTTGGGGCCAACTACCGCTCCCAGTGGCAATCCGTGCCGGTGGCTTACGAGACGCTTTCAGCGGGCTACAGCCGCAAGGCACGCCTGCCAAAGCTTAAGCCGCACCTGTTCGGCTTCGGAGCGCATTTTGTCTACGACCAGGCCGGGGATGGCCAGCTCAGCTGGCTGCAGTTATCGCTTTCCCTGGCTTACCACTTGGAGCTGGATGAAGAACATACGCTCTCTGCCGGTATTCAGGGGCGGTTCGGGCAGCGGGCCGTGCAGCCCGGGGCTTTCCAGTTTGGCGACCAGTTTACCGACAGCTTTTTCGACCCCCAAACGCCGAGTGCGGAGGTGCTGGAGCGCACGGCCGCCGGCTACGCCAGCTTAGGGGCGGGCCTCAACTGGCGGTATGCAGACCGCTACAGCCGTACCGAAATCCGGGCGGGCCTGGGCAGCGCCCACCTCAATCAGCCGCCCTTGTCTTTTTTGGAAGAAGAGGCAGTACCCCTGCCGGTTTTGCTCAATGCTTACGCTTCCGGTGTCCTAGAAGTAGAGAGCCAATGGGACCTGGTGCTCCACCTGTTGGGGCAGCGGCAGGGCAGTTACCGGGAAATCGTCGGCCTGGCGGGCGGGCGCTACCACTTGAATGAGCTGACGGGCTTGCCCCTGGCCGTGCAATTGAGCGGCGGCTACCGGCTCAGTGATGCGGTAATACTCCTGGCGGAAATCTTCTACCGGGACTGGCGCTTGGGGCTAAGCTATGATATCAACACCTCCCCCTTCCGCCAGGCTACCAACGGGCGGGGCGGGGCGGAGCTGTCCCTGCAGTACTACATTACGGAAGTCAAGCCCCCCGAAACCTTCAAAGCCTGCCCTGTTTTTTAGCCCGCCACATCCAGGCGCACCCCCTAATCCGATTGCTTATGCCCAATTCCCAATTCCTTTTCCTATGGCTCTGCTGCCTGCCTGCCCTGCTCAGCGGGCAGACCTTTAAAGCCTTTGTCAAAGCCGGGGACGAAGCCCTGGCCCGCGAGGATTACCATGCAGCCCTGCAGCACTACGGCGGTGCCCTTTCGCGCCAGCCGGAAGCCACTTCGGTCAGCCTGAAATACGCCGAAGTGGCGCTCCGCTTCCACGCTTATGGGCAAGCGGAACAGCAGTACCAGCAAGTGCTTGGCAGCCCGCAGGGCGACCAATACCCGCAGGCGCTGCTGGGCCTGGGGCAAGTCTATCAGCGTACCGGGGCGTACGACAAAGCGATTGGGCATTACACGGCTTTTTTAGGCCACGAGGGTGCTGCCGATGGCCTGCGCCCCCTAGCCCGGCGGGGCCTGGAGCAGTGCCAATGGGCAAAGCAACAGGCTGTGGATACCCTGCGGCAGGTGGTGCACCTCGGGCGCAGTGTCAATACGGATTATTCGGAATTTGCGCCCCTCCTCCGGGCCGATACCTTCTATTACGCTTCCTTCCGGTACGAGCGGGAGGAAGACGATTACGAGCCGGCCCGCCGGATTACCAAGGTGCTGTACCGGAAAGGGGACGGGCGCGGGCGGCCGCTGCGCCGGGGCTTCAACGATGGCCAGTTGCATACCGCCCATACCGCTTTTAGCCTGGATGGCCAGCGCATCTACTTTACGCAGTGCGACTACGTTTCGGCCTCCGCCATCCGTTGCCGGCTGGCGTACCGGGAGCGGGGCCGGCAGGGGCGCTGGGAACGCGAAATCCAGTTTTTGCCCCCGGCCATCAACCGGGAGGGGCAGACTGCAACCCAGCCTAGCATTGGGTACGACTCATTGGCCCAAACCGAGGTGCTCTTTTTCGTCAGCGAAGGGCCAGGGGGCGACCTCGACCTTTACCGCACAGCCATTGATACCGCCGGGCAGTTTGCTGCCCCAGAGCCGCTCCCCAGCTTAAATACCGCAGCAGATGAGCTGACGCCCTTTTTTCACACCCCCACACAGGCCCTCTACTTCAGCACGGATGGCAGGCGCAACTTTGGCGGGTATGATATTTTCCGTTCCCGGCGGCGCAAAGGGGGCTGGTCTGCACCCTACAACCTGGGGCAGCCCATCAATTCCAGTTACAACGACCTGTACTACAGCCTAACGGAAGATACGACGCTGGCCTTCCTGGCCAGCAACCGTACCGGCGCTTACTACCTCGACGATGACTTTGAGGCTTGCTGCAATGACCTCTACGCAGTGCGCTTTTTACAACCCCGGCCCGACACCCCGGCTATGGCCAAAACGCCGGCAGAACCAGTCCCGGTGACGCCCGCTATCCCGCAGCCCGATCCGGTGCCGGCTACCCTGCAGGACTTCCTGCCCCTGGCCTTGTACTTTGATAATGACGAGCCCGACCGCCGCACCCGCCGCACGGCCACCAAAAAAACCTACGCAGCGACCTACCGGGCTTATCAGGCCCGCAAGGATACGTACTTGAAGCAATTTGCTGAGCCCCTGCGGGGCGAACGCCAGGCCGAAGCCACTTACGCCGTGGAGTCTTTCTTTGATGAAGAAGTGGAAAAAGGGTACGATTTCCTGGAAAAGTTCTCCGACATTCTTCTTGCCCGTTTAGAGCGAGGCGACACCGTTGAAATTTTCATGAAGGGCTATACGAGCCCGCGTGCCAAGCAGGACTACAACCTGGCGCTTAGCAAACGGCGCATCAGCAGCGTGCGCAACCACTTCCGGGCCTATCAGAATGGCGTATTTTTGCCCTACTTGCAAGCCGGTCAGCTGACCTTGTCCGAGCGCCCCTTCGGAGAAGCCGAGGCCTCGAATACCGTCAGTGATGCCTTGGATGACCTGCGCAACAGCATTTACCATCCGGATGCCGCCCGGGAGCGGAGGGTCGAAATTATAGAGATCAAAGATTAACTCAGTCTCTGCCCATGCCCAGGGAGTTGACCGGATGCGCAAAAACCGCCTCAAAATCAACCGTGATGGCATCTCCAGTTTGCAGGGAGCCCATCAGGGCCGTAGGAGGCGCAATGCCGTAGTCGGTCATCAGTAGCCGGTAGCTGCCGGAGAACACAATTTCCCCGCCGGGCTGAGGCACCCCTTTCGCCAGGAGCTCTATGGCCCGGGTTGCGCCCGCAATGCTCAGGTTGCCCTGTGCCGTAACGGTGTAGGGGGCCGAAACCGAGACCGTGGCTTTCCTGAGCTGGAAAGTGATGTAAGGATATTCGTCTTTTTTCAGGGCCGTCCAGGTCTTGTTGTCCATGATAGTGCCTTTGCCGCTGATGATGCTTCCGGAGCGTACCTTCACCTCCAGCGCTTCGATGCCGGTGAGGCGCTCCTCTTCCCATACCAATTCGGCAGTAGCCTGCACATCATTAACGGTAGAAGTCCAGTCGTGGAGCGTAGAAGTGCCCGAAATCGACATATCAAACCTGCTTAGCTGGTACGCCTGAGCGCAAAGCGCGGCGGGCAACAGCAGCAACACAATCGAAAAAGAGGTCAGTCGCATAGCCAACGATTTTAGTTTCCCCCTAAGTTCGCCGAAAACCAGCCCATAAGAACTGACCCCAATCAACTGAAAGGGCTGACCTTTGTCAATCACTGCGGAAAGACCAGCGTTTTTGTTAAATTAGCCAGCATCACAAAATTCAGAATATGAAAAGACTAATCGCCTTACCGTTGGGGCTACTGCTGAGCCTCTTCACCTTCGCCCAAGCCCCATCCGGCTACCAAATGCCGCCTAAAGCTATTGCCGACCTGGCCGATGCGCCTCTGCCGCCCGCGCTCCGTATCAATAGCACGCGGGATTGGATGCTGCTGATGGAACGGCCCGGCTACCCTTCCATTGAAGAACTCGCCCAGCCCGAGCTCCGGCTGGCCGGCCTGCGCATGAACCCGCGGACCAATGGCAGCAGCCGCAGCTACAGCTATTCGGGCCTGACCCTAAAGCATATGGATAGCGGCCGCGCTTTTAAGGTCACCGGGCTGCCCGAGGCCCCGCAAATTGAGAACCTGTCCTGGTCGCCCGACGGCAAGCGCTTTGCGTTTACTGTCACCCGGAGCCAGGGCATCGAACTGTGGGTAGGCGAGGTGGCCAGCAAATCGGCCCGCGCCCTCACCACTGCCCGCGTCAATGATGCGATGCGGGGCACGCCCTTCGACTGGGTGGGCAGCCGCCAGCTGCTGGTAAAACTGGTGCCCGAGGGCCGCGGCGCGCCCCCGGCGGAAAGCCTGGTGCCAGGAGGGCCCGTCATTCAGGAATCCGCTGGCGAAAAAACCACCCTGCGCACTTACCAGGATTTGCTGGAAGACCCGCACGATGAAGACTTGTTCGAATACTACACGACGGCCGACCTCGTGCTGATGGACCTGGAAGGCAATGAGCGGGTGGCCTTGGTTGAGTCCGCTATCGTCGCCAGCGCAGCGCCTTCTCCCGATGACCAGTACATTTTGGTAGAAACCCTGCAGCGCCCCTTTTCCTACCTCGTCCCCTACTACCGCTTCCCCACCCTTACGGAGGCCTACAACCAGGACGGGCAATTGGTCAAACGCATCGACGAGCAGCCATTGATCGAGCAGCTGCCGCAGGGCTTTGGTGCCGTGCCGGAAGGCAAGCGGCGCATCAGCTGGCGGGATGACCAACCGGCGACCCTCTACTGGGTAGAAGCTCAAGACGGGGGCGACCCCAAACGGGAAGCCGAAACCCGCGACCGGCTGTTCTACTGGGCGGCGCCCTTCGAGGACGGGGCGATCGAAGCCGGCATTGATTTCAGCCTGCGCTTCAGCGGCGTCGTTTGGGGCGATAAAGCAACGGCCATTACCAATGAGTTTTGGTGGCCTACCCGTAAAGTCATAACCAGCGCTTTCACCCCCGGCCAACCCGATAGCAAAACGGTGCTCTTCGACCGCTCCTACCAGGACCGGTACAGCGACCCCGGTAGCTTCGCAACTACATACAACGAATACGGAGAACGGACCCTGCTCAAGGGCAAAGACGGCCAGACCCTTTACCTCACCGGACAGGGCGCATCGCCGGAAGGCAACCGGCCCTTTATCCGCACCTTCAATCTCAAGACGAAGGAAACCGAGGAGCTCTGGCGTTCGGAAGCCCCTTTCTACGAAATCCCTGCCCTTATCCTGGATGCCGAAGCCGGCCTTGCCGTTACCCGGCGGGAGTCGCCGGATGAGCCGCCCAACTACTTTATCCGCAACTGGAAAACCGGCGCGCTCGACCCCCTGACTAATTTTCCTCACCCCTACCCTGCCCTGGCGGGCATCGACAAAGAGGTAGTACAGTACAAGCGGGGCGATGGGCTGGACCTGCAGGGGAACTTATACCTGCCTAAGGGGTATGACCCTAAAAACGACGGCCCGCTGCCCGTCATCATGTGGGCCTACCCCCGCGAATTCAAAAGCAAGGGAGATGCCGGTCAGGTGCAAGGCTCGCCCTACGAATTTGTGCGCCTGTACTGGGGGTCCCCCTTGTACTGGCTCACCCAGGGCTATGCCGTCTTCGACCGGGTTGCTATGCCTATTGTCGGCGAAGAAGATGAAGAGCCCAATGATTATTTCCGGGAGCAGCTGGTCGGCAATGCCGAAGCCGCCATTGAAGCCCTGAAGGAAAAAGGCATTGCCGACCCCAACCGGATTGCGGTGGGTGGCCATTCCTATGGCGCTTTTATGACCGCCAATTTGCTGGCCCATTCTGACCTGTTTGCAGCTGGCATTGCCCGCAGCGGCGCCTACAACCGCACCCTGACCCCATTCGGCTTTCAGAGCGAAGAGCGCACCTACTGGGACGCGCCGGAGGTCTACTACACCATGTCGCCCTTCATGCATGCCGATAAAGTCAACGAGCCGCTGCTGATGATCCACGGGGAGGCAGATAACAATAGCGGGACTTTCCCCCTGCAGAGCGAGCGGATGTACCAGGCGATCAATGGCTTGGGCGGGAAGGCCCGCCTGGTCATGCTGCCGCACGAAAGCCACGGCTACCGGGCGCGGGAGTCCATTATGCACATGCTCTACGAGCAGGATGCCTGGCTGGAGAAGTATGTGAAGAACCGGGAGGTGGCGCCTTAGTATTCGGTGGGCGGGCTCAGGCGAGGCTGAGGTTGCCGCGCGAGGACATCGAGACGAAGAGCTTAGGGTGCCGAAAGGCCGATAGCTCCGCACGGCTCTTTCCCAAGCGCACAACTGAGGCTTTTGACTGAGCCCCCCTGATTGTACTAATGCCGCATCGCCTCCACCGGGTCCATGCGGGCAGCCTGAAGGGCAGGGATTAGCCCGGAGATAACCCCGACGACTACGGAGACAATCACCCCGAGGACCATATTGCTGAACGACAGGTACATCTCAAAATCAATCGCCTTGGAGAGCAAGGTGATGATGCCGTAGATCAGGCCCAGGCCCGCCACGCCGCCGACGAAGCAGAGGACGACGGATTCGATCAGGAATTCCAGCAGAATAACCAGGCGCTTGGCCCCCAGGGCTTTCTTTACCCCGATGATATTGGTACGCTCCTTGACGGAAACAAACATGATATTGGCAACGCTGACAATGCCGACGAGCATCGCAAACAGGCCAATGACGATGCCGACCAGGTTCAGGATCCCGAAGAAGCTGTCGAAGACGCTGGAGATCATAGACAGCTCGTTGAGGGCAAAGTCATCCTCCGCCATAGGCGCCAGACGGTGGTGCGCCCGCAGTATGCCCCTTAGCTCGTCCTTCATTTGTTGCATGCTGACGCCCTCCGCTGCCTTGGCATTTACGGAAGTGTCAAAAATCTGGCGGGCTTTGAGGTTAGCCAGGCCGCGGGCATTATTGTAAGAGACCAAGAGGCAATCGTCAAAATCGAGGGGGTTGAGCAAATCATCGCCCGACTTTTCGATCACGCCGATGACTTCGTACTTCCGCCCCATCATTTTGATGGTCCGCCCAATCGGCTCAATCTCACCGAAGAGCTCTTCGGCGACGACCGCCCCAATCACCATTTTATTGCTGCCGTAGTGGTATTCTGCCGGGGAGAAGTAGCGCCCCTTGGCAAAGTCGATCTGGAACATTTCAACAAATTCCAGGGAGGAGCCGATCAGCACCGCATTATCTACGGAGTTCGACTTGAAGCGCACTGTTTTGAAGCCAACCACAACATGGAAAGAAGCCAGGCCGACGGTTTTCGCTTTCTCATCAATCACTTCGTAGTCAGAATGGTCGGGGTTGGGGCGCTTGATGTACTTCCACCAGCTGCCGCTCACATCGGCCCAGGGCCACTTTTTGACGTAGACGATATCGCTGCCCAGTTTATCCAGGCTCCCCCGGATATTGTCCTCCAGGGAATCCACGGCCGACAGCACGCCGATGATACAGAAGATACCAATGGAGATGCCCAGCAGGGACAGCAAGCTCCGCAGGCGGTTGGCATACAACTGCTGCCAGGCCTGGGCAAGGGCTTCGTAAATAATGCGCAATACGACCATACTAACGGGCTTAACCTTTAATGATAATGGCTTTTTTATCGAAGGGGTTGAGGGCAACGCCTTCTACTTCGGCTTCGGCTTCAATGCGATAGGCGGAGCGGACACGGTTGAAAGCCTTAGCCGCTTTGGCAATCCCGCCGAACAGGGCATTCCGCTGCCCAAACTCATCGACATTGGAGCGGGCTACTGTAAAATCCAGGGCAAACGGCAAATCCCGCACTTCACCCGGCAGCACCTCCAGGCGGTGGTTGATCTCGGTGCGGCCCAGTTCGTATTCATCCACCAGCTTGTCGGCACCCCGCCCGCGGCTGTAGCGCTCGATCAGCACAATGCGGATGCGCCGGACCACCTGGGGCTTCAGTGACTGCAGCTGAACGCGCCCGTGGAGGGTGCCCTCCGATGCGCCCACCGTTTCCGGCAGGAACAGCTCCAGCTTAACGCCCTCGATGCCCAACCATTTTTTAACTTTTCCGATCATGAGTAGCCAACATTTACAATAAAGGCTAAAGTAAGCCCGCTGCCGATTAGCAGCATGCTTTTTCTATTAAGCCTGAAGAATATTATACCAACCGCTTATGCCAGCTTTCGCCCAGTGGTTTCAGCCAGCCGGACTCGAAATCCGCTTTGGAATCGATCAGGGTGTCGAATACCAGGGTTTGGTCGTCAATCGCCCCGGAAGCATACTGTGCAGCGAACTCGTCCCGGCCGACGGTATGCACTGCTTCCCCGTCCTTATAGCTGAACACCATGCGGTCGAAAAGGTCGACTCCGTACTGTGCCTGCAATTGCTTCAGGAAGCGCACGGAGGCATCAATAGAGCAGCCACTGGCGTCCGCCTGGCTTTCATCTACCACGAGCAGGACGAAGCGGTTGTGCAGGACCTCCGCTGTGGCCTTCAGCTGCCGGTTATGGCTCACCCATTGCCGGGCAAAGCGCTGCAGAGCGTCCTTAATTTCCGGGATGGCTTCGGCGGGGAAAGGCGGATTGGCCTGATACACCCAAAGCCGGGCTGTGTCTGAAAAAGTAGCAGGAAGGGTCATAGTCATTATTTTAGGCTCCAAACTTAACGAATGCTTTTCATAATAGGAATACAATTGAGGACGGCCGATTGGTTCATTTTTGTATCTTGAGAAAAAAGCATGAACGATAAGATCAAAGCACTCAGTGCCCCAATCGGCACCACCCTCGACCGCTGTATCGACCTCAACCAGGAGGAATTCCCCTACGCTACCGGTGAACTCTCCCGCCTGCTGCGCGACATAGGCCTGGCTGCCAAAATCCTAGGCCGGGAAATCAACCGGGCGGGGCTGGCGGACATTGGCGGGCTGGCCGGGTCTGAAAATGTGCAGGGCGAAGACCAGAAGATGCTCGACATCGTGGGCCATATCCGGTTTGTGCGGGCGCTGAAGATGGGCGGGCAGGTCTGCTGCATCGTCTCAGAGGAAAAGGAAGCGCTGGTGCTGACCGGCAACGACGATGCCAAGTATGTCATTGCCATGGACCCCCTCGACGGCTCCTCCAATATTGAAGTCAATGTGCCCATTGGCACCGTCTTCGGGATTTACCGCCGCAAATCCGAAGTCGGCACTACGCCCACCGCCGAAGAAGATGCCCTGCAGCCCGGCCGCCAACAGGTCGCAGCCGGCTACGTGCTTTTTGGCTCTTCCACCATGCTCGTGTACACCACCGGCTACGGCGTCAATGGCTTTACCTACGACGCCACCCTCGGCGAATTCTACATGTCCCACCCCAAGATGCGGTTCCCGGAAGCAGGCAACATTTACTCCATCAACGAAAGCCACTACTTCAAATACGCAGAAGCCATTCAGCACTACCTCAACCACTGCAAACGGGAGGGGTACACGGCCCGCTACATCGGCTCCCTGGTGGCTGATTTCCACCGCAGCCTCATCAAGGGCGGCATTTACCTCTACCCGGCCACGCCCGGCGTTTACCCGGAGGGTAAACTCCGCCTGCTGTACGAGTGCAACCCCCTGGCTTTCATCGCGGAGCAGGCCGGCGGCATGGCCTACGCCGAGCAGCAGCCCATCATGGATATTAAGCCGGCAGACTTGCATCAGCGCGTCCCTCTGATGATCGGCTCGGAACGGATGGTGAGGGAGGCGATGGGTTTTTTGGGGTAGGTGGGGCGAGGTGCTACCAAAGGCGGTAAACCTCGGATACGGCCAAAACCTCTTCAGCTTCTTTTCTCGGCAAAAGGGCCAAAATGCCCCAAACCCGAAACATCAAGCTAAATTTTATTTTTAAAAACTAAATTTGTAGAATTGTCGGTAAGTTTGTTGCTTA
>CAZNSK010000180.1:0-11527 GCA_964575505.1 uncultured Phaeodactylibacter sp.
TCAGGCGCACCCGCGTACCGAAGAGTACCGAAAGGGAATTTATCCGGTCATTATTGGGGCCAAGCCCGGGCGCATCTTTAAAGTAATGGATAGAGTGTTGGTAAACAGGCTGTACAAATAAGCTCCATCGGTCGGAAAAATAGCGCTCAGCGCCAAAACCCAGGTTAAGGGTAAGGTAAGCATTATCCTGGAACGTCCCCCCTTCAAACCAGCCTACGCCATCGCGGCGGATGCGGTCGATTTCGTTTTCGCGGCTTATTTCGCCTTCCGGATTGGGGACCGGCAGCGCTGGCATAAAGTCGTACTGTGGGGCATCCGCTGTGTAATAGTTGGTCTGAAAAGCGACCTGCATCGCACCACCACCCAACACATACGCCCGCCATTTGCCCCGGTGCAGGTAGTCGAAGCGCAGGTGTAACGGGATGTTGAGGATGTTCAATTCCGTGGTTTTGAGCTCATCGCCCCGCAGCCCTCCCGAGAGCAAACCGCCCCGCACATATACAATGCCCACGGGGTAATGCCGCGCCGCATAAATGGCGCCCGTCTCTAGTTCCAGCCGCCCGAAATCCACGCTGAGGGAGAGGCCGCCACCGTAGCCCAACGCTGCCCGTTCGAAACTTTCGGTCAGCCGCTTTTCGTCGCTGGCCGGCACAAGGATGTGGTTGTATTCGGCGCTGCTGAACATCCCTACGATCAAAGTAGGATACTTTTTTGCAGGCACGATAGCCGTTTCGCCCAAGCCAGTTGCTTTTTCAGATAGCAAGCCGGGTTTCTTTGCAGATAAGAATGGTAATACCGCTACCCTGCCGGCAACAAGCGGTTGGCTTTCGCCAAAGCCAGGAAGCCGGGTTGGTGCTGAGGAAAGGGAGTGAAGCGGTGCGCCCGCTGCCGGTGGCAACGCATCGAAAGGCAGCATAGCCTTTGCGGCCCCCACGTTTGAGCCAGGCTTGGAGGGTTGCGCCCCGGCAGCCTCTACAGAAAAAGGGCGATGCCCAGCCGCATCGGCAATGGTAGCCGGCTGTTTGGTGCCGGGTGCCGGGCGCTGTGGCGTATTTTCAGCAGGTATGCCGCCCGGAGCGGGCGGCTGAGGGGCCGGCGCTTCCGGAGAGACCGGGTTAGCTGCGTCAAAGTCATGGTCCGGCTGATCATCTTCGAATTGTGCCGGGCGGCTCTGGCTCGCAATAGAGGATGGCGCAGTGCGCAGGGGCAACTGCTGCCAAAAGGCAAAGAAAAGCAGCAGGAAGAGCGCCAGTTCCATAGCCTTGTAGCGCAGTACGTACTGTGGCCAGGTAAACCATTGATTCAGCAGAGCCTCCATGCGCTTCCAGTGAGAAGGCTCAAACGGCACGCTATACTGATGCATTTTGTTAAAGACCACCTCGTCCACATCCCTGGCATCAGCCCCTGCCGGGCCCGCCTCAATCTCTTCGGCAGCGTCGAGCTGCTCTTCAAAAAGCGACCAATCGGGCTCATTCGTATCCGAACGAAGGTCTTGCATTCGTTGCCGTATGAGCTCGTCGAATTTATGGTCTTGATCTTTCTTCATATCCTTCTAGAGTCGTTCACTCAGTATAGCTTTAAGTTTCAAGCGTGCTTTAACCAAATTGGACCGGGAAGTGCTTTCCGTAATATCCAACAGTTCAGCTATTTCTTTGTGGGCGTACCCCTCAATAACGTAGAGGTTGAATACAGCCCGATAGGAGGGCGTCAGTTCTTGAATTGCCTCCAGTATTTCCTGTTCGGTGCACCGGCTGATGGCATCCGGGTCATTCGTGCTGATGTCATACGCCTCCTCCATGTCTTCAGTCCGGCGCCGGGCATTTTTCCGGTAGTAGTCGATCGACGTATTTACCATAATGCGGCGGATCCAGGCAGACAAGGACGTACCCGGCTGATACTTCTCCACATGGCGGAACACTTTGATGAAGCCTTCGTGCAGAATATCCAGCGCCTCTTCTTCGTCATTTGCATACCGCAGGCATACCCCCATCATGCGGCTGTAGTACTCTTCGTACAGCACTTTCTGAGCCCAGCGCTCCCGGCGGACGCAAGCCCGGATTAAGCCTTTCTCGTCATTTTCTAAGGGCAAAGCGATATTCATGTATGTTCAATTAGCCCAAATTAGCCCAATTCAAGAATATATACAACCGGAAATCCGCAAACGGGTATGATGAATACAAGCGGCGCTATAAATGGCTGAACTGAAAGGGTAACGCCCCGAATGGTGCAAGCGCTGCCTGCGGCTTGCCGCAAAAATGCCGGGCCTTGTTTAGAAAATGAATTGTGTTAAATTATTTGTTTTAGTATTTGCTCCAAAATTTGTACTTTTGGGCGTTTTGGAACCTTTAGCAATGCAAGCCAAACCACGACTATGAGCGAAAAAGAATCGCAAAATGGGCAGGGTAATATCATTACGCTGAAAGGCATGTACGAGGATTATTTTTTGGATTATGCTTCCTACGTCATCCTCGAGCGGGCCGTCCCTGGCATTATAGACGGGCTAAAGCCGGTGCAGCGGCGCATCCTCCACGCGATGCGCGAGATGCACGATGGCCGTTACCATAAAGTCGCCAATATCATCGGGCAAACGATGCAGTACCACCCGCACGGGGATGCAGCCATCGGAGACGCCCTCGTCAATATGGGCCAGAAGGACCTCCTGATCGACCCGCAGGGCAACTGGGGGGATGTGCGCACCGGCGACAGCGCAGCAGCCCCCCGCTACATCGAAGCCCGCCTTACGAAGTTTGCACTTGACGTGGCTTTTAACCCGCAGACTACCGAGTGGCAGCTCAGCTACGACGGGCGCAAGCGGGAGCCGATTGGCCTGCCCATGAAGTTTCCCATGCTGCTGGCGCAGGGGGCGGATGGTATTGCCGTGGGGCTTTCCACCAAAATTCTGCCGCACAACTTCGTGGAGCTGATCAAAGCCTCTATCAAAGTGTTGCAGGGCAAGAAAGTCAAAATTTACCCCGACTTCCAGACCGGCGGGCTCATTGATGTGTCCGATTATAATGGCGGCAAGCGGGGCGGCCGGGTGAAAGTACGCTCCAGGATCGATATTGTCGATAAGAATACCCTGGCCATCCGGGAGCTGCCCTACGGCACCACCACCCAATCGCTGATTGACAGTATCCTTAAGGCAAATGACAAAGGCAAAATAAAAATCAAAAAGGTCGTTGATAATACCGCCGAAAATGTTGAAGTCCTGGTAGAGCTGGGCAACGGCGTTTCGCCCGACCTTACGATGGATGCCCTCTATGCATTCACCAACTGCGAGATTTCTATTTCGCCTAATGCCTGTGTTATCATTGAAGATAAGCCCCACTTCATGTCGGTGGAGGAAATCCTGGACCTCTGCACCGCTCAGACTAAGGAGCTCCTAAAACGGGAGTTGGAAATCCGCCGGGCCGAGCTGCTGGAGAAGCTGCATTTCTCCAGCCTGGAGAAAATCTTCATCGAAAACCGCATTTACCGGGATATCGAGCAGTGCGAGACCTGGGAAGCGGTGCTGGAAGCCGTTGACAAAGGGCTGCGCAAATACGTCCGCGTGCCCGGCGAAAAAAAGAAGCAGCGTGATCAGCGCCTGGAGCTGCTCCGCGATATTACCGAGGACGACCTCACCCGCCTTACCGAAATCCGAATCAAACGGATTTCCAAGTACAACAGCTTTAAGGCAGAAGAACAGATCAAAAAGCTCGAAGCGGAGCTCAAGGAGGTGGAGCACCACCTCAACCACCTAACCGACTACGCGATCGCCTACTACGAAAACCTGTTGGCCAAGTACGGCAAGGGCCGGGAGCGCAAAACGGCTATCACTACTTTCGACAATATCGATGCCACTGAGGTAGTTGCCAACAACGCCAAACTCTACGTCAACCGCAAGGAAGGCTTTTTCGGCACCAGCCTCAAAAAGGATGAATTCGTTTGCGAATGCTCCGATATAGCGGATATTATCGTATTTCGAAAAGATGGCAAATACCAGGTTTCCCGGATTTCAGATAAAGTCTTTGCCGGCAAAGATATTATTCACATCGACGTGTGGAAGAAGGGCGATGACCGCACCACTTACAATGCCATGTATGTGGATGGCAAATCGGGCCGCACTTACGCCAAACGCTTCCAGGTCAAGTCTATTACCCGCGACCGGGAGTATGACCTGACGACTGGCCAAAAAGGCTCTAAGCCACACTACTTCAGTGCCAACCCCAACGGAGAAGCGGAAATCGTCACTGTGCAGCTTACGCAGGGCAGCCGTGCACGCAACAAAGTCTTCGATTTTGACTTCAGCGAGCTGGACATTAAGGGGCGAGGCTCCAAAGGCAATACCGTGACCAAATATCCGGTTCGGAAAGTAGCCCTTAAGGAAGAGGGGCAGTCCACCCTGGGTGCCATTAAGGTGTGGATGGATAACGTCAGCGGCCGCCTCAACACCGATGAGCGAGGGCAGCTCCTGGGCGACTTCAATTCCGGCGACCAGATTTTCGCCATTTATAAGGAGGGGTCCTACGAGGTACTGGAATTGGACCTCAATAAGAAATTCGACCCAAAGGAACTGGTTTACATTGGCAAATTCGACCCCGATGCCGTAGTCAATGCAGTCTACTACGAAGGAGAACGCGGCTGGTCGGTAGCTAAACGCTTCCAGGTAGAGACCACGAGCACCAATCAGCGTTTCCCATTCATTACGGAGCATAAAAAGAGCCGGCTGCTGTTCGCCTCGCCCAGGCCAGGCGCTGCTATTGCCTACCAAATCAAAGAAGGTAGCAAAAAGGTGGACCAGGAGCTCTACATCGAGGAATTTATAGATGTGAAAGGGTGGCGGGCAATTGGCAATAAGGTCAGCGACCAGCGTTTGCTGGCGGTCAAACCCATGGCCACCGAAGTGCCGAAGCAGGAGGCTGAGAAGCTGATGCCCGGCGATAGCCTGGACCTTGATGTGGGCGATGGGCAGACCAAGATGTTCGATTAAGGCTTGCGGATCTGACTGGATCCCCCTTCTCAGATGCAACGCATATCCAAAAATTACGCATTGAGAGTACGCCACCTTTTTAAAGCCGGAGCCTACTAATCCCCGACGCACTTCAGCAAGCTCCGGTAGACGATGTCAGCGGTTTTGTCCCAGCTAAACCGCTGCCGCTGTATCCGCCCCTTTTCAACAAGCGTTGCCCGCAATCTGGGGTCGGCATCCACTCGGGCAAGGGCACGGGCAAGGGCTTCCACATCAGTTGGGGGTACCAATAGCGCAGCCTCCCCGGCCACTTCCGGCATTGAGGCTGCCTGCGCCGTTATGACCGGCACTTCTGCTTCCATAGCTTCTAAAATGGGCAAACCGAAGCCTTCAAACAGGGATGGGTAGACAAATGCCAGGGCCGCTCCCAGCAGGCGGCGCAGCTCCTGATCGGGCACAAACCCCAAAAAGTGAATGTCTCCTTTGACAGATGAAGCTTCGTAAGCGCGCCTGACCGGGCCGGCCTGCCAGGCCATCCTACCTGCTATTAGCAATTGGGCTGGCCGTGAAGCCCCCGCCTTAAACGCCGTGAACGCTTCGATGAGGCGGTGCACATTTTTCCGGGGATGAATGGCGCCCGTGTACAGAAAATAGGGATTCCCAGCGCTATATTGACGGCGGACGGCCTCCTTTTCTGCCTCGTCGAGCGGCTCAAAGCCCCCCCTTGCCGCATTCCCGCAGATGGTGACCTTGTCGCGGCTGATACCGTATTGTTGGACAATGTCGGCAGCCGTATAGCCGGAGACCGCCAGCAAATGGGCAGCATGCTCGCAGTAGCGGGGGGTGAAATACCGGTAGTAGGCCCGCACCAACTTCGGGATATGGGCAGAAAAGTGCTCAAAGGCCAGGTCATGAACTGTCATTAAGGTGGGCACTGCGGACCGCAGGGAAGCATAACCGTCTGGAGAAAAGAACACATCGGCCCGGTACTTGCGGAGCACGTAAGGCACCGACCACTCAAACCATAAATACCAGAGCAACGGGTGGCGGGCGGGTGGCGGCAGGACAAGGGCCCGGACACGGCTGCTAAATAAATAGCGGTCTTCGTAGGGGCGGTCAAAAAGAAAAAGGTACTCGTGCTCCGGATGCTTTTCGACGAGCCGCCGGGCGACCTCAAAGGTGTACCGGCCGATGCCTTCCAGCTTATCAGGTAGTAAAAATCGGGTATTGATCGCTATTTTCATGAGGCCTGCTGCGTTGCGGCCTAAAGATAAGCGCTTTTCAGATTTGCGCCCCAAAGTGGTGGGAGATGGCCCGGGCCAGAGCCTCTTTTTTGCTGTTGGCCACACTTATTTCTTTGCCGCCTTCCAAAACTACAAAACCGCCTTTGCCCCGGATGTACTTGTCCATATGATCGATATTGACTGTGTAAGACCGGTGCACGCGCACAAATTGAGGGTAGTTGCCAATAAGCGCTTGCACGCTGCGCAAAGTCCTGCATATCAACTCTTGGGTACCATCCACAAAATAGATTTCTGTGTAATTCCCTTCGGCCTTCAGGTACAGGATAGCGCGCACGGGCCGGAACAGGTACCCTTCCATAGTGGGCAAGGCGACTTTGGCCTGACTAGCAGGCACTGCTACGGTGAGGGGCCCGGGCCGCTTCCTGCTAGGGGGGCGAGAGTTAAAGCTTACCATTTTCATAAGATTGGATTGAGTGGAATAAACGAATGGTATAATATTAGGCGTAAATCCGTGCAGCAGCAATCCATATTCGATTTATTGTCAGGTTTCAGAATTTCATTTAACTTTAAGCTGGTGAGCCGCCCCCACGGGGCAGAATGCGTTCTTCCACGGCAAGCCACTAAAAAACGAACCCAAAGCATGCCCAAAACGCCATCCAGTAAGTTGTTTCACCTCGTCAAGTCCATGAGCGGATCTGAAAAGCGCTATTTCAAAGTATTCGTGGGCAGCAACGGCGGGAAGGAAAGCAAGTACCTAGCCCTCTTCGACGCCATTGAAGCACAGGAGGAATTTGACGATAAAGCCCTGAAAGATACCGTCTACCAGGGCGCACCGGTGCAGAGCCGCAAGTACTCTGAGCTAAAAGCTTACCTGTACGACCTGTTGTTGAAGAGCCTGCAATCATACGATGAAAAGACCTCCGTCGATTACAAACTCCGGCACCTCATGCAAAGCATTCGGGTGCTTTTCCGACGCTCGCTGTTTGCCGATTGCCTCGACCTCCTCACCAAAGCCCGGAAAACAGCGCAAAAGCACGAGCAGTTCATCACCCTGCTCGACATTTTATGGTGGGAGAAGCAAATCGCCTACGCCCGGACCGACATTGATTTCTTGAACGACGAGCTGGAACGCATCGACCAGGAAGAACAGCAGCTTCTGCAGCGAGTCCGGAACATCTCCAAATACCGCAACCTTTTCTTCCAATTGCTGGTCAGCCTGCGCAAGGACGCCTCGCTTAGCGGCCGGGAGCATCAACGCCGCCTGTCAGACATCATTGGCTCTCCCCTGCTGCAAAGCCAAGCTGAAGCAGATTCGCATCAGGCCCGGATTTACTTCTACCGGACTCTAAGTATTTATCAGCTAGCTACGGGTGATGTAAAAGGGTTCAACCAAAATAGCGAAAAGCTCATTCGGCTAATGGAATCGGAGCCCCACTTTCTTAAGGAGGATGTTTCGGAGTACATCTCCGCCCTAAGTAACCTTATCATGAGCTGTGGGCGGCTCGGCCAGTACGATACTTTGGAACGCTACCTGGCCAAACTGAAAAATGTACGCCCCCTGAGCAAAGACGACGAGTTGAAAATCCACCGCCAATACTACCAGAATAAATTCTCGCTCTGCATTGCCAAGGGAGATTTTACGGAAGGCCAAAAGGCGCTGTCGGAGCACCTCCGGGAGCGCGACCGATTTGACACGGACCTTTTTGAGACCAACACCTTTTACTATTACTATTTCCACATCTCCTTTGGGGCAGGTGCCTACGATGATGCTTTGTCTTACCTCAATGTGTGGCTCAACCTCAACTCTACTGTAGAAAGGCAGGAGTTGCAGGGCATTGCCCGGATTCTAAACCTGATCGTACACTTTGAGCTCGGCAATTATGTACTCCTGGACTCTTTGCTCCGCAGTACCTACCGCTACCTCAAAAAACGGCAGCAGCTGCACGGCGTGGAGCGGGAGATCATCAGCTTTATCCGAAAAGCCGCCGGATCTCCTTCCAAACACGAGTTGAAAACGGCCTACGAAAAGTTGAAGATGGAGTTTGAGGAATTGCCGCAGAAGGAGCAGGCCAAAAGCTTCTTTGTACGCGCTTTTGATGTTATTGCCTGGCTGGAAAGCAAGCTGGAGGATAAATCCTATGGGGAAATACTGAGGCGGAAGTTTAGGCAAAGCCGCTAGTGGAGTGTTTCAGAAATGACTAACCGAAGAAACCCAGTAAAACCAGGGCGCCCAAGCGTGAAATACGCTGTGCTATTTCGGACTAGTCGCACTAGTGCATAGGGTTGTTTATAGCAGCTCTTGGGCAGACTTCCCACAGGGAGCCATTTGGCAGGGCGCCCTCTGGGCAGGCTCCCTGCCTTAAGTCAGTTCCAAATCCGTATTTACCTAACCATAAATAACCTGACAGGGACTACCGCCGGGTTAATGAAGGTGCCCACCCACTTCAACAGCAGGGGGCGAGCTTGATAAACACCCTGCCATTCGGACCAATGCCAGGAATAGGCTGGCTTATCGGCCAGAGCCAGAAAGGGAAGACTGGAAATTGTGCATCGTGTCAAGGTCTCGGTTCAGAAAGCCGCGGACATCTACAGTTTCCCAGATAAACGTGCCTTGGTAACCAGCACCTGTGGGGCTGTACTTATGCCCTCCCTTGGCTTTCAGGCATGCCTTCTTGCTCAGGCGGGCTTTTTCAAAATTCCGGATTGATTGTTGACGTTTTTTCATAATATTTCCTGTTTTAATGGGCAGAATGGTATCCGTACTATTGAAATCAGGATACGCAAATTCCAAATAAAGCATTAATTCGCCTATTCTCAAGCCCAAAATCCTTAAAAGTCAGCATCCTAACAATAATATCAGGGGAATAAACGCTTAACCGTTTCCCAAACCAAGCCCGATTCGTACCCTTTCCGTATGGCGAAGCCGGCCAGGGTTTTCCGCAGGGCCCAGTCGTTGGCAGCGCTTGTTGACGCGGCCTTTTTCAGGAGGAGCTCCTCCAGGGCCTGCTGGTAGGCATCGTTTGCTATTTCCCCCAGCCCCTTACGGATACAGTATACGGATACACCTTTTTGCTTCAGGGCTTGCTCGATACGTCTTTTGCCCCACTTTTTCATCCGGAATTTACCCCGGGCAAAGCTCTGGGCGAACCGTTCTTCGTTCAGGAAGTTCTCTTCGATCAAGGCTACGATTATTTCTTCCTGCCAGTCCGGATAGACATTCATAGCACGAAGCTTCTGCCGGACCTCCTGATGGCAGCGGTCCTGATAGGCGCAGTAGTGTTGCAATTTTTGCAAGGCTTCCTCCTTATCGTACCATTTCGGCATATTTTTCACATCCAATTTTCACCTATACTTAAAGTTGGGTAATGTAACTTTACTGGGACTACCCGTCATACAACTATCAAAACGTCTAACAAAACACGACCAACATGGATCAATTACTCAATTTCGAAGAGCTGGGCCGCCTAGTGACCGCCTACCTCCCAAAAGTAGTGGGGGCTGTGCTCACACTTATCATTGGCTTCTGGATTATTGGAAAAATCACGGATGCAGTCAAAAAAGGCATGGCTAAGCGGGGATTTGACCCAACCATACGACCGTTTTTGGGCTCCCTGATTAACGTAGGCCTGAGGGTACTGCTTTTGCTGAGCGTTGCCGGCATGTTTGGCATAGAAACGACATCCTTCGTAGCACTATTCGGCGCTTTGGCATTCGCGGTGGGCATAGCTCTGCAGGGCAGCTTGTCACACTTTGCCAGTGGCGTGCTCATCCTCATTTTCAAGCCTTACAAGGTAGGGGATCTGGTAGAAATTGGCGGCGGAGAAAAGGGAAAAGTCGTTGCCATACAAGTCTTCAACACCATTCTCCAAACCCTAGACAACAAGCGGATCATAGTACCCAATGCGGTGGTGACCGGCAATGTCATTACCAACATTTCCGGCCAGGGGGAAATGGGCGTAGACATGACCTTCGGCATCGGTTACGGAGACGATATTGATAAAGCCCGGGCGGCTATTCAGCGCGTGGTGGCTCAGTGCCCATATATTTTGGAGACCCCCGAGACCCTGATCAAGGTTTCAGAGTTGGGGGACAGCTCTGTCAATTTCCTGGTCCGCCCATGGGTAAAGAGCGAGGATTACTGGGACACTTACTTTTTCATGCACGAGGAAGTGAAAAAAGAGTTCGACCGCTCCGGGGTCAGTATTCCCTTTCCGCAGATGGATGTGCACCTGGACAAATAAATACCGGCTATTTACCGGAAGAGGCTGGTTTTTTCGATTTTTTTTCGCATTTTCCTTCGGGATGAATCAAACTACTCAACAACCCTAAATCTTTCCGTATTTATGGATTTCAACAGTATTCTAGAGCAATTAGAAGGCTTCATTGCTCAGTACGCCATGCAAGTTATCGGCGCTATTCTGACCCTTATCATCGGTTTTTGGGTCATCGGCCGTATCACCAATCTGGTTAAAAAGGCGATGAACCGGCGCGTAGAGGATGCCTCTGTGCGCGACTTCCTGGGCTCATTGGTCAGCATTGGCCTTAAAGTATTGCTGCTGCTGAGCGTAGCTTCAATGTTTGGCATTGAAGTCACCTCCTTCATTGCAATTTTCAGTGCGCTAGCATTTGCAGTAGGCCTGGCCTTGCAGGGCAATTTGGCTAACTTTGCCAGCGGTGTGCTTATATTGATATTCAAGTTTTTCAAGACAGGTGACTTTGTGGAAGTCGGCGGACATGCCGGTACAGTGAAGGAAATTCATATTTTCCACACTGAACTTATCGCGCTAGACAACCGGATCATTTTTATTCCCAACGGGCAGGTTACCAGCAATGCGATTCAGAACTACACTATTCAGGGCATGCGCCGGCATGACCTGACCGTCGGCATCGGCTATGATGACGATATCGACAAGGCGCGGCAAATCATCGAGGAGGTCGTAAAAGGCCTTCCGGATATTGAGCTGGATGCCGACTACGATATTTTCATCAAGGAGCTGGCCGACAGCTCTGTGAACTTTGCCGTGCGCTTCATGGCCAAGAATGAGTTCTTCTGGCCGGCTTACAAGGTGTTCTTCGAGCGCATCAAGAAAGAATTTGACGCCAATGAAATCGGTATCCCTTTCCCACAAATGGATGTGCATTTGGATAAGGGCGAATAACGCTTAGCACAACCGGGGCTGTGGGATTTCAAATCTCCACAGCCCCGATTTTCAAATGCCTCTTGTCTCAAAGCTTTAGAATGCGTATTTTTGCGCAGCGTTAGCCAATTGGTCTGGCCCCATAGCTCAGTTGGTTACCCCGACTGCAAGTCGGGGCTGACTCATAAGCAGCA
>CAZNSK010000181.1:0-11396 GCA_964575505.1 uncultured Phaeodactylibacter sp.
GCCCTGGTTTTACTGGGTTTCTTCGGTTAGTCATTTCTGAAACACTCCACTAGCTATCAAAAATGAGAAAAAAAGCAATATAACCAACTTCATACCTCAAACTTTAAGAGATGCTATGTTAGCATCTTTAAAGGGCGGAGCGGCAGCCAAATGGCTCCTGCTCCGCCCAATATAACTATTTCTCCTGACGCAACTCGGTTTGCAGGCCGGGAAGGTTACTGCTACTTTTTGCGTTTCTTCTTCTTTTGCTGCTCCTGTATTTCCTGCTGCTCCTTTAGGGCTTTTTCCAGGCGCTGCTGGAAACCGCCTTTCTTCTTTGGCTTTTTCTTGTAGGCATCCAGCTCCCGGTTGATCTTATCGTTATCGATAATGTAATTCTTGGTGACGATGGTTTGCGTGATGTTAATCAGGTTGCTGAACAAGAGGTAGCAGGTAAGGCCCGCTGCAAAGCTGTTAAAAAAGCCCATGAACATGATCGGCATGATGTACTGCATGTACTTCATAGCGGGGTTGGCCGTCATATCCATATGACGGGTATTGTAGTACGTGTAGATCAGGGTCGTAACCGCCCAGAGCAGCGTAAACATACTAATGTGTGCGCCAAAGCCGAATGGGATTTCAAACGGCAGGCGGAAGAAAATATCGTAAGACGACAGGTCATTCGCCCACAGGAATTCGGCTTGCCGGAACTCAATGGAGGCGGGGAAAAAACGGTAGAGCGCAAACCAAATGGGCATTTGCAGCACCATGGGCATACAACCGCCGAGTGGGTTCACCCCAAACTCCCGGTACATCTTCATGGTCTCCATTTGCTGCTGCTGCTGATCGTCTTTGAACTTTTCCTTTACGCCTTCCATACGGGGCTTGAGGGCCGCCATTTTGGACTGCGAATACAGCATGCGGTAAGTCAGCGGAAAGAGCGCCAGCTTAACCAACAGCGTCAGGAATAAAATTACGATGCCTGGGTTGCCGATAAAACTGGCTATGAAATTAAACAGCGGCCGGATGATCCAACGGTTGATAGAGCCGAAAATACTCCAGCCAAAGGGGATGATATCCTGCAGGCTGTACCCCATATTGTACAAACGGTCAAATTCATTAGGCCCTACGTACATATGCATCGAAAAGGCCTCGCTGCTGCCCCGGCTGTAGGGTATTTCCACCTCTGAGACCAGCAATTTGAGGTCCTCCGCATCTTCCGGCAGCATTTTGGTTTCGAATTCGCCGTTGCCAAAAGCCGTTTCGGCAATGAGAGAAGTGTTGAAGAACTGGTTGGCGTTGGAAACCCACTTGAGGCGCTGCTCATCGATGGACTCCGTATCATCCCCCGTGCAGGAACAATAATCCGGGTCATCCTCTACAGGCTTGAAGTATACGGTAGAATACCGGCGCTCGTAGTCCTCGTTGTGCTCCAGCTTGTCCAGGTAGTTGACCCAGGTCAGCTTAAGATTGTCCGTATTTTGGGCAAGGACGGCATTGAGGTTCTCGAGCTGTATGTCGTAATCCACATTATAAGAGCCCTCATCGATGCGGTAGGATTGCTCAAAGTAGCCACCGGTGGTAGTGGGTGCCCGAAAGACGACGCTTTGCGCATCCGACTGTACGACCTCGAAGTGCAGGTCGCCGGTATTCACACCCCCTGAGGGGAGGTTGGCAACCGGCAGGAAGTACTCGAACTGATTTTTTTCATCCTCCAGCAGGTAGAGCGGGATTTCCTCAGTGGACCCGTCTTCCAGGTAACGGAGTTTGTGGTGCTTCTTCATGAGCACCTTTTTGATGGCGCCCCCCTTTGAGCTGAAGGTAATCTTCATCAGGCCGTTCTCCAGCTCGACCTCCTGCTCCGTGCCTTTCGCAGCCGGGGCAAACGGCCCGAAAGCCGCTTGTTGCCGTAGCAGCGCGAGGGAATCATCGGGCGTTTCCACCAGCTCGACCGGCGCAGCAGTGTCCTGCTCGACCGACTTCAGGCTGTCTTTGCGCGCCTGTACCTGAGTAATGGAATCCTGACGGGCCTGCTGCGCTTGAATCTCGGCCTCGGTAGGTGCCATGAACTGCTGCCACACCATTAATAAGATAAAGATGAGCGTAAGTCCGATTATTGTATTCCTGTCCATCCAGTATTTGAACTTTTTTCGAGTATTTGCAAGGTTAAATTTGAGATTAAGCCTTTGAAAGCCAGAATATTAGTACTACCAAACAGCCTTGCAATGCGGCATAGCGCTTTTTGAGCACGGCAAAAGTACAACTTTAGGCGCGCTTCCGATAAACCCAATAGATGTTTCTTAGGAATTGTTCGGCCGGAGCCCATTTAGCGTATAGCAGCTGCTGTATGATCGACTTCCATTGCGGCGTACTGCTCAAGAGCGGCTTCCAGGCAATCCATGGCTTTTTCAAGGTCTTGGGCATTGAGAATATAAGCGATCCGGACCTCGTCCCACCCCTTTCCCGGCGTAGCGTAAAACCCTTCGCCGGGAGAAAGCATTACGGTCGCCCCTTCGTGCTCAAAAGACTCTAATAACCATTGGCAAAAATGCTCAGCGCTGCGGACGGGGAAACGGGCAAAGCAATAGAATGCGCCGCCCGGCATATAACTGACAACACCCGGCATTTGCTGCAAGCGGTTGTACACCACCTGACGGCGCTGATCATACTCGGCCACCACTGTTTTCATGTAGGCGGCATCCATGTCGAGTGTGGCTTCTGCCAGGATCTGCGCCAGGCCGGGCGGGCTCAGCCGCAGCTTGGCGTAGCGGGTCGCAGCGTCCAGCACACCTTCATTCCGGGTGACCAGGGCACCGATACGGGCGCCACAGGCACTGTACCGTTTAGAAATAGAGTCGACCACCACCACGTGCGCCTCAGCGCCTTCCAGCCGCAGGGCCGAAAAGAAATCCTGCCCATCGTAACAAAACTCCCGGTATACTTCGTCTACAAACAGAAAGAGATCGTAAGCTTTGCACAGGCGGCCCAGTTGATCTAGGTCTTCCCGGCTGTAGAAGCATCCGGTCGGGTTGTTGGGGTTGGTGATAAATATCCCCTTCGTTTTTTCTGTAATGACCGCTTCGAATGCCTCGATGGGCGGCAGCGCAAAGCCATCTTCGATATGGCAGGTGATGGGCTGTATGCGGACGTTGCCAATCTGAGCAAACCCATTGTAATTGGCATAAAAAGGTTCGGGCACAATAACTTCATCGCCGGGGTCGAAACAGGAGAGCATCGCAAACTGAATAGCCTCGGAACCGCCGGTGGTCACAATAATTTGATCGGGGCCCAGCTCAATGCCGAAGTTGCGGTAGTAAGCCGCCATCTTGCGCCGGTAGGAAAGCTGGCCAACGGCAGGGCTGTAGGCCAGGATGCGGAGTTGGTTTTCCCGCACTTGCTGCAAAGCATAGAGCGGCGTTTCGATATCGGGCTGCCCGATATTGAGGTGGTAAACATGTTTGCCGGCACCCTTAGCCCGGTCGGCGTAGGGTACCAATTTGCGGAAGGGGGACATGGGGACCTGCTCGCCCCGTTTGGAAATGGAAGGCATGGCGCTAATGTTTCTTGAAATCAAATGAAACGCCAAATATAGCCTAAAAATCTACGAGAAGAACTTCCGCCTGCCGATATTTTCGGGCCGGATTTACGATACCTATTCCAAACGGAACGACTCGTCTGGCAGGTTGCCCAGCACCTCAATGCCGGTAATTTTGCGCTCGCCCCGGTCTCCGCTTAGCTTAAGGCCGCCGTAATCCTGATAGTCCTGCCAAGGCATGACAGCTGCAGGCAACCCAGGGTTCATACAAGTCTAATGCATCATCCTTTATCTACACCGCCCTGAAGGCGCTCTTGCAGTTCGCTCAGGGCCCCCCAGTTACCAGCTGAGGCCAAGGCCGCTTGCTGAGGCCAGGAATCTGGCTTAGCCAGGCGGAAGTTGCCGCCCCCCTGCTCCAGAATCGCCTTCAACTGCTCAGGCTCGGCATCCGCCAGCTCCTGCCAGGTGCGGATACCCTCTGCCTTGAGCAGGGTTTCAATCTTGGGGCCAATGCCCTCGATTATTTTGAGGTCAGTGGGGTCGGATGAAAAGCCCAACACCTTCATAGCCAGTTTTTTCACTTTGGAGGGCGTGTTTTTCTCCGTTTCTGCCCCTTTGGCATCCAGGCCCTGCTGCATGGCAATAAGGTCATCCCACTTGCCGGCCTGCGCCAGGCGCGCTTGCTCGGGCCAGGAAGCAGGATTGTGAATGCGGTAGCTGGGATTAGCGTCCGTGAGCACTTTTCGGAGATCAGCTTCGCTTTTTGCAGCCAGATCAGCCCAGGTTTTAATGCCAGCTGCCTTAAGCACCCCTTCAATTTTCGGGCCTATGCCTTCCACGATTTGCAGATTATCATCGGGGAACAAGCTGGCAAAAGCAATGCCACCGGAAGCTGCGCCAAGGCTGCTGCCCGCCGCTATCTCCGGGCCCTCACCGGCGCTGCCTTCGAGTTTATCAATCCTGGATTGCAGGATGCTCTTGTCTGCTTCGCAGCTGTTGAGTTTGTTCCGGAGCGACTTCAGGTCCTTCTGAGCTTCTTCGTGCTGGTATTTGAGGCCGACGTAGTCTTTCTCCCAGTTGTTATTTCGGGCTTTCAGCCCCTGATTTTCTTCCTCCAGCTCCCTGAGCTTACGCCGGTTGCCGCAAAGCAGGCAACCTAAGATAGCGCCAAGAATAAAAGCCAGGGCAGACAGGATAAGCCACCACAGCCAGCAGGGCTCTAAAGACGCCAGTAAAAGGGTTCCGTATTCCATGGTTTAGTCGTTTTGAGGGTTGTTTTGTTTGATGAGGCGGATTTCGACCCGGCGGTTTTCGTACCGCCCGTTTTCAGTGGCATTGGAAGCCACCGGCATTGACTCTCCTTTCGTATCCGTTGAAATTTGCTCAGGCGGCACGCCCGCATCGGTTAGTATTTGCTTGATGGCTTGCGCCCGGGCCCTGCCCAGTTCGATATTATCCTGCTCCGACCCGATATTATCGGTATGACCGGTTAGCTCCACCCGCTCTCCGGTTGTTTTGATACGGCGGGCCAGCCGCTCCAGATAAGCATCTACCTCAGGGTCATACACTTTTTCGGTGGAGCCTAGGGGAAAGCGGACGGCAATGCGGTCGCCCAGGTCATCTACTGTTTTTGACACCTCCTGGTCTACCCATTCAAACAGGGCAGCTTCAAAAGGGGCATCGCGGGCATCATCGGGCGCTTCCACCGAGCGGGCGCGGAGGGTGATCCGGCTGCTGTCGAGCTGCCCATCGAAAAGGCGGGCCACTTCAGCAGCCCGGGCCAGCCCCATATTTTCGGCCCCTTCCGGTTGGGTTTCGCCTTCGAAATAGAGGCCGGTAATTTCCAGGAACTGAGCTGAATCTCCGGCGTTACGGGTGCGCCGGATCAGGCCCTCAATCCCGTCGCCTACGTAGGCTTCCGGGTCAGACCATTTGAAGTACAGCGGCAGGCGGGGCTCAGCTCCCGTGGTATCAGCAAGCGTGGTAACCCCGGGGGCTGGGTTGCAAGCGTAGCACAGCTCCTCCTGGCACCCCTTCCAGGTAATCAGGTAAAAAGCCAGCCATACCACCACGGCCAACAGTAATTTAAGCGGGAAGGACATATTCGGTTTCGTTTTGTTTTGCAATTGATAGATTGAGGGCGGGCAAAGCTCAGGGGCTGTACGCCAGGTGCCCGTATTTTTTGCAGACTTGTTTTAATGTTTGGGAATAAGTTTGCCGATGGATAGAAGCCTGATACCAGTCCCTATAAAAGTAAATAAATTCGAATAATTTTTCAGCACGAAATTTATATGCCCCTGTTTTTAGCCTCCCTGCCCCTTATTTTGGCGCTTTGCCTGACCGAGCTCCAACCTCTTTAGCGCTCAGGCGTTACCCAAAGGAGCAGCTTAGCAACTGTAAATATTTTTTTTATTTTTGCACGATTGATTCAAAAACCACCCAACGATTATGTTTGACAGCCTGAGCGAACGCCTGGAGGGAGCTTTTAAGACCTTAAAAGGAGAAAACAAACTAACGGAACTCAATATCGCCCAGTCCGTTAAAGAAATCCGCCGGGCCCTGGTCGCAGCGGATGTGAACTATAAGATTGCCAAGGACTTTACAGATACCATTAAAGAAAAAGCCCTGGGGCAGGAGAATGTGCTCAGCGCCGTCAAGCCGGGTGAGCTGATGGTCAAGATCGTCAATGATGAATTGGTCAGCCTGATGGGTGGGCAAGCGGCCGATTTCAATTTAAAAGGCAAACCTTCGGTTGTCCTTATAGCTGGCCTGCAGGGGTCCGGCAAAACCACCTTTTCCGGTAAGCTGGCGCGCTTCCTCAAAGCCAACCGGAAAAAAAGCCCGCTGCTGGTCGCCTGTGATGTATACCGCCCTGCTGCCATCAATCAGCTTGGAGTCATCGGTGATCAGATCAAGGTGCCCGTCTATAAAGAAATGGGCAACCAAAACCCGGTGGAAATTGCGCTCAAAGGCATTGCCCACGCTCAGGACCACGGGCACGATGTCGTGATCGTTGATACCGCCGGCCGTTTATCTATCGACGAGGAGATGATGGAGGAGATTTCCAACATTAAAGAGGCCGTTCAGCCCAATGAGACCCTCTTCGTAGTGGATTCCATGACGGGGCAAGACGCCGTTAATACGGCAAAAGCCTTCAATGACCGGATTGACTACGACGGTGTAGTGCTAACTAAACTAGACGGGGATACCCGGGGCGGGGCTGCCCTTTCCATTAAATACACGGTGGGCAAGCCCATTAAATTTGTCTCCACCGGGGAGAAAATGGATACACTGGATGTTTTTCACCCCGACCGCATGGCCAGCCGGATCCTGGGCATGGGCGACATCATTTCCTTTGTGGAGCGGGCCGAGCAGCAGTTTGACGAGGAGCAAGCCAAGAAGCTCGAAAAGAAAATCAAGAAGAACAAGTTTGACTTCAATGATTTTCTGGAGCAGATTGGGCAAATCCGTAAGATGGGGGACCTTAAGAGCCTTATGAGCATGATCCCGGGCATGAATAAGATGACCAAAAACCTCGACATCGACGAAAACGCCTTTAACAAGGTGGAAGCGATTATTTTCAGCATGACCCCTCAGGAGCGCGGCAACCCTGAGCTTATGAATACCAGCCGAAAACGCCGGATATCCAAAGGCTGCGGGCAGCCCATCGAAGAAATCAATATGTTTTTGAAGCAGTTTGATCAGATGCGCAAGATGATGCATAAAATGAGCAAAATGCCAGGCATGGGCATGGGCGCACCGGGCGGAAAAGGCGGCAAACGAGGCAAGAAAATGGGCGGCATCGCTCGCCGCCGGGCCCGCCGCAAACGCTAACCGAGGGAAACCGGAATTAAAAAACGGATGCTCTGATAAGTCAGAACATCCGTTTTTTAGTCGGGTGGGATTGAAACAAATTCTGCCTGCTTACATAGAAGTGGCAGGCAAAAACCGCTTGCCTACTTCAACTGCCTTTTTCAGTAACATAATATCGGGAAGCACCACAGCAGGAGATTCGACCTCCGCACGGTCTTCATACTGAACAGCTTCATTGTGTTCTACACCGTGGCTAAGCCGGGTAGAAGCATTGCTAAGAAATGCATAGGCAGAAAGACTAGCCACCAAGGCTAGCGATAAAAGTACAGTTCGGGTGTTTGGCTTTTTCATTTCCTATCTCTCTTAAAGGTCACGGCAAAAATATGGTTTTTCTACACAATGCGCCAGTCTGATCGACGAAAACGCCTGATATTCTGACGAATGTTTCACTTAAAGGACGGTAAAACCGAGGTAAAAGTTGCACCGGCCTAAAAAATTAACTTCGCTTGGTCTTGTCAGATAGCGAACATATCCTTAATTTCATTGCGTAATTTAAATAAAACACCATTCAGTATGAAAAAACTTTACCAACTAATGGCAGCGTGCTGCCTGCTGAGTCTGTTTGCCAACCCACTCATGGCACAAATTCCCAACGACTCCCCTGTCCCTGTAGATGTATTCTATGAAGTACCGTCAACTGGCTTTTCCCGCACAGTTGGTGACTATGGTTCTGTGACCAACTCTACGGAGTGGGGCACACAGCCCTTACGGAACACTGTTTCTGCCGAGTTGATGTGGGTGGATGATGACGACTTGGCCGGCGATGGGCTGGACTCACTGGGTTGTGATACCACCACAATGGCTGATTACAGCGGCAAGATGGCACTCATCCGCCGGGGCGAATGCTTTTTCAGCGACAAACTCTTCTTCGCGGAAAAAGCAGGAGCAATAGCTGCGATAATTGTCAACAACGGAGGCGACCCATTGGGTGGCATGGCCGCAGGTGACGAAAGAGGCCTGGAAGTCACGATGCCTTCCATCTTTGTAAACGATGAGGCGGAATTAGCGGGTGCTATCGCAGCGCTGGACGCAGGCGAGACCGTTATCGGCACTTTCCAGGTGCGCGCTTTCTTCGGTGAGCTCGGCCCGGAAAACTACGGCACGCCAATGAGCCAGATCAGGCCGATGGAAAACATTAGCGTGAACTTGCTCAACATCGACCCGGAGACCCCGATACTAGATGCTTCCGCCAGCGTAGACATCATCGCGCCGGATGGTACGGAGACCAAGCTAACCGCTGAAATAGACACCATTCAGCCTGACGGCATTCACACCTTCGAGTTTGAGACTTTCACGCCCGATCAAATGGGCGTTTATGAAATGATTTACGCCAATTCGCTAACGCTGGATACCTTGATGCGCCGCTTTGAGGTCACAGAATTCACTTTCCAAAAAGACAACGGCGACATTCCGGAATGGCCTGCTGACAGTTGGATTGCGCCGACTAATGAGGGCTTTTTGGAAGACCTGCTGATCTACGATTTTGGCAACTACTACGAGTTGGCCAGCGAGCCTTCCGTTGCAACCCACGTCACCTTCTCCATTGCCAACCCCGATTCGCTTTACACGGGCTTCGAGGATGCAGATATGTTTATGCTCACCCTGTTTGATACAGACCCCGATGGCGATGGCGTTGGTGCGGTAGCTGGGCAGATCGACTACTCCGAGTACGAGGAAGTTGCTACTGCCATTTATATTCTGTCGGGTGAGGAAGAGCCCTATGATCTGTTGACGGTACCGTTCATTGAGCCGGTCCCACTGAAAGCGGATGGTAAGTATTTGTTGATGGCACGCTACGATGGTGTCAATGCGGCACTGGGTATTCCACCCTGGTATACCTACGGTGGGCAGGATACCTACCCGGGGATTAGCACCATGACCTTTACCGATCAGCTCTACACTGGAGGCTGGGTAGGTGACTACAGCGCGGTAACCCGCCTGCACCTGGAAGGCTTTACGCCAGTTAATACCGAAGAGCAGCGTTTGGAAGACAGCAAAGCCGTTGTATTCCCTAACCCGGCAAACGATATGATCCAACTGGAGCTTCAGCTGGATGAGTACGCAGACGAAGTGCGCATTGGCCTCGTGGATATGTTCGGCAGAGTGATCGAACGCAATATACACGAAGGTATTAAAGGGGGTACATTCACCTACGATACTGCTAACCTGACGGCTGGCACTTACTTCCTGGTCGTGTATACACCGGAGGGGCAAGCCACCAAGCGGTTCGTTGTCATTCACTAAACCGAATAGAATAGAATAGCCCGAAGCAACCTGGCTTAGGGTAACTTCCGAGAGGGGCAGACGGGTACTATCCGCGTTTGCCCCTTTCTTATTTGCGCAGTTCTTCCTTCCTGCCTTTGGGGATCGCCCGGATAAGCTGTTGAGTATAAGGGTTCTGTGGGTTGGCGTATACTTCCTCGCTATTGCCCTGCTCAACGATCTTGCCCTGATTCATCACAATCATGCGGTCGGACATGAATTTGACGACCGATAAATCGTGGGAAATAAAAATGTAGGTGAATTTATACTTCTCCCGAAGCTCAATAAGCAGGTTGAGCACCTGCGCCTGCACGGAAACATCGAGTGCGGAAACCGACTCGTCACAGATAATAAATTTCGGGTTCAGCGCCAGGGCACGGGCAATAGCGATCCGTTGCCGCTGCCCGCCCGAAAACTCATGGGGGTAGCGGGCGAAGTGCTCTGCGGGCATATTGACCGTTTCCAGCAACTGCAGGACCCGGTCGCGCCGCTCGGCATCCGAATTGTAGAGCCCGTGCACCTGCATGGGTTCCATAATGGCTTTGCCGATGGTCATGCGGGGGTTGAGAGAGGCGTATGGGTCCTGGAAAATGATTTGCATATCCTGCCGCAGGGGCTTCCAAGCCTCATCGGATAAATCCAACAAGGATTGCCCCTTATAAAGCACCTTGCCCTCCCGTACCGGCGCTAAGCCCAGCAGGCTGCGCCCAAGCGTCGTTTTGCCGCAACCAGATTCGCCCACCAGCCCCAGCGTTTCGCCAGGGAAAACCTCAAAGCTTACATCGTCGACAGCGCGGATGTAAGATTTGGGCTTACCCCAGAAGTTATGCTGAGCCGGGAACCAGGTTTTTAGCCCTTCTACCTCAAGAATAGGCGGCTTTTGCTTCAGTTGGCGGCTGCGGCGGCGCAACTCCACAGCCGGAATCCGTTCCCGCCGGATTACGGACTCCAGGGTGGCTTTTTTCTCCACCACTTCGGTTTGACCGCCCTCTCCTTGTTTCAACTCCATAAAGTCGCTGACGACTGGCAAGCGGCGCAGCCGGTAGTTCAATGGGGGGCGGCAGGCCAGCAAGCTTTTAGTGTAAGGGTGGCGGGGATTGGCAAACAGTTCTTCTACCCGGCCCTCTTCTACGATTTGCCCTTTAAACATGACCAGCACCCGGTCGGCAATCTCGGAAATTACCCCCAGGTCGTGGGTAATAAACATAATAGAAGACCCGTGCTCCGCTTTGATTTTACCCATCAGCTCGAGAATGGCCTTTTGGACGGTTACATCCAAAGCAGTGGTCGGCTCATCCGCGATCAGCAGGCCGGGGTTGCAGCTCATGGCCATGGCAATCATGACCCGCTGTTTTTGGCCGCCTGACAATTGATGGGGATAAGCCTGGTAAATGCGCTCCGGGTTAGGCAATTGCACTTCTTCAAATAACCGGAGGGCCTGCACCCGGGCTTCTTGCCGGCCCAGCTTCAAATGGTGGCGCATCCCTTCCGTCACCTGCTCCCCGCAGCGGAATACCGGGTTGAGAGAAGACATGGGCTCCTGAAAAATCATAGCAAGCTCCATGCCGCGGTAGCGGCGCATTTCCCGGCGCTTCAATTGCCGCAGGTCCACCGCATCGCCCCCTGGCTTAGGAAAATAAGAAACAGTGCCGGCTTCTACCTGGCCCGGAGAAGGGATTAGCCGCATGATCGATAGGGCAGTAACCGATTTGCCGGAGCCCGATTCGCCAACGATGCCCAGGGTCTC
>CAZNSK010000182.1:0-11369 GCA_964575505.1 uncultured Phaeodactylibacter sp.
ACCGAACACCTGCAACTGCCCAGCACCAAGGGTGTGCTCTGATCTTATCTTTTCTTACCGCTGGGTCTGTATGCTGCTCCATCCTTGACAGCGCACCCATCCTGGTTTGGCCAGGCGGGGAATGCTTGACATATCCTTTTAGAATTTTGCACAAGCTACCTTACACAAAATTAACGCTTACTTAACCCGTACTTAACCTGCCCTGATGCTGCCCGCCGTAGCTTTACGCTGCCAAAATACTTTCCAAACCCAAATCTTAATTTATGCAGTATGTGTACCTTTTAGGTAGGGGGCTTAGCTTCGTAGTGCTTGCCCTGCTTCCTTACGTCTGTTTAGCCCAAACCGACCAGGAATTGTTCCAGGGCTTCGAGGGGAGCCCCGATGATGACTGGAACTATACCGTAACCCCTGACCCTTATGACATTGACGATGACGCATGGGCCATCTCCGGACCGGTGGGCAACCTTGCACCGGCTACCGGAATGAACTTCTGGTACATGCGTGACCTGGATAATCCCAACGGGGGCACCGAGGATTTCCACACTATGGACTTTGATGCCGTTGACGTTTCCGGCTTTTTGGTCAACGCTGTCTCTTTCAAGTACAACACCATTGGCTATGAGCCTGACGACTCCATTGGCTATATCATCGAAACCACCCCCGGTACGGATTTCGACATGGCCAACTATATGCCCTTGTCCCGCAACACCGGAGCCTGGGAAACCGTCTTCATCAACCTGCCGGTAGGCATCTCCACCGTACGCTTGCGGCTAATGGCCAAGCAGAACGGAGGGTCTGACTTTGCTGGTTTTGACGATGTCTCGCTTTTCAGCAGCACGGAAGACTTTCTGCCGCCCATTGCTTTGGAAGGCGAGCTTCTGAGCGACACCAGCATCCGCATCACCTACAGTGAGCCTATGGATGTCGCTAGTGTGGAAAACCTGACGAACTACACGACGAATGGTACCATTTCTGATATTACTTACACCGAGCCCGGCGGAGGGGCGTTTCCCTTTGTCACCATCACTTATGACACGCCCTTTGCCGACGGGCAGGGCTTTTCTGTTGCGGTAGGCCTGGTAACAGACCTGGCCAGCAACCCGCTTGCTCAGCCCTTTAGCTTTGATTGGATTGTGAACCGGACCACCCCGGAGCTGGTCATCACCGAAATCCTCTACAATCCGCCCGGCGATGACGTCCTGGAATTCGTAGAGATCCTGAACGCAGGAACAGACCCGGCACCCATTGGCGGCCTCACCCTAAGCTCCGAGTTTAGCTTCACCTTCCCGGAGCTTACGCTTGACCCGGGAGCAGTGGTCCTGGTTGCCCTCAACGAGGCGGAAGCAGAAGCTTTCTTCGGCCTCGATTTCTACGATTGGGGCTTCGATGACCTAACGAATGGTAATGAGGAGGTGGTCATCAAGAACTTCCTTAACGAAACCATTGACTCGGTCAATTACCTCGATGACCCGCCCTGGCCCGTGGAGGCCGATGGCGACGGCCCTTCCATAGAGCTCCTGGACCCTGAGCTGGACAATAACGATGGGGCCAACTGGTTCGCCAATACCGAAGCCTTTAATGGTACAGATATTCTGGCTACGCCCGGCGTATACATGCCAGCCTTATCGCCAGTAGTTTCCTTCGAAGCTCCCGACATAGTCGTCAGCGAAGCCGATGGCACAGTAAGCTTCAATCTTTCCATTACCAATGCCAACGATATGCCAACTGCGGCTACGATTACTGTAGTGGATGCCTCAAGCGCAGTTGCCGGCGAGGACTACAACCTGCTCACCTCAACGGTGGACTTCCCTGCCAATAGCGCCGATGCGCAGACGGTAGAGGTGGAACTGCTTGACAACACTACCCTGGGCGGCCGTTACCTCATTCTGGCTATTGAATCGCTCACCAATGCCACTGCCGGCAGCAATACCGAGCTTATTGTGCTTATTCAGGACAATGACCTGACCACCCCCGAGGCGCCGGTTGCGCCGGCCATCAGCCTCAACCACCTGGGCAGCTACGCTTCGGGCGAAGTCGCAGAGATTGTCGCCCATGACCCCGGCTCCCAACGGTTATTCGTTACCAATTCCGAAGAAGACCGCCTGGATATTGTGGACTTCTCCGACCCCACCGCCTTATCGCCCATTAGCTCCATCGACATTTCTATCTTCGGTGGCGGCATCAACTCGGTAGCGGTTGCCAATGGCATCGTAGCCGTTGCCCTGGAGGCCAACACCGTAACCGACAACGGGTCGGTAGCCTTCTTTGACACCGATGGCAACCTCCTCAGCCAGGTCAATGTAGGGCCATTGCCAGATATGCTGGCCTTCACCCCTGATGGCAGCAAGGTGCTTACTGCTAATGAGGGAGAACCCAATGATGAATATACCGTAGACCCGGAAGGCTCGGTCAGTATTATCGACATCAGTGGCGATATCGCCAGCTTGACGGATGCCAACGTGACTACGGTAAGCTTCAGCGGTTTCAATGCGCAAGAAGCAGACCTCCGGGCGGAAGGCGTGCGTATCTTCGGCCCGGGCGCTACCGTTGCGCAGGACCTCGAGCCAGAGTTCATCGTTATTGCGGACGACGGCAGCCTGGCCTACGCCAATTGCCAGGAAAATAATGCGCTGGTACTGATTGACATTGAGAGCGCTACTGCACTGGACGTTCTGCCCCTTGGCTACAAAGACTGGACGCAGGAAGGCATCGTCCTCGACGCTTCCAACCGCATCGACGATATCTTCTTTGCCAACTGGCCCATCCGCGGCATGTATCAGCCGGATGCGATCGACTACTTCACCGTAGGCGGGCAGAGCTACCTCATCTCCGCCAACGAAGGCGACGCCCGGGATTACGATGGCTACAGCGAGGAATTCCGGGTAGGGGACGAGGAAATCCCTCTTGACCCTACGGCCTTCCCAGGCGCTGAATACCTGGAAAACGACGCCTTGCTAGGCCGTTTGCGAGTCACGTCTGCCAATGGGGACACCGATGGTGATGGCGACTTCGACGAGCTGTTTTCCTACGGCGCCCGTTCTTTTTCCATTTGGAACGCCACCACCGGCGAGCTGCTGTACGATAGTGGCTCCGAGCTGGAGCTAATTACCGCAGCCGACCCGGTTTTTGGCCAGATTTTCAATACCACCGATGACGAAAACGAATTCAAGAACCGTTCCGACGACAAAGGCCCGGAGCCGGAAGCCATTACGGTAGCTGATATCAATGGCGTACCCTACGCCTTTATCGCCCTGGAGCGCATCGGCGGCATCATGGTGTACGATGTCTCTAACCCGGAGGCACCATCCTTCGTGCAGTACATCAACACCCGTACCGCAACCGGTGATGCCGACGGCGACCTGGCCCCGGAAGATGTTAAAATCATCTCTCCCGCCGATAGCCCGGATGGCAAGTACTACGCCGTTGTCTCCTACGAAGTCAGCGGCACTGTGGGCGTATTTGAAATTGCCACCCCTGCAACCGTGGCTTTTGCAGAAGAGACCGTGGAGGTCTTAGAAGGCAGCGGCAGTATCGAAATCCCCGTTAGCATCGAGCAAGCCGGTGACTTAGCGGGCATCCTTACCCTTAGCGTTGCATCAGCTTCCACTGCCGTAGCCGGCGAAGACTACAACCTCAACACTACGGCCATCAATGTGCCAGCGGGGGCGACGGATGCCATTCCCCTCCCTTTGGAAATTCTAGACAACAGCAGCCTGAGCGGCAAGTACCTTATCCTGGAAATCGATGGCGCGGCAAGCACCACCGGCATTGGAGAAGAGGACGCCGTGATTGTACTGATTGCTGACAATGATGATACCGCCCCGGTAGCCCAGGCTCAACCACAGGCACAGCTCAACCATTTGGGCAGTTTTGAGCTGCCGGAAGGCGCTGCCGCAGAAATCATCGCCTACGATGCCGGCTCCGGGCGGCTGTTTGCATCCAATTCCGAGTTCAACGAGCTGCAAATCCTGGACCTTGGCGCAGCCGGTGCGATCAGTGCAGTATCTGCGGTTGATCTATCTCCCTACGGCGGCGGCATCAATTCCGTAGCTGTATACGAAGGCTTGGTCGCAGTAGCCATGGAAGCCGAAACCGTAACCGATAATGGCTCGGTTGTCTTCTTCGATACAGACGGTACTTTCCTAAATCAAGTAGAAGTCGGCCCGCTGCCTGACATGCTGACCTTTACGCCAGATGGCAACCGCATCCTGACCGCCAACGAAGGCGAGCCAAACGATGATTACACGGTAGACCCGGAAGGCTCGGTCAGCATCGTGGATGTGAGCGCGGGTGCTATGATGGCCAGCGTTACTACCCTGGGCTTAGATCAGTTCAATGCAGACTCCATGCTGCTGACGGAGCAGGGCGTACGCATCTTCGGCCCGGGCGCTACCGTAGCACAAGACCTGGAGCCGGAGTACATCACCGTATCTGACGACGGAGCTACCGCTTACGTTATGTGCCAGGAGAACAATGCGCTGATTTTGGTAGACCTGACGGCTGAGACGGTTTCCGGCATCTTGCCGCTTGGCTTCAAAGACTGGACGCAGGAAGGCGTAACGCTGGATGCCTCCAACCGCATTGATAACCTCTTCTTCTCCAACTGGCCCATCAAAGGCATGTATCAGCCGGACGGCTTCGACTACTTTACGGTAGGTGGGCAGGGCTATCTGATCACCGCCAACGAAGGCGACGCCCGTGACTACGACGGCTTCAGTGAGGAGTTTCGAGTGGGAGACGACGAAATTGTTCTGGATCCTACCGCCTTCCCGGGTGCGGAGTACCTGAAAGATAATGCCCTGCTGGGCCGCCTGCGCATCACTAATGCCAACGGCGATACCGATGGCGACGGTGACTTCGACGAGCTCTTCGCCTACGGTGGCCGCTCCTTCACCATCTGGGATGCAGTGACCGGCGCGCTGGTCTACGATAGTGGTAATGACCTGGAGCAGATCACTGCGGCGGACCCAGTCTTCGGCGCCATTTTCAACGCTACCGACGACGAAAATGAGTTCAAGAACCGCTCTGACGACAAAGGGCCGGAGCCAGAAGCTGTAGTGGTAGCCGATTTTAATGGCAACACTTATGGCTTTATCGCCCTGGAGCGCATTGGCGGCATTATGATGTACAATCTGGATGACCCGGCTGCGCCCGAATTCATACAGTACATCAACACCCGTACGGTAGACTCCCTGGGCGGAGACCTGGCACCGGAAGACCTGGTGTTCGTCAGCCCGGAGGAGAGCGCAGATGGAAGCGCCTACCTGCTGGTATCCTATGAAGTCAGCGGCTCCTTAGCTGCCTTTGAGCTGGAAGGCCCGACTGCCGTCACTTTTGCAGAAGCAACCACCGAAGTGGAAGAAGGCAGCGGCGCCCTGCAGGTTGAGCTGGCAGTAGAGCAAGCCAGCAACCTGGGCGGCCGTGCAGTGGTAACCGTAAGCGCAGCCTCTACAGCAATGGGCGGCGCCGACTACACCATCGGCACCACCGAGTTTGATTTTGCAGCGGGCGGCACCGAGTCTCAGTTCCTGCAGCTGGACATCCTAAACAATATGGACCTGAGCGGAAAGTACCTGGTACTCGAAATCGACCAAGCCGCTTCTTCTGCGCGTATCGGCGAAACGAGCCGCCACATCGTGCTCATCAGCGACAACGACGATATGGCGCCGATGGCCGCCGCTAACCCCGGCCTACAGCTGACCCACCTCGGCAGCTACCTGACCGGAGGGGGCGAAGGCACCGCTGAAATTGTCGCCTACGACGGCGAAACGCAGCGCCTGTTCCTGACGAACGGCGAGAACAACACCGTTGACATCCTCGACTACAGCGACCCCGGCAACCTGATGCCAGTATCCAGCATTGACATCTCCGCTTACGGCGACGGCATCAACTCCGTGGCCGTTTCCAATGGCATCCTTGCCGCTGCGATTGAAGCGGAGGGCGTAGACGAAAACGGCACCGTAGCCTTCTTCGACACCGACGGCAACTTCATCAACTCGGTGGTGGTCGGCGTACTCCCGGATATGGTCACCTTCACGCCGGATGGCACCAAAGCCATCGTTGCCAACGAAGGCGAGCCTGACGATGACTACACCATCGACCCCGAGGGCTCCATCAGCATCATCGACCTGAACATGGGCGCAGAAATGGCCTCCGTGACCAACCTCGGCTTCACCAGCTTCAACGCCCAGGAAGACGCCCTCAAGGCGGCCGGCGTGCGCATCTTCGGCCCGGGCGCTACCGTAGCCCAGGACCTGGAGCCAGAGTATATCACCGTATCTGACGACAATACCACAGCTTACGCGATGGCGCAGGAGAACAACGCAGTTATCGTTATCGACCTGGTCGGCAATACCATCGCCGATATTCTGCCGCTGGGCACCAAGGACTGGACGCAGGAAGGCGTGACCATGGATGCCTCCAACCGCACCGACAACATCTTCTTCTCCAACTGGCCGGTACAGGGCTTCTACCACCCGGATGCCGCCGACTACTTCACCGTAGGCGGGCAGGGCTACCTGATCACGGCTAACGAAGGGGACGCGCGCGACTACGACGGCTTCAGCGAGGAGTTCCGCGTAGGCGATGATGAGATCGTACTGGACCCCATGGCTTTCCCGAACGGCGATGTGCTGAAGGAAGACGTGCTGCTGGGCCGCCTGCGCATTACTTCTGCGAATGGCGATACCGACGGCGACGGCGACTACGATGAGCTGTACGCTTACGGCGGCCGTTCCTTCTCCGTCTGGAACGCCACCACCGGCGAGCTGCTGTACGACAGCGGCAACGACCTGGAGCAGATCACCGCCGCTGACCCGGTCTTCGGCGCCATCTTCAACACCACCGACGACGAGAACGAGTTCAAGAACCGCTCTGACGACAAAGGGCCTGAGCCCGAAGCCGTCATCACGGCGGAAATCGATGGCAGCACCTACGGCTTCATCGCCCTGGAGCGCATCGGCGGCGTGATGGTCTACGACCTGAGCGAGCCGACAAGCCCGGTTTACCTGCAGTACATCAACACCCGTACGGTAGACTCCCTGGGCGGCGACCTGGCGCCGGAAGGCCTGGCCTTCATCCCGGCCGACGCTACTGCGAATGGCAAGCCCCTGCTGGCGGTATCCTATGAGGTCAGCAGTTCTGTGGCCATGTTTGAGCTGGAGCTGAGCTGCCCAATCACCGATCTGCCGGAAGAAGTGGCCATTTGCGAAGGCGCAACTGCTACTTTGTCCGTTGGTGACGCCTACGAAACCGTCACTTGGTCCACCGGGGATGAGGGCGCAACCATTGAGGTTGCAGAAGGCGGCATCGTCACAGTCATGGCAACCACTGCCGGCGGCTGCATGGCAATGGATACAATCGAGGTCGTTGTTAATCCACTGCCAACCGTCGCCCTGGGTGGGGATACTGAAGCCTGCGAGGGCGAAACGGTCACCCTGGACGCAGGTGCTGGTTTCGAGGCTTACAACTGGAGCACCGGCGCTGACAGCCCAACCATTGACGTAGATATGGATGGAGCTTATGCGGTCACCGTGACCGATGCCAACGGTTGTACCGGCACGGATGAAGTTGCGGTTACCTTCAACCCGGTTCCAATGGTCAGCTTCCCGACCGATACTGTGGTTTGTGTAGAAGACATCTTCGTGTTTACTCCGGGTGAAGGCAATCAGCTTATCATCGATGGGGAGACTATAGATGAATTCACAACAGCTGGCTTCGATATCGGCACCTACAGCATTGAGGCCACTGTAGTTAATGAATTCGGGTGCGAACAAGCCTTAACGCTGGCATTCAGCATTGAGGTCTGCAACAGCACACGCGAAGTGCTGACACGGGAAGGCTTTGAAGTATTCCCGAACCCAACCAAGGGATTGGCAACGGTACGCCTGAGCGAGCTGCAGCCAACTGCCTATGATTTGGCCATCGTGACGGGAACCGGACAGGTCTTGAATGTGCGCCGCGTAGAAAGCTACCGCAGCGACTACCAGGCTCAGATCGACCTGACCCAAATGCCCGCCGGCATCTATATGATTCGGCTGACTTCTGCGGAAGGGGTGCTCACCCGCCGCCTGATTGTAGAGTAAATTGAAGCGTTATGCTTCCTTAACCCGCCTCTGGCAAGACCGGAGGCGGGTTTTTTATTAGCGGCAAGCCGTGCTTGGTCTTTAGTCGTCATCCAATGCCTCAATGTCAGGTTGTGCAAAGGAGCCGGGTGCTACATGATGGCGCACAAAATTGCACCATGGGCAATCCGGCTCTCCACAGCCGGTATAGAAGTCGTGGGCTTGAATAGCAGCGTAGGTTTCGCGGATCATCTTGCGCACCTTCTGGGTATCCGTTGCATTGAAGGTAAGCTCAGCGACGGGAAGCTGGCCTTGCTTATCGGGTTCGAGGTAAGCAATGGCGGCAGTGGTGACCACCCGGGTGTTTGCCGGGTAATGTTCGTAAAGCAGCTTGTAGAACACCAATTGCCGCCAATAACTGCCACCCTGGGGGTTCTTGCCCGTCGGCCGGCGCAATTTGCGTTTATCTTGGCTACCCGTTTTGTAGTCAATGACCCGCGCTTTTTCACCGGGCAATTGCTCCAGCTTATCAATGCTGCCGGTAATGGGCACGCCATCCACTTCCACATTTCGGGGCCGGTATTCCAAGAGCACATCCCGCTGCCACGCCTTGCGGTGTTGGGTATGGTAGAGCTGCAGGTTATACTGGCCGGCCTCCAGGCGCCGCTCGTATTCCCGCCGGGCAAAAAACCCACGGCGGCGGCCCATTTCCTGCTCAAACCCTTCCAGCAATACGGCTACCGGCGGAAACGCCTGCTCCTGGTGCGCACGCATGCGCTGAAAGTAGCGCTCCAGGGCATAGTGCATGGCGGTGCCGTAGTGGGCGGCCTCCCGCATCAGTACCGGAGCGCGGAGTACATTTTCGTAATAGAACCCAAGCGGGCATTTTAGGTAGCGGTTGAGGGCGGATACACTCAGCTGAAAGCCCTCCAGCAGCGCGTCAATGGTGGCCCGGCCGGGAGCGGGCACCACAGGGGGGCGCTGCTCCAGGAGCCTTAGCGATTCGGCTTCCAGCAAAGCGGCTTTGGCCACCTCCCGGTCGGCTACCTCAACCGCCTCCTGCTGCAACAATTCGTCTACAAACCGGGCACGGGGGGTGGCTTTCCCGTCCATATCCTGGGTGGCGTAGGACAGATGGAGGCGCTCCTGCGCCCGGGTAATGGCCACGTAAAACAGGCGCCGCCGGGCCTCAAGGGGGTCTTCCTCACCGGAGTAGGTGAGCGTATCGGGCAGCTTGAAGCGGAAACTACTGCCTCTGGCGCCGGGCTCCCAGGGCTTTTGGGTGACATCCAGCAAAAAGACCTGACGGAACTCCAGCCCCTTAGCGCTGTGGGCTGTCAGCAATTGTATACCATCTGGCGCATAAATGGACTCGCTCGCCTCCACGGGCAGGCGGTTGGCATCCATACTGCGCAGCAAATCCAGCAGGCCGCCTACTGTCAGGCGGGGGTTGCGGGCAGCTTCCCGGCGTACAAAATTGAGGAAGGACCGCAGCACCTGCAACAACCAGGCTTTATTGCTTTGCCCCATAGCGTGCGACAGCAGGCCGCTGCGGTTAATCAGCTGCTCCACAAAAGCAGGCGCGCTCAGGCTACTGTAATGGCGGATCATATGGTGGTGGAAGCCGACAAAGCGCTGCAGGGCAGCCTGGTCTTTCAACGACAGCTTTTGCCAGGCCTCCGGATCTGCCAGAAAGCTCCGCCAAGCTGTTCGCTCCGGGCCCTGCTGCCGGGCTTGTTGCTGACTGATGGTGAAGAGGTCATCGGGGTGCAGGCCAATGAAAACAAAATGCATGACCTGGAAGAGCAGGTGCTCGCCGCCCGTGGGGCGCTGAAATTCAGCGGCAAAGTACTCCAGCATCTGCCGCAGATTGCGGATCAAAGGTAGGTTCAACACATTCACCCGGCGGCGGGTTTGGTACGGCAGGCCCCGCTTTTCCAATAGCTCCATCAGGCTTTCCACCTGCCGGTGCTTCGCGTAGATGACTGCCACTTCATTAAGCGGCACACCTTCGCCGTGCAGGCGCTGCAGCTCCTCCACCAGCCAGGCCTCTTCCTGCATGGGGTTGGGAAAAGCGCTGATCTCGGGCACGGCAGGCAGGCCCTGCACCTCCGGACGGCTTGCTTTTAATGCTTTCTCCATACCCAGTTCCTGCAACCGGTTGACGATGCGAATGCCATTGTGCCCAATCACTTCCCGGGCGGCATCCAATATGGGCTGGGCGGAGCGGTAGTTATTTTCCAACACGACCAGTTCGATGCCTTTATGGTAAGCTTCGTAGATATCCGTAAGATTCTTCAGCCGCGCGCCCTGAAATTCGTAGATCGACTGGTCATCATCCCCGACGATGAACAGGTTGGGCATCTGCCAGTAAGCCACAAGCTTGCGGATGATCTCATTTTGCGCCCCGTTGGTATCCTGGTATTCGTCCACCAGAATATAGAGGAACCGCTCCTGGTAAGCCCGCAGCAGGTTGGGGTAGCGCTCAAAGGCATCGAGCACCCAGAGTATCATATCGTCATAATCGTAGCGGTTAGCCCGCTGCATGGCTTGCTGATAGGCTGGGTAGAGCTTTGCAGCTGCCCGCAGGCGCTCCATGCGGGCTACCTCTTCTTCAATCTGGCTGGTTTTGAGGTCCCCCTTTTGGTATTGCCCCTTTCGGCTTACCTTGTAAATGTATTCCTCCCGGTTGGGCAGATCTTCCAAATAGTCATCGATTGCCTTTTCCATCAGGCTGCTGCCCCATCGCTCTGCTTTCATTTGCTGGAAGAGCTGCTGCAGCTGTTTCTCGTAGGCATAGGCATCACTCCGTCCCCGTCGAAGGGGATGTTCCGGCGGCAGGGTATCCAACACTTTACGGACCAGCTCCACGCGCTCCAGGTCACTGAGAGGCTCGAGTTCCTGCCGGCCAAAGCGCTCGAGGTTATCTTGAATAATGCTGTTGCAGAAGGAGTGAAAGGTATAGATGGGCAGGCGGTGCGCCTCCGGCCCGATGAACTGAAGAAGGCGGTCCCGCATGGCATTTACACCGGCATCGGTGAAGGTCAGGCAGAGGATATTGTGGGCCTGGGCATCGGTTTCCATCAGTATGCGGCCAATGCGAGCCGAAAGGATGTGGGTTTTGCCGGTACCGGGCCCGGCAATGACCATCACCGGCCCTTCGATTTGGTCTACCGCCCGCCGCTGCTGAGGGTTGAGCCCCTCCAGAGCTTCCTGAAATGCTTCGTTGTATGTTTCCCGTTGCCGTTGGGTGCCCGCCATGGTCCTTTCCTGTGGTTTGGAGAAAGGTAAGGCTTTTTCGAATAA
>CAZNSK010000183.1:0-11367 GCA_964575505.1 uncultured Phaeodactylibacter sp.
CACAAAATAACTTCGCCTATTCTAGGTAACTTATTACTGCGCGACCCCTTAGATAGCCTATCCTATGATTGGTTACCCTACCCATTGATGGTAGCTTGCACAGACCTAGCAGCTATCCGGTTAGTATTAAGACCGTAGCAGTTGCACTGCGGCTGGTTAGAGCGTATTTTTGAATACTGCGGTCCCCCGGTGGGAAAGGAGCTGGAGATTACGCATGCTGTGGAGCAGTGGGTATGATGCGGTAAGTGTGCATAACAAATAGCACGACTTGAATAGTCTGGCAGCATTGGTGGATAAGCTGGAGCAGAGCGGGAAGCTCTACCCCAGCAGCTATCGCGCTTAAATGCAGAGGGTTGCCCCCCTGGTATTAATAGCCGGTGTTCACTTTCTGTTTTGTACAATTTGTTGTACACACATGCAGCGATTAGGGTGAGTCCATTTGGGATAAAACCACCAGCCCCCCTACCGCGCCTCATCCTCATAATCATCACAGTGGTAGTGGCGGTACTGCCGTTGGCTGCTCACTTTCTGGGTTTTGCCGCCGTTTTTCTTGTCATCCAGCATCTGCTGAATGAGGCGGTGGCGCTCAGCAGCGATGGCTTCCCGGGCCTCCAGGTCAGCAGCCCTGTCAAAGAAGAGGATGCCATCGATGAAGGTCTTTTCTGCACGGCTGTACATGGACAGGGGGTGGTCGGACCAGAGTACCACATCGGCATGCTTGCCTACTTTGATGCTGCCCACATATTCGTCCAGGTGCAGGAGTTTGGCAGGGTTCAGGGTCACAAACTTCAGGGCGTCTTCTTCGGATACGCCACCGAAAAGCACGGCTTTGGCAGCTTCCTGATTGAGGCGGCGGGCCATCTCGGCATCGTCTGAGTTGAAAGCCACCGTGACGCCCTGCTCATGCATTAGCGCACCATTGTAAGGGATGGCTTCCTGCACTTCGTATTTGTACGCCCACCAGTCGGAGAAGCTTGAGCCGCCGGCGCCGTGGGCCGCCATTTTGTCCGCTACTTTGTAGCCCTCCAGGATGTGGGTAAAGGTGTTGACCCGGAACCCAAACTGCTCGGCTACCTTCATCAGCATATTGATTTCGCTTTGCCGGTAGGAATGGCAGGTGATGAAGCGCTCGCCGTTGACAATCTCCAGCAGCGTCTCCAGGTCGAGGTCGCGGCGGTAGGGGGCGCCCGAGGCTACCTTTTCGCCGTAAGCGACGGCCTGCGTGAATTTATCCACATACACCTGCTCCACGCCCATGCGGGTCTGCGGGAAACGGATGCGGTAGTCTTCGCCCCAGTTCGACTGCTTGACGTTTTCGCCCAGGGCAAACTTGATGAAGGGGGCGGCTTCCTTAAATTTCATTTCTTCCGGCGTGTAGCCCCACCGCAGCTTGATGATAGCCGACTGCCCGCCAATAGGGTTGGCAGAGCCGTGCAGCAGTTGGGAAGTCGTTACTCCGCCTGACAGTTGCCGGTAGATGTTGACATCTTCGGAATTCACCACGTCGCCAATGCGCACTTCGGCCGTACTGGCTTGTGAGCTTTCGTTTACGCCCCGGCTGATGGCAATGTGGGAGTGTTCGTCAATAATGCCAGGGGTGAGGTGGAGCCCGGTGGCATCAATGACCGTTGCGCCCTTGGCCTTCAGCCCCTGCCCAATGGCCGCAATTTTGCCGTCCCGCAGCAGCACATCGGCCGATTCCAGTATGCCGTCCGCTTCGTTGGTCCAAACCGTGGCGTTTTGGATGAGGTAGGTTTGGGGCTCGGGGCGCTCTGTCCAGCCATAAGCAGTGAAGGGGTAGATGAGGTCGCCCATCTCCGGCAATTCCGGAGTAGGCGCCGGTTTTTCCGTTTCCTCGTCTTTTTTATCCGCTTCAGCCGGTTGTTTGAAGGTTGCCCGCCAGTCTACCCACTGCCCATCGGCCGATTGCCCGCGGCCGCTCCAGTTGCGCCCGTTGAGGGTGCCGGAGAGGCGGACCTGCCCGGTGGAGTCGGGGGCAAAAGAAAGGGTCAGCAGTTCATCCGCTCTTTCCAGTTTGACCTTCACGGAAGTGGAATCCGTGGTGTTGATTTTGGAAGCGGGCTGCTCGTCGGTGCCGGTGATTTCCAATGCATAGGTGTCGCTGCCGACTTTGAGGTCGTACTGCCCGGTCAGCTGAGGGGTGGTAATGGCTTTGTTGGTGTAGGCTTTGCCCTTGACCCAGGTCTGATAAATTTCCGTGCCGTCCCCAAAGAGGGAGCCATCGGTGACGATAAAATTGGCCAGCTTGCCTTTTTCCAACCCTCCGAGGTGGTCCGTCGCCTGTACCAGTTCTGCCGGGGTGTAGGTCAGCGCTTTCAGGGTAGCGGTGGTGTCGAGCCCGTACTGTACCGCTTTGCGCAAATGCTTGAGGAAGTCGGTCTTCTTTTCCAACCCATCTGCCGTAAAAGCGATGGGGATGCCGGCATTGGCCAGGCGGGCAGGGTTGGAAGGGGCAAGCTCCCAGTGCTTCAGCTGCGCCAGGGTGACCTGTTGTGCATCGTAAGGGTCGGCCACATCGTAGGCATCCGGGAAGTCGAGGGGGAGAATGAAGGCGGTATTGAGGTTTTTCAGGGCATCGAGGCGCTGATATTCGTCTCCCGTGCCTTTGAAAATATAGGTTTTGTCAAATTCAGCGCCCAGCTTCGCCGCCCGCAGGATTTCCAGCCGGCCTCCAATCGCAAAAAACTGGGGCAGCTCCTGCACGGCATTCCAGGCTTCCAGCGACAGGTTGACCTCTTCGTTCTGCTGTTGGTACCAGCCGGCATCGTAGTAAGTTTGGCGGAGTAGGGCGACCATGCCCATCAGGGAATTGGGATAACTCTGCGTGGAGGTCCCTTTGCTGAAGGCAAGTGCATGGCCGGCTTTTTCGGCTACAATCATTTCGTGAGCGCGTTCGTCCCCCAGCCCTACCAGTGTCATCGTGCCGCGTGAAATCCCATCCATCCGCTGAGCCGCTACGGCACCAAAGCCGATTTGCCGCAGGGTTTTGGCCGCTTTGGCATCCGGGTTGAAATGAGCATGGGCTTCAAAGTCGGGCTTCAGGGCTTCATTCCAGCTGTAGGCCCCTGCTTTATTGGACAGCATTTGTGGCTTGCGGTCAGGAGATTTGCCTTCCGCTTTAGGCTCCGGCATGCCGTAGTCGCTGTAGAGGTCGATAAAAGCGGGGTAGATGACCTTACCCTTGACTCCCACCTCTACAGCGCCCTGCGGTACCTGCCCACCGGCCACCACGGAGACCACGTAGCCATCGCGGATAACCAGCGTGGCATTTTCCACTTTGGTATCATAATCGGTGAAAACCGTTGCCCCGGTCAGGGCATAGTAGCGTTCGCGTGGGTCTTCCACGCCGTTGTTGGGGAAGGTAACCTGTGCGGATAATTGGATGGAGAGCAGGCTTAGCAGGAGAACAATGGTGTTTTTCATACGTATCGCAGTAGTTTCGAACAAAATAAAAAAAATACTGCTTTGTTCAGCTTTTCAACTAAATGCCAGGCGAATGCCTTTTAAGGGTATGGAAGCCAAGGAAACCTTTTTGCAGCATCTGCAGCGCAGCCTTTCGCAGGGCACTTTCGTAAAACTGACCCTGAGCAAACCGGGCGGTGCGGACAAGTCGTTTAAGAATGTCTACGCCCGCCTCATCGTGCTAAAGGGGGTGCCGCAAGTGTCCTTTACCCTGCGCTACCGCACGAAGGACATCACGAAGAACCATCCCCCGGAGGAGGCGGTGCCGATGATCGGCTTGTGGCTGGGGGAGGACTTCCTGAATGCCGACTTGCTGACCACTGAAGCGGATTACAGCCTGCAGTACAACCGCAAGCGCAAACCCCGTTTGCATCAGCGGCAGGCTTCAAAAGCAGCGCCACCTCCGAAGGTGCACAACAAGCCCAAGCAGTATTTCATCGAAGCTTCCGGCAATGCCTACCTGCAGGCCATGGGCATTACCACGGCTGACGGCAAAGTACGGGCAGACGGGCAGCGCAAGTTCCGCCAAATCAATAAGTACATTGAGATCGTGGATAGCCTCTTGCAGCAGCATGGAAATTTCCCCCGGCAGCCGCATATTGTCGATATGGGCTCGGGCAAGGGGTACCTGACTTTTGCCCTCTACGACCACCTTGTCAACAACCGGGGCTGGCAGCCTTCCATTACGGGTATAGAGCTGCGGGAAAACCTGGTCGGCTTTGGTAATGAACTGGCGCCCAAGGTGGGGTTTACCGGGCTGCAGTTCCGCGCCCAGGATATTTTTGAGTACGAGCCGGAGCGCATTGACATGCTCATCGCCCTGCATGCCTGCGATATCGCCACGGATATTGCTATTGCCAAAGGCGTACAGGCGGGAGCGGAGATCATCATTGTGGCGCCCTGCTGCCATAAGCAGGTCCGCAAGGCCATGCAGCCCATCGAAGGCCTGCAGCCCATGCTCCGGCACGGCATCCTGCAGGAACGGCAGGCCGAGCTCGTCACCGATGGCATCCGCGCCCTGCTGATGGAAGACCGGGGGTATGAAACCAAGGTATTTGAATTCGTCTCCACCGAACACACGCCCAAAAACCTGATGATTGTGGGCATTAAGGGCCGCCGCAATGCCTCCGCTTTAGCTGAGGTGGAGCGGATTAAGTCGGATTTCGGGGTGGGGGAGCATTATTTGGAAGGGCTATTGGATATTTGATTGAATGCTGACGCTGATCTATTCGCGGGCTGTCAGGGGATTAAACCGCACATGCCTGACCGTTTTCCACGATTGCTACCGGGGCCCCGGAGCAACCTTCCAGATATGGAAAACTGAATTGGGACTGGCTAGTATCTACCCCTTGAAGCTCCCGCTGTTCCTGAACTTTAGATGATCAGGCATGAATTGCTTAATTTTCTATGCGACACTCCCAGCCTTCATCTATTATGCAACGAATTTCATTGCATTCTTTACTTTGGCCCCTTCTCTTTCTCTCGTCTCATCATCTATTTTTATTTCGTATTCTTGTTTTTTGATTACCAATCTCCACCATTTCAAGGCTGAAATTAATTTGCCACTATGTTTCTCTAATCTGTAAGCTAATTCAATATTTGGATCTTCATGTCCATTTATTATCCTGCTCAATCGGGTATAATGAATAGCTAAATCTTCCGACAATTTCTTTTTTGTTATTTTTAAAATCCTGGCATACTCCTCGAGGTATTTGCCAAAGCTTTTCTCTTCAGTGAATGGTTCCTGACGGATATAGTCTTCCATTAAAATCTTAAACCTCATTAAGTCAGAGAATATCCGCTCTTCCTCTGTTTGTTCCCTCAATAGCTTTAATCTATACCTTTTAAGCTCTTCATCTGCTGCTTTTCTTTCTCTCTCTGTCAAGTCCTCAGGAATCAACATGGAATCGGCAATCTCTTCATCTGTATATTTTTTACTAAGCGCTTTATATATTTTTTCATATTTCTTCATCTTCCAAATATTTTGTCAATAGCAATTTTGAATTTTCTCCGTAAGTCGCAAGTTGTCTCCCCACTTGAATGAATCCATAATTATTTTGGTAGTAATCAATAAGGTAGGTCTTTGGGATCAGGGAAACAAATCCTCCATATCCCTTTCTAAATGCTATCCTACAGGCAAATCCGATCAAACAGCCAGGAATATTTCTTAACCCGTTCTTTTTTCCCCGATGTTTAATGGATGATTCAATCAGGTTTATGTGTATCCTGGACTCTTCCCTAATATCACGGATTGACAATAACCCCAATATCTCTTTCTTTCCTCTAATTGTCAGTTTATAGATTTCTGAGCCTTTTTCCTTATGCCATTCAAAGGTGAAGTCTTTATTCCCCTTCAAGACTTCAAAATCTTCAACTCTTTGGATTATGCCTTCATACGATGCATTTGTATTTTCATCGGTTAAAACCATCATCTAGGTTAAATGCTTGCCTAAATATACAAAATATATTTACCGTATCCGTAAATATTTTCTTGGTTTTACCTAATTAGGTATTGCCGTAACAGGGACCATTACCGGTCAGAAGGTCTTGACCGGTCTCTTCTTGCTTTATTAACTCGTGGTTAAGGGTAGACAGGACAGGCTTGGATAGGTTAGGTAAGGGCATAAAAAAAGCCCTACCAAAAGCAGGGCCCTGAAATATAAAGCTATGAAAACTAAAAAATCTTATAGTGGAACCCATCGGGGCAGTAAAGAGCCCGCCCCAACGGTTCCTGTGTTTTACTCCTTCTCGTCGCTGACTTCGCGGCCACCGTCAAGGCGGTCCTGAAGGGCTTCGAGTTCTTCCCACTGACCTTCGTGCGCAAGTTTAGCTTGCTTTGCCCAGGTAGCAGGGTCGTGCATCCGGTAGCGGGGGCCGGCCTCGTCGAGGATAGCCTGCACTTTCTCAGTAGGTGCATTTGCCAGGTCTTCCCAGGTGTGGATGCCGCCTTCATTCAGCAGGCCTTCGATTTTCGGACCTATGCCCTCCACCATCTTCAGGTCATCCTGCTTTATTTTCTTACCGGAAGGTAAGGTAATTTTTTCAGATTTGGAAGCTTTTGCTTTAGGAGCCGCCTCTTTTGCCTTTGGCGCTTCCTCTTTTTTAGCAGTGCTTTCTTTCGCCTTTGGTGCTTCTTCCTTTTTAGCAGCAGCGCTTTCTTTTGCCGGTGCAGCAGCTGCAGCCTTCGTCGGCTCTGCCTTTGGAGCAGGCTTCTCCTGCTTTTCAGGAGCCGGTGCAGCCACGGTAGCAGAACCATTGCCGTTCTGTGCGCCATTCGGCATGACGTTGACGTAGAGGCGGTTTTTGCGGCGGCGGCGGAAGGTTACCGTACCTTCGATGCCTGCGTGCAGCGTAAAGTCCTTGCCCATGTAAACGTTTTCGCCTGGGTGGTACTTGGTACCGCGCTGACGAACGAGGATATTGCCGGCTTTAGCGTGCTGGCCTCCGAATAGTTTAACGCCGAGTCTTTTCGATTTACTGTCCCGGCCGTTGTCCGTACTACCTACACCTTTCTTGTGTGCCATGTCTTAAACAATTTTAGGTTTTACAAAAAACCGCACCCCTGGCCGGGGATTAAACGGCGATACTGTCGATTTGGATTTTGGTAAAGTGCTGACGGTGGCCATTCTTACGGCGGTAGCCCTTGCGGCGCTTCTTCTTGAAGACGATAACTTTGTCTCCCTTCTGATGGCCGAGTACCGTAGCGTTTACTTTGGCGTTCAGCGTCGGCGTGCCTACAGAGACCTTACCGTCGTTGTCAACGAGCAGCACATCCTCGAAGGATACGTTGTCTCCTTCACCGGCTTCTAGCTGGTGGACGAAGAGCTCCTGCCCCTCCTCAACTTTGAACTGCTGACCAGCTATTTTTACGATTGCGAACATGATTCGATCTGTTTGAAAAGATGAATATTGAAATTGAGGGGCAAAGATACAATACTTTGGCTAGATTACCAAGCAGTTCCTACTTGCCCTTCCCCTGCAAAAGCACCAGCACGGTGTAGAACATGATCTTAAAGTCCAGTGCCAGCGACATGTTCTCAATGTAGAGGATGTCAAACTTCAGCCGCTGCAGCATCTGCTCCAGATTGGAGGCGTAACCGTACTTGACTTGCCCCCAGGAGGTGATGCCGGGGCGTACTTTAAGCAGGTGTTTGTAGTGTGGTGCCTGCCGGGTGATTTGATCGATGAAGAACTGCCGTTCGGGTCGGGGGCCTACCAGAGACATATCGCCCTTGAGCACATTCCAAAACTGCGGCAGCTCGTCCAGCCGCCATTTGCGCATCACTGCCCCCCAGGGTGTACAGCGGTTATCGGTATCGTGGCTAAGCTGCGGGCCGTTTTTTTCAGCATCCGTGTACATGGAGCGGAATTTATAAATCTTGAACGGCACCCCGTTTTGGCCAACACGCTCTTGCTGAAAGATAACCGGCCCCCGGGATGAGAAGCGGACCCGCAGGGCGATGTACAGGTAAAAGGGCGATAACACAACCAGCATAGCTGTGGAAACGCCGATATCGATGAGCCGCTTGAGCAGGCGCTGCCATTTGGGCATTAGGTTTTGGCGGATTTCAATCAGGACGGCCCCGTAGACGTGGTTCATCTTTACAGTGCCCAGCATGATGTCGTACATATCCGGTATGATCTTCACCAGCACCTGGTCATCGAAGTCGAACAGGATGTTGAGCAGCTCCCGCAGCCGGTTGTGCTCCGAGGTCTCGATCGCGATGATGACCTCCTCAATATTGAAGTCGATAATGGCTTGTTCAATCTCTTCTATGCCGCCGAGCCGGGGCAGGTGGGCGGCAAGGACCTCATCCTCCGCCCCATTCAAGCTGATAAAGCCGATAAACTTATTGCCCAGCCCTTTCTCCCGCCCACTGATCTCCTCGTACAGGTCCACTGCTTTTTGATTGCTGCCGATGATGAGGGTATTGTACGTAATGAGCCCCTTTTTGAGCCGCTGACTGGCGCGCGTAAGCAAGAACATCCGAACGGTAGCCGTAAGCAGGAAGTGCAGGAGAAAAAGCGCTGTAAAGGAGGAACGGTAGGTGGTGTAATTGGTGACAAAGTCATCGAGGATCAGCGTAAAGAACAGGAAGGTGACGCCCAAAAAACTCAGAAAGAACGTACGCGCCAGCGTAGCCAGGCGCGAGAGGCGATAGATATCCTGGTACTGGTCGAAAATAGAGTAAAAGAGCAGCCAGCCGGTGGGGATGACGAGGACGCCGTACCAGAAATTGGCGTCGCTGCTGATCATTGCCCAGTCGGGGGCCGGCGCTTCCAGTTGTTTGCGGTAGATGAAAAAGCAAGCCCAGGCCAGCATCGCTGTGATAAAATCAGCTACCTGGTAGTATAAGGTGTGCAGCCGGCGCTGTCGGTTCCTGTTTTTTTGCATGGGCGAAGATCGTCGCTATTATTCCTGAATGCTGGCTTCCAAAATTAGAAGTGCAATAATTTGACATTGTCTATCCAAACGTTGGCCTCCTCCCGCGTTAGCTGATTATCTTCTATGGGGATGGCGGCCTGGAAGATGATTTGGAACTCATCGTAGCCCGACTCTACTACCGTAACGGATAAGTTGAAGTAGATTTTTTTCCACTCATCCGATGGGCTGAACCCCGCTACAAATATCGTTTGCCCCAATCCAGGCAAACCTATGCCCTGATGCCCGACCAAACCAAAGGTGACCGGGACGTCGGACCGGTAGTTGACTTCCAGATAAACGCTGGTAGAAAACTGGCCGGTCAGCTCTGCGTACCGTTCGGTCGTGGCCGCTTCCACTATAGACGCTGCGGTATCCAGTTCGATCAACAGGGACTGCCCTTCGAAGGCGCCCTCCGATACGAGCGATAGCTGGTCAAAGTCTCCACGGCGGACCTCCCCGAATAGCTGGGGGGCATCCTCAAAATCTTCGACGAAGGCAAACTTGGTGTTATCCAGGTATTCAAATACAGGGCGTATGGTATCGGTGGTATTCGGCCCAATGTCTACCTGCACCTCGTAGTTGGCAAAAAAGGGGTACAGGTTAGGCGAATTGACCAACCCGTTGTCGCGGATACCCGCCTGCACCACTACTTCTGATGGCCCTTCTTCCAGTACAGGGACGGTAGCTGGCAGACCATAAGCCCCCAGAAAGTTACCGTCTACCGAAACCCAGGCTTCGGGGATATTGGAAGAAGCGGTGCCTTCTTCGGCAAGCTCCGTTTGCACTTCCAGCCTCGGGATGTACAAATAACCGGGGATGGGTTCCTCCGGGTTGATGAGGTCGCACCCGCTTATGGCCAGCAGGGCGCTGAGCAAGGCTAAAGGGATAAATATCGACTTTTTCATAGCTTCTTCATTTTTCGCATTATACACCTAATGAGGGTTGTCGCGGCTGCCACCTGCCCGTTATCTTGCCAAAGCAAAGTCAGGCCTGGCACTGAACGCTGCACGGATGCCTTTGGGCTCGGTCGTCACGATTTGGGTTCAGCAGGAAAGAGCGGTTATCCTTCGGCAAAGGTTGGGTCCGCTCAGGCTTTTTGGGCATTGATTAGCCGTTCTTCAATTTGGTTCATGATCTGATGCGCCAGTTCCACGGCCCGGTAACCGTCCTCAATACTGACGACAGGGCGCTCGCCCGCTTGTATGCTATGGGCCAACGATTCCAGCTCCATCTTGATGGCGTTTACCGGGGCAGTTTCGGGCATGGACAGGTGAATGTAACGCTTGCCAGTTTGGGTTTCCAATTCCATGAGGTTGTCCTGAGGCAGTTGCCCGGGGTCGGTATTGGTATCGTACAGGCGGACGACCTGCGCCTCTTTCTCCAGGAAATCAAGGCTGATGTAGGCGTCTTTCTGGAAAAAGCGCACTTTCCGCATTTGCTTCATGGAGATGCGGCTGGCCGTCAGGTTGGCGATGCAGCCATTCTCAAACTCGATACGGGCGTTGCAAATATCTGCGCTTTCGCTAACGACGGGCACGCCGCTGGCGCTGATCGTTGTCACGGGCGACTTCACCAGGCTTTGGATGATGTCAAGATCATGGATCATCAGGTCCAGGATTACCGAAACATCCGTACCCCTGGGGTTGAATACGGCTAGCCGGTGGGCTTCGATAAACATGGGGTCTAATGGCTGGTCGCCCAGGGCGAGCAATGCCGGGTTGAACCGCTCCACATGGCCAACCTGCACTTTAATGCCTTTGGCTTGGGCTAATTGCACCAGCGCTTTGGCTTCTTCAAGGGTATTGGCCAGGGGCTTTTCAATGAACAAATGCTTGCCCTGCTCAATGACCTGCCGGGCGAGTTGGAAGTGGGTCGTGGTGGGCGTGACGATGTCGATTACGTCAGCTGCCGCTATTAAGGCCTCCATGTCGGCCCACCGTTTCACGCCATACTGCTCCGTGGCCTGGGCCGCTGCTGTATCATCCGGGTCGTAAAAACCGATCAGGTCATAAGTTTCCTGCGCCAGTTGCAGGCACTTGAGGTGGATTTTGCCGAGGTGGCCGGTACCAAGGACGCCAATTTTGAGCATAGTCTACATTTTTTCCGGTCGCAAAAGTAGGGTATTATTTTGGAAAAGGGAATTGGCAAAGGGCACCGCTGCCGGGCGGCAAGCCTGCGGTGGCTGCTCCCAGTGGCAGGAAATCTCATCTTGTCAGATGCACTGCACAATCTTTGCGGGCGAAGGCAGGCTGCCTTGCCGAAATCCAGCTAAATTATTCGAAAAACCCCGTAAGATGAAAAAGATAGCGCTTTCCATCGTCCTCCTTATTTGCAGCACCGCCCTTTCGGCCCAGTGGGAAAAAGCATTACCGGAATTGATGCACGGCGAGATTACGCAGGTGATTAAGGGGTCGCGCAACAATAACTTACCGATTTAGACTCGTTCTTTTGCACGCTAA
>CAZNSK010000184.1:0-11251 GCA_964575505.1 uncultured Phaeodactylibacter sp.
TTCACGACAATACGTGTAAAGTATAAACCACCTGGAGGAAGGGGGGGGTTAGTCCTTAAAGCGCACGGTAACCGTTTCGCCGATACCGCAGCCAACTTTGACCTTCTGTCCGGAGGATACCCCGCGCATAAAGCCTTCCTGTTTTTCCGGCATGGCACCGTAGTACTGCCCCAGGCGCTTATCTGCATCCTCTGCCACTTCCGGGTCGATAGACTTGGCGTAACGATACTTCTCCATCGCCGCCAAAATAGCCAGGCGAGAGGTCCAATCGTCGCAATTGCGGCCCATTTTGGCGTAGCAGTCCCCAATGAGCAGGTAAGGCCGGCCCCAGCCATCCGTCAGGTTACCTGCTTTGCGGGCAGCGGAAAGAGCAGCGCCGGCATTGTTTTTGCGGTAGAGGTTCATAGAGGCGATACTGTAGTAGATTTGCGCGCGCCCTTTGTCATCCATATCCTGGCCGGAGTTGAGGCATTCATCGTATTTGGACAAGGCCGCATCGTATTCACCCTCCTGCTGCAGCTGCGTCGCATCGTAGCATGGGTTGCGCTCGCGGCGTGCAATCTCCAGGGAGTCATTGACCGCTTTAGCCAATTGCTCGTAGTTGGTCTTCATTTCCTGCATGAAGGTCTCTGTGGAGTCGCAGCCCTGCTGCCGCAGTTTAACGTAAACATATTTTACCACTTCCAGGTCATTAGAGCTTTCCTCGTACTGTGGCATCAGCTTTTTCTTGAAATAGCCACAGTCAAACACTTGGTCCTCTACTTCCTTGAAAGCATTGTCCATCCGTGCTTTGGCAGCCTTGTAGTACTCTGCGTAGGAGGGGCTATTCTCTATATTATGCTCGGCGATAGCCTCTAGCTTGGTGTACATTTGCTGCGTCTGTTTCTGGTCAATTTTATCTGTTTTGAAGAAGTAGGCCAGCATCTGCGCCATAGGTTCCAACAAAATATATTCTGTCTGATTGCCACCTTTCTCGATCGCTTTCTTCATGACTTCATAAGTCTTATCCCGGTAGCCGTATTCTGGCATGTAGAACATATCAAAGCCCTCCCGGCCAAGGAGAAAGGCTTCGTTTTCATAACATTCAATTTGTTGATTGTACAAATCAATTATCCGTTTGGCCAGTGCTTTTTTCTTTTCCTCGTCGGTGGCTTTGTTGTATTTAGCCTTAAGCAAGTTGCGGCCATCGGAGAAGTGAGAAGGGCGCTGCCCATCGGCTGCGGGTGCTAATTTGTAAGCGGTTTCCCAATTCTCGAAAGCAATTTTGAACTCCTCTGCGGAGAGTTTTTCCAAGTCTGCTACCGTTTTCCCCTTCACGACACCGCGGTACAGAACGTGCGCATTGGTGGCCTCGTCCTCAAAGGGTTTTCCGTTCCAGGTTTCGCACTGTGCCCCCGCGGTAGTTGCGAAAAGAGCCGAAAGCGCCAGGGCTAACAGTGAAATACGTAACTCTTTCATAGTTTAATTAAATTTTCGTTTGAAGAACCAAGTGTTATCATTCAATGTAAATCCAAGGGTCATATTGATGTAGGTTTCCTGAAGGGCGTCCGAAAGGCCGAACTGCCCGGCTTCCACCGTAAAATTAATAAATGAGGTCCGCTGCCGGGGCAGGATGATAGGGAAGCCCAGGCCGAGGCTCAGGCCGTAGTTCAGGAGCTGATCGCCGCCGAATACGCGGGGGTCATTGCCATAAAAGACCCCAAGCCGGTACCGGACCCGATCCAGATAGCTGTTGTAGGACAGGTAGTCCGGGATGAACTCTCCCCCTACCCGGAGTTGCCAGGTATTGGAAAGGTTGGCGTCTTGCCGGGCGTCGTTGCGGTATTCGCTCCATCTTTGAAAGTCCATTTCTACTCCCAGGCGGAATTTATTGACTTGCTGATAGGCAAGTCCCGCCGTAAGTACGGCAGGCAGTTGGCCGTTGCCTTCCACCCCAATCTCATTAAACAGCGTATCCACAATTGTCCGGTCAAGCCCAAAATTGAGATTGACACGCTGCCCGAAACGAATCGCTTCCGTATTGAACCTATTGGTGGAGTTGCCATGCAGGCCAAAAATAAGGCGTTTGCCGGAAGGCTCCTGCTCTCCATCCCCGTTAGGCGCTTTAAATTCGTGGGTGTACTGTAGCCCGAACCGCCAGAAAAACCCGGTCATCGTAAATTCATCGATGAACTCCGTAATGTAGGAAAGCTCCAGGCTGTCAAACCGGACGACCCGGCTGTTTTCAATAGTGCCCCAGTTGTAACCCAGCGTCAGCCCGCCCGATAGCCCGCCGTAGCGGATGCCGTTGCTCCAGCTGAGGCGGTAGGTTTCGCCTTTTCCTTTCAGGAAGTTGGTATTTTGGCCGACTACCGGAGTCTGCTCCGTGGTTTCTACATTATATCCGACTGTAGTGTAAGGCTGCAGGGCAAAAGCCATCCCAAGGCCAAGCTTGGTATCCTTGCGGTCCAGTACTTCGTTGATAGGGTTGATCAATGGGAAGCCAAGGGCCAGGTAAGTGATGTTGCCGCTCCACAAATCCTCAGAAGCCCCCTCTGCGCTCAGGTTGCTGTAGCGGGCGTCAATACCGACTTCGAATGCCGTAGCGTCCAGGCGGGACAAAGAGGCGGGGTTGAGCACGTTGAGGTGGTAAGGGTCATGAAAGGCAGCGCTCAGCCCCCCCATGCCCCCCTGTGCCGCAAAGTACTGAGGGTTGAAATCCCCTAAGCCATAACGGGAATAAGGGGAATTGATGATGGGGTTGGGTTCTGCGCCCTGTGCCAACACCGTCAAAGCACTGCCATACAGGCAGGCTGCCAAAAATATTCTACTCCAGACGCTTGACATTATACTCCAGGATTTGATTTAGCCCGATGAGGACTAAATGATGGTTTACAAATATCTCGCTTTTCAGCTTATTCGCCAAAAAATCGGCATCTCCCCCCGTCAGCACCAACTTCGTGGGGCCAAACTGCGCTTCAGACCAGGCCCGGTAGCCGTCAATCTCCAGTACAGCCCCCCACTGCGCGCCATTGCGCAAAGCGGCTGCGGTTGACTGGCCAATCTGATTAGGCTCCGTTCGCATCTCCACTGCCGGCAGGCGGTCGGTGAAGGCATGCATAGCCTGCAGCCGCATCCGGATGCCCGGTGCGATATTGCCACCTAAGTAAGCGGCCTCCGCATTAAGCCAGTCATAAGTGATGCAAGTCCCCGCATCAACCACCAGGCAGGTTTGCCCCGGAAACCGGGCATAAGCGCCGGCTACTGCAGCCAGGCGGTCTTTTCCCAAAGTTTCGGGTGTCTTATAGCAATTGTTAATAGGTAGCGGAGTTGTAGGGTGTAGCTCAAAAAAGCGAAAATGGTCACGTAGCTGCTGCCGGATCTCCGGAGGCAATCGGTCAGCTACTGTAGATAAGATGACATTTTCGACCGCATGGTTGGTTGCCCAGCCTAAAAAATCGGGAGGCGCGCCATGCTGCCATTCGAGGTGCTGAACCAAAGCACCGCCTTCAAAAACGGCTGCCTTGCCCCTCGTATTGCCTATGTCTATGGCTAAATTCAAATGGGTTTAGTGTTTGAAGTGGCGTACGCCCGTGAAAACCATCGACATATCGTGTTGATCACAAAACTCGATGCTGTCTTGGTCACGGATGGAGCCACCGGGCTGAACAACAGCGGTAATGCCGGCTTCGTGGGCCATTTCAACGCTGTCCGCAAAGGGTAAAAAGGCATCGGAAGCCATTACAGCTCCTTCCAGCTCAAAACCGAAATGCTTTGCCTTGGCGATAGCCTGCTTGAGTGCATCCACCCGTGAGGTTTGACCGCAGCCCATGGCCAGCAATTGTTGACCGCGCGCCAGCACGATAGTGTTGGACTTGAGATGCTTGACACACTTCAGCGCAAAGATCAGGTCTTCCTGCTCTTCTGCCGTTGGTGCCTTTTGGGTCACAGTTTCCAGTTCCGCCGCCGTTTCCATCTTCAGGTCGGTGTCCTGCTCGATGACGCCGTTGAGCAAGCTCTTGAAGCTGCGCTCGTGCGCATAAAACGCCTTAATGCGGAGCAAAATGCGCTTTTTCTTTTTGGAAAGGAATTCCTGAGCCTCCGGTGCGAAATCCGGCGCAATGAGCACTTCGTAGAAAATCTTGTCAATTTCCTGCGCCGTTGCCAGGTCTACCGTCGTGTTGGCAATCAGGATGCCGCCGAATGCGGAAACGTTGTCCGCAGCAAGGGCATCCGTCCATGCCTGAAGGAGCGTGGGGCGTGTTGCTATACCACAGGAATTGGTGTGCTTTAGTATCGCAAAAGTCGGGCCAGCATCCTGAAATTCGCGCATCAGCCCTACTGCCGCATCAATATCCACCAGGTTATTGAAAGACAGAGCTTTGCCGCCCAGAATGTCGAACATATCTTCCAGCTTCCCGTAGAAGGTGCCCGCCTGATGAGGGTTTTCGCCGTAGCGAAGGGCCTGCGCGTCCGGTAGGCTTTGCTTGAAGGCCGCCTCAGCAGCTTCTCCCTGATTGAAGTAATTGAAAATGGCCGTATCGTAGTGAGAAGAAACGCCAAAGGAACGCAGTGCCAGTGCCTTGCGGTCCGATAGTTCCGTTACGCCGTCTTTTTCTTTAAGCAGTTTTTCCAGCATGCCGTACTCTGCCTTGGAGGGCACCACGGCCACATCTTTGTAGTTCTTAGCCGCTGCCCGGATCAGGGAAATGCCGCCGATGTCAATCTTCTCGATGATTGCTGCCTCATCGTCTGTATTGGCCACCGTTTCCTCAAAGGGGTACAGGTCTACGATTACCAGGTCAATTTCCGGGATATCGTACTGTTTTAGCTGTTGCTGATGGCTCTCCTCGCGCCGGGCCAGGATGCCGCCAAAGACTTTGGGGTGCAGCGTCTTCACCCGGCCATCGAGAATAGAAGGGTAGGAAGTCAGGTCTTCCACCGCATGCACTTCAGCACCAAGGGATTCCAGGAAACGCTGTGTGCCGCCTGTGGAATAGATTTGAACGCCCAGCCGTTTGAGCTCTTCCACAATAGGCTCTAGCCCATCTTTATGGTAAACGGATATGAGGGCAGATTGTATCTTTTTGCTTGCCATGGCAGAGGTTTGTTGAATAGGCTGCAAAGGTAGGGATTCAGCCTGAGATGGCAAAGGCGGAAGGCAGCAGCCTCAGTGCAATCAGAAACCTGACATAAGCGCTGTTTTCGGTTGGTTTCCGCCCTGAATTGCCTTTATTTTTGAATCGTACAAAACAGAACAATAGGCTATGAAAGCTATCGCGCTTGCTCTGATTGAGGGTTAACAAAGCGGTTCTCCGGCATTTGGGCTAGAGAACCCTATCCCGAAAAATCAAAAATCTCTTCATATAATTATTTTCAGGCCGGGGTTGCAATGCCCTGGCTTTTTTTATGCTTTCAAAACCTGAAGCCATGAAAATGAAATGTACACCACTCTTGCTGTTCCAGCATTCAGTGCAAGAAACCCAAAAAGCCGGTTCCAACGCCTCCGCCTTCAATGCCCGATATCCACTACTATCCTAATCCAACTGCCGAACCGGTCACTTTAGAGTTGACCGCACCGATAAAACAGCTTCAGGTCTATACGGCATCAGGCCAAATGCTGCAGCAATAGGACGGCCTTCCACCTTCTCAATTTAGGCTCAGGGTTGATCAATGACCGGCAGGCACCTACTTCCTCCGGTGTATCGATAAAGGCCGGCAGCTGGCTTTGCCACTCATCGTTGAGTAAGGCCGCTAAAATGGCAGAGGCTCTCCACCGGACTGAGTCATGGCCCGGAAGTAGCCTTTGATTTGCTCCAGCAGGTCTTCTTCCATGTGGCTGCGGATGGCGCGCCCGTCGATTTCCGCGACTTTGGTGAGCTCGCCCATCGTGCCCGTAGTGAAGACCTGATCAGCGGTGTAGAATTCAGTAAGCGAGAGGTTTTTCTCCACGACTGGGATGCCTTGCTCCCGGCACAGGTTGATCACATGCTGACGGGTGATGCCGGGCAGGCAGCTGTCGGCGTGCGGCGTGTAGACAACGCCTTTGCGGATACAAAATACATTGACGCCGTTGGCCTCCGAGACGAAGCCTTCTTTGTCAAGCATCAGCCCGGCATCGGCGCCGGCGTGGTTGGCTTCGATTTTGGCCAGGATGTTGTTGATGAGGTTGTTGTGGTGGATTTTGGAATCCAGAGACATCGGGGAGTTCCGGCGGACCGATGAGGTGGCCAGCGTGATTTCCGGTGGATACACCGGGGGTTTCCACTCCGGTACGATGATGAGCGTGGGCCCAAACTGATTAAGGCGGGGGTCCATGCCTGAGGTGATTTTCCGGCCCCGGGTCAACGTCAGGCGGATGTGGGTTTCGTCCCGCATGCCATTAGCCTTCAGCGTTTCAAACAGGGCTTGCTTGATAGCGGCGTTGGAAGGTACATCCCGGAAGGCCATAGCGTGGGCAGAATGTTGCAGCCGTTCGAGGTGCTCACTTAGGGAGAAAATCCGGCCATCGTATACCCGCAAGCCTTCCCAGACTGCGTCTCCTCCCTGCACCACGCTGTCGAAGACCGACACTTTGGCCTCCTGCCGGGGATAAAGCTGGCCGTCAATGTAAATGAGTAGGTTATCGTTCCGCGTATCGTACTGCTGCAACATGGTTGTTGTTTTTGATATTGGTCCGGGGCAGGCGGACAAAAAACTGGGTGCCTTTGCCCAGTTCGGACTGCAGCGTAATGGTGCCCCGGTGCCGGGCAACGATCTTCTGACTGATGGCCAGCCCAAGGCCGGTGCCCCGGTACTTTTCTTTTTCCAAACGGTGGAAAATTAAAAATACCTTTTCTTTGAAGGCTTCTTCTATACCAATCCCATTATCTTCTACTACAATGCAGTGCATTTTGGGCTCAAGCTGGTAGCGGATCCAAACCTTGGGATGGGGTTTGTCATTAAACTTGAGGGCATTGGCCACCAGGTTTTGGAAAAGCTGGGAAAGCATGGCGCGGTTGCCGAAGATGGTTGAGGGGAAGGTATCTAGTTGAACATCAGCATTGTTGTGTTCGATTTCCGCGTTTAGAGATTCCAGCACTTGCCGCAGCAACTCGTTGAAGTCGAGCTGTTCCTGTTCGAGTTGCTGCACATTGCTGACCCGGGCGTAGGAAAGCAAGCCGTCGAGCAGCAGGCTCATGTGTTCGGTACCCCTCAGAATAAAGTCGATATAATCCCGGCTGTGGTTGTCTAGGTTTTTGGGAAACCGCCGCACCAGCAAGCTGGTAAAGGAGCCAATGGTGCGCAAGGGCTCGCGCAGATCGTGGGAAACGACGTAGGCAAACTGCTCAAGTGCGTGGTTCGACTCCCGCAAATCGGCGTTTTGTTCTGCTACTTCTTTGTTGATGCGCGCGATTTCGGCTGCTTTTTCCTCGATCAGCAGATTGGTGCGCCTTTGGTAGCGGTACATATAGGCTGTTACCCCAACGATGATCAGCAAAAGCAAAGCAGTCAGCACCGCCATGTATAAGTTGCGGCGGGTAGCCTTTTGTTCTGCCAGCAGCAGTTTGGTTTTATTTTGTTGAGTGTTGTACTGCTCTTGCACGTCGATCAGGATCTGGCTTTTCTTTTTATTGATCAGGGCTTCGTAGGCTTGGTTGTAGGCAGTAGCGTAGTAAAAGGCACTATCGTACTGGCTGATCGCCGCAAAATTGGCGCTCAACCGGTCCAGCGCCGTTACCTGAAGGTCCATGGCATCGATGGATTGAGCCAGGTCTAAGGCTAAATAAAGCGAATCAATGGCCGCCGCATGGCGTTTTTGGCTGCTCTTGACCATAGCCAGCTCGAGGAAGTTATCCGCCAGCTGATTCTTGTTGCCGGTGCGGCGGTTGAGTTCGGCAGCATCCATGAAGTACGATTCTGCTTCCTTCAGCCGGCCTTTTCCCAGCATCAACTGCCCCAGCCGGTCGTAGCAAAAAGCTTCCGCATCCGTGCGTTGGATGGACTGGGCCAGGTTCAGGGCGCTTTTGCCCAGCTCAAGGGCTTCCTCCAGGTTTTCCAGTTTGCCTTCCACTTCCGCCAGGCTAATGAGGGAATAAATAATGCCGGAACTGTCGTTCAGCATTTTCCGCAGATTCATCGACCGGCTGTAGTACGCCTTGGCTTCTTCGAAGTCCTTCTGCCAGGAATATACATTGCCGATGTTGTTATAAGAACGGGCAAGGCCCAAGCTGTCGTTGATGCGCTCCCGGATTTCCAGCGCCTCAAAAAAGGATTTGGAAGCTTCTGCTACATTCCCCTGGTACCAGTATACCACGCCATCGGTGTGAATGGCATCAGCAATGGCCCTCGGCTGGTTGGCCTGGCGGGCTAATTCCAGCGATTGTTCTGCGTAGCTGTGGGCGGTGGCTGGCTTTTCTGACTTATGGAGCCATGCCAATTCTTTGAGGAAATACGCCCGCTTTTCCAGGGTTTCGGCATTATGGAAAGAATCCTGCAGAGCCGACGCCGTTCTTGGCTGAGCGGTGAGTGACATCGCCCAGAGGGAGGTGAAGAACAGCAGGTAGCATATTTTTTCCATAAACAGTTATAAAACGCTGGATGCCCAGCCTACCAATAATAGCTGTTTGGTCTAATGCATGTATTGAGCCGACCGCGGCTACCGGGCCCCAAACAAAGCCGCCGCAGAGCTTGAAACCCCTTTGCCAAAAATCACATAGCCGGCTCGGAAGCGGTATGGGCAAGCCTGCTCTACCAGCCGTAACCATAGCAGCAGTAGCTGTTCAGCAAAGTGTTTCTCATGTACTCTATGTTTGGTAAGGAGGGTTTGGAAAACCTGAGCAGTTTTCTGTTTTCCCAAAAGGATTAGAAGGCGATAGGGCGCTTTAACAGAAGCAGCCTTGGCACAAATGCCATTGCAGTCTCTTCTAATTCCCCCCATACACGTCTGACTAAAATGCAATTAGACCAATCGTGTTGGGGTAAAATTAGGATTTTTTTCATTAATAACCAGCATGATAGTGATCTGCTATGGGCGCAATTGGCAAAATTTAAGCCAGCCGGGGAGCTTTAAGGGCAGCATCATATAGGGTGTGGTAGTACGGCAGGCATTTTTGAGCCAACTGCTCAAGGCGGGGCGAGAGGTTGTATTCCCGTTTGCGATACGGCTCAAAGCCCTCTGATTGGTGCACCCGGCTGTACCAGTAAGGGGCCCATACGCCGTCTTCCGGCCGGGGCCCTTTCTCCCATTTTAGCATCTGGGGGGCAAAGGGCAAGCCCAGGGCCTCGCAAAGCTGCCGGAGCACACCGGGCGGGTCGAGGAGGAGCTCACGGGCATCCACTACTGCCCGCAGCGTGCCCATTGCGTTGAGCTTTTGAAAAAGGTGATACTGCTGCTCCACGCCGATGTCTTCGATCGTAGGGTTTGGGATAACTTTGGCATAGGAAGCAATGATAGCCCGGGGGTCCCGGATGAGCAGGATATTATCCATATGCTGGAGGAACGACTCCTCCAGTTCGATCAGGTGGTGGGTCATCTGCTTAAAAAAAGCCACAGGCGTAGTGTAAGGCGCCAGGAGCACCTGTTGTACTACTTCGGCATCATCGCAGGATTGGCTGGCGAGGATGGTGGAGGCTGCCGGGTGCCTGGCTGCTGTTTTCCTGTTGGCGAGGTAATGGGCGTAGAGCGGCTCGTCTACAACGGTGGTATCTGTGCGCTGCCGAAAGGCATACATGAGGGCAGTGCTGATATTGCGCGGGCTCGACCAGGCATTGATGCGTTGAGTAGGTGCGGGCATGGCTTGCTGTTCTTAATGGAAAAGAAAAAGCTTTCGCAAGGCGGGCCTGTGCGAAAGCTTTCCTGCTTGTAAGGGCAGAGGCGTGCTCTAGGCCTCTACGGTCAAATCTTCTACAGTGGCTTCCGGAGCGTTGCTCTTGACAGACTCCACGCCCTTCTCCATACCCGACTTGGAAGCATACATCTGGCTGCTGCCGATAATCTGCTTGTTCATAGCCAGCAAGTTAAAGTGGAATTTGCCATTGGAAGCTTCCTTGCGTTCAAAGCAATCGTCTTTGGCTGAATTTTTACGGACGCTTTCGATGCCGTTTTTGGCACCCGACTTATTTGCATAGCCCTGGCTGGAGAGAATGACTTGTCCGTTTTTAGCTTTGAGCCGGAAGTAGTACTTCTCATTATTCTCGCTCTGAAAAATCTCAAACTTCATAGAGGTTTTCGGTTTGGTGTTGTTTTGAATAGGATAAATTTAGTTTTTTTGGTCGGGAGTTACCTTAATGGGACGGTGATTTCTGAGAGAGGTCACCATTTCCCGCTGTAAATTATTTATTAATCCGCTTTTATCACAAATTTTATTGCCCTTTTGCTTAAAATGTAATGCTTAAATGCGGCGTGGCCCGCCCCGTATGATGGCAATTTGCCAAAAGATGGCGCCGTCGCGGGCAACCGATGCCGGGCCTTCCGCGTTTCGACAAGGCAGAAAATCGCATTAGCCCTATGTATCAATACTTGTTGCTCACCGCTTGGTTCACCCTTGGATTGGCGCTGCTGCTCCCGGCGCAGGATCCGGGCCCGGAACGCTACCCCCTTTATATGCAAATTGGGGGCAGCTTCGCCGGGCTCTACCCGGTAGAGGGGTTCCGCAACGCCCTTTCGGCAAATGGCACCGGCGGGGGCGGCCAAGTGCTTTTTCAGTGCGGCGCTGGCCGGCCAATCTTTGCCGGTGTCGATATTGCCGTGGTCCGGTTCGACCGGGAAACGGTTGGGTTCACTACGACTCAGAATGGCTTTCCCGAAGACTACGAGCTGCGGACCCACACCAACATGCTGCTGGGGCACTTCCTGCTCCGGTTTAAGCCGTTTACCCATTTCTTCCTCCAGCCTTATGCAGATGGGCTGATCGGCTGGAAACGCCCCTACACGCGGACCCGGTATGTACAGCTTTTTGATGAAGATGAAGAGGACCTCATCGAAGCCTACCCTGAGCTCAACGACAACACCTTCAGCGCCGGGGTAGGCGCGGGGGTACAAGCCCGCATCAGCTCCTGGCCCGAACTGATGATTGATGCACGTGGCACCTACCTCATCGGCGGCAGCGCCCGCCATCTGGTACGCAGGGATGACCCGCCCGCTAACATAGAGGACCCCGTTGAAGCCTTTGAAGAGCGCATAACGCCCACCACGACGTTCCACTTTCAGGTCGGGCTGACTTTGCAGTTTGCATTGTAAGGGGTCGCGCAGTAATAAGTTACCTAGAATAGGCGAAGTTATTTTGTGCGC